>CAYUZF010000210.1:5340-9087 GCA_964449615.1 uncultured Aureispira sp.
CGCATAAACTATACCCTCTGTACCAAACTCTTATCGAGTATCCTAGATCATCCCCACAACACCCCCTACTATGCTGCATTTGTTACAATTAGAATGGAAGAAAATAGCTTCTAACCGTTTGTTTAAAGTTTCCGCAGCCCTTTATTTGCTGTTGATGCCCCTGCTTTACTTTACAATGCGAGCGATGATGAATCCCAGCGAAGTCTTTGAAGGCGAAAGAAGGGGCGTGGCTCAAGATATGATTTTTCGCCCTTTTTATACCTTTCCAGAAGTTTGGGAAACAACGACTTACTGGGCAAGTTGGTTGACGTATTTCATATTGACTTATTTGGTGGTATGGATGGTAACATCCGAGTACAGCAACCGCACCATGCGGCAAAACATCATCACGGGGATTTCACGGCGTTCGCTGTTTTTGAGTAAGTTCTTGATGATTGTTCTGTTGGCACTGGGCGCAACGCTTTATGTAGGAATCGTGACGTTGGTGGTCGGTGCCTGGGAGGGCGGTTATGGGTATTGGTTTAGCAAAGAAACGTTGGTGCTGGGGCAGTTTTTTGTACAAACCTTGTTCTACATGACTTTTGCGTTGCTGTTGGCAATTTGGACGAGGCGCAGCGGTTTGACTATGCTTATCTTTTTTGCCTATTTAATGATTGTAGAACGAGTTGTTCGCTATTTAGTATTTCATAACATACTGGGAAGCCTTAAAACGGGCAGTTACCTACCAGGAAATGCCGCCAGCGATGCGTTGCCGCTCTATGTATTGGATCGGATGCCCGATGTGGTAGATGGAAAAATGTTGGATGCTTATTTACCTGTAGACGTAGCGGTGTACTTAACAATGGGCTACATCGTACTTTTTTCAGGCTTGGCGTATTGGGTATTTTCTAAACGGGATTTATAGAGGTCGGAACGATTACCCACAACGTGCAATTGTTTAGTCCCTCAATTATTCGTTCTCCTAATCTAATTTTTAAATTCGATGTACCGCTCTGGATTAATAGCTTGCCCATTGAACCAAAGTTCAAAATGCAAATGTGGCCCTTCCGTCATTTCTCCCGTATTGCCAATAATGGCAATGCCCTCACCAGCACCTACCATATCCCCCGTTTTTTTGAGTAAAGAAGCATTGTGTTTGTAAAAAGAAACCACGTTGTTGGCATGCTGAATGGCGAGCATGTGGCCCGTGTCTGCCGACCAAGTCGCTACCAAAACCGTTCCTGCCTGTGTCGCTCTAATAATAGAACCTTTGGGGGCTACAATGTCGGTGCCGTAATGGGCGCGGGTAGGGGCAAAGGTGTCAGACACCATGCCTTTGATGGGTGTTAAAAATATCATATTGCTAATGCTGTTGTCAGCGGTGAGCGTATTTTCCAACAAATTGCCCAGCTCGGCTTCTGAATCTACGCTTTCGAGGAGTTGGCGCAGTTCGTCCGATTTTTCGGGAACTTCCACGTTGAGGGCTGTTTTTTTAAGGTTGGGATCTTCCAAATCGCCCTCGTACTCAAATTGCTCATACACCAATTCTTTAACGCGTAGAATAAACGCATCGCGCTCGTTGACTGCATTTTCTAAAGAATCAACGTGGAGGTACATGGTAGTAATTTGAGAGCGAATATCTTGGTTGCTCTTCTCGGGAACAATACGACCAAGCGGCGTTGCCACCAACAGCAACAGCGTGAAACCACTGACCAATAAAAATACCAATAGTGTGATTAGCGCGACACTAGAAGGGTGCAAACGAAAAGAGCGTTCCTCTTGAAAAGTCTGGTCATTCATCAACACCAAGCGGTACTTATCATTGATCCATTTAAGCATAATTCTTATCTATTTTTGAGGCAACTCTTTTATCAATACTATTCTAAGAACTGCCCAAGACAACGAGCAGCAAGCGTTTAAGCGCCCCAAAAGTACAAAAAGATTGGACGGAACAGTCCTCTATTCTCTTACACTTTCGTTAAAAATAAAGCCGAAAGCCGCATAAGTGTAAGAAAGACCGTACTTTTATAGACTTTTGACGCGCAGTTGTCGTTAATAATAAGGAACACCCCTTTGTTACAAAAACAGATTTACTACTGCCAATGTGGTATGGAATCCATTTCGGATGTCCTAACAAGTGAAGACAATGTGCTGCCTTCGCTGCCTCAAATATCGCTGTACATGAAAAATTTATGGTTATTCTTGGGCTCCATCAGCGCCCTACTTATATTGTTAATTGGTTGCGCCAAGCAAACCAAAGCAACAAAACCCTACCACGACCTTACAGGACGCTACAATGCTTACTACAATGCGACGCTGCGTTTGGAAGAAAGTTTTGTCTCGCTCAACAAGCAATACCAAGACAATTACAACAAACTACTGCACCTCTATCCTTACGCCGCTGTCGAAAACGTAGCGTCCGTCAAACAACCGTTGGATGAGGCCATTACCAAAAGCTCGCGCAACATTATGTTGCACGAAATTGGCGATTGGACGGACAACAGTTACCTGTTGATGGGCAAAGCGGAGTTTTTGCAACAAGAATACGACCGCGCTGCCAATACGTTCAAATACATTTACGACAAATACCACCCAGAGGCCGTAGAGGGCAAGAAAAAAGAGACGACCTCTAAGAAAAAGCCAACCGCCAAAAAGAAAAAGAAGAAGAAAAGACGCCGCCGCAAAGTGCGTCGCAAACGGGTGAGCCGCAAGAAAGTAGCCCAGCGCAAGAAAAAAGCGGCCAAACAAAAAGCCAAAGCCAACAAAGCGAACGAGCAGGACGAGGGAAGCGAAGAAGATCCAGAAAAGCCCATCAATTACGGACTCAAACACCGCCCTGTACGCCACGAAGCCACACTTTGGTTAGCAAAAACGCACATTGAATTGGGACAATTTGACGAAGCAGGCTACTATTTAAGAGTATTAGAAAATGACTTAACCGTACCTTATAACCTGCGTCCGCAAATACAAGCCGTCGTTGCCTATTCTTGGATTCAACAAAAAGAATACACCAAAGCCATAGAGCCGCTAGAGTTGGCCATAGCCGACACCAAAGGACAAAAAGACATCAAGAATCGCTACGTTTATTTATTGGCACAATTGCAGCAGCAGCAAGGCGACAATGCCGCTGCTATGGAAAATTTTAAAAGGGTACTGCGCCTGAAACCCAGCTACGAAATGGAATTCAACGCCCGCCTAAACATGGCCAAAAATGCCGCTCAGTCCAGTGGCAGACAGCGTATAGATCCAGAAATGGCGCTGCGTCGTATGCTCCGCGATTCTAAAAACGAAGAGTACAAAGACCAGATTTATTTTGCGTTGGCCGAAATTCAGTTGAGCAAGGGCAATAAACAAGCGGGAATTCTCGCCTTGCAGCAATCTATGTACAACAGCAGCAATCCCGCACAGCGCGCCGAGGGAGCTTTGTTGTTGGCAGAGCTGTTTTATGAGCGCGATGCTTTTGTGAAGGCTTATGCTTATTACGATACAACAACGCAAGAAATGAACAAAAAAGATGAGCGGTACGCGGCAACCGATACGCGCAAACGCCGTCTGGAAGGCTTGGCAAGACACTTGAGCGAAAAAGCAGAGCGCGACAGCTTACTGATTGTCGCCAGTTGGCCCCGTGCCCGACAAGAACGTTGGGCCGTGACGGGCTTGGAACGAGAAGAAAATAGAGCCGCCCTCGGGGAAAGCTTTGAATCCGACAGTAGAGGCGGGGGAATTGGCAACATGCAGCGCCGCCCTATAGGAGCAGTAGAAGAGGGC
>CAYUZF010000211.1:0-6360 GCA_964449615.1 uncultured Aureispira sp.
CATGCAAATTCCTCTTTTTGGGCAAGTCCAATTAGCTTGCATTCCTATACGGGCAGCCGCACAACACAGCAGCGAGCTGGTCAATCAGTTACTTTATTTGGAAACTTACCGCATCTTGGAGCGGTTACCCGAATGGACATATATTGCCAGTAGCCACGACAATTACGAAGGCTGGATCGCTAGTAATCAAGTCTACTTAATAGATGAAGCCCGATACGAACGCCCCTTTCAAAGTTACCAGACCAGTGTAGCGTATTGGAATAGGGCGCGGCAAGCGTTCTGTTATTTGGGGTCGCCCTCCTACGACTATGCACCTGCTCCCGAAACCGTTTTTCCAGATTACGCTTGTTGGGCAGCGCTTTCTTTGCTGAATACCCCTTACCTGTGGGGTGGCCGCACCTGTGCCGGTATTGATTGTTCAGGGCTTATGCAAATTGCTTTTAGAATGGCGGGTACGACACTGCCCCGCGATGCTTCGCAGCAAGCACTTCTAGGGAAACCCATAGCTTGGGGTGCCCAACAGCGCGGTGATTTGGCATTTTTTAAAAACAAAAAAGAAAAAATCACCCATGTGGGCTTAATTTTAGGCAAAAAAAAGCTGGTACACGCTTCTGCCTGGGTGCGCATAGACCATTTGGATCAACGGGGCATTTGGCATGAAAATCAATGCACGCATGAACTAGCCGTTATCAAACGTTTGGGCTAAGGCATTCGAATTAAAGTATTTAGGACATGACTGAGAAAAAAGTGTAATTTTTTTTGAGCAAAAATTTGCTTTTTTGGGCAAGTTGTGCGTATATTTGCATCGCATTAAAAGCGCGGGTGTGGTGAAATTGGTAGACACGCTAGACTTAGGATCTAGTGCCGCAAGGTGTGTGGGTTCGAGTCCCTCCACCCGCACCAACAAAAATTCGTAAGAAGTGCAAGTTGTCGAATCGCTGAACCAGCACCTGATTCTCAGCTTGCACTTTTACTTTTTATTATCCTGAAGTTTCTAGACCACCTCTACAAACTTCCCTTAAAAATCATTCAATGCCAACGATAAAGCATGAAAATGTCGATGAGCTAAATGCGATCGTAACACTTGAGCTTACCAAAGAGGATTACTTATCTAAAGTAAATCAACGATTAAAGAAATACCGCAAAGAAGCACAAATCAAAGGTTTCCGCCCTGGAAAGGTACCGATGACACTTATCAAACGCAAGTTTGGCAACGCGGTTTTGATGGAAGAAATCAACGAAGCACTAGGCAATGGCCTAAATGAGTATTTTAAGGAAGAGCAATTACGCGTTCTGGGCAACCCCATCGCCATCGAAAATAAAGAGTTGAATATTCAAATTACTAACCCTGAGAATTACACCTTCCAGTTTGAGGTTGGCCTAGCCCCTGAATTTGAAGTACAGGGTATTTCTGGCGACCACCAACTTCCTTTCTACGACATTACGGTTACAGAGGAGTCGGTTACGGAAGAAATTGACAAAGTGCGCAGAAAGCACAGCAAGGGCTTTCAAAACAACGTCACGGATGTAGAGGAAGACGATATGTTGGCCATTCGTTTGGAAGAGTTGAACGAAGATGGAACCCTCAAAGAAGGCGGTGTGGTAAAAGAAGAAACGTTCTTAGCACTAAAAGATTTGAACAACGACCAACTCAAAGACGATTTGTTGACGGCAACCATCGGCGACAGCTTTGATTTTGATATTTATACGGTTGAAGACAAAGAACCTGAATACATCCGCAAACATGTATTGGGCATCGAGGAAGAGCAAGAGATCAACAACCAATTCCGTTTGACGATCAAGGAAGTGAAGCGGGTAGACAAAGCAGAGCTAAACGAAGCCTTTTTTAACGAATTGTTTCCCGATGAGGAAATCGCCGACGAAGCTGCCTTTAGAGAAAAAGTGAAAAGCGAAATCTACAAAGGCTACAAACAAAGCGCCAACAACCACTATCAAAACTTGGTGTACGACCATTTGTTGGAAGTGAACCAATTGAAGTTGCCGTTGGATTTTCTAAAAAAATGGTTGAAAGAGAACAATCCTGAGCTAAAAGAAGACTTCTTTGACAGCAACGAATTCCAAGCGTTTATCAAAAACACCAATTGGTCGTTGATTCGCGAAAAATTGGCGGAGCAGTACGAGATTCAGGTGAACTACCAAGATGTAGAGAACATGACGCGCAGCGAAATCCTCAGTTACTTCAATTATCAAATTCCATCCTATGGCGATATGATGGACAATATGTTGGAGCGCATCTTGTCGGATAAGAAAGAGGTCAACAAACGCTTTGAGGCGTTGATGGATCAACGCATTCTGGAGCGCGCAGCAGAGCATACGGGCAAAGAAATGATCGACACGACCAAAGAGGATTTTGAAGGCGTTTTGAAGGCCTACCAAGAAAGTAAAAATCCAGCCGTAGAAGAAGTGGCTACAGAGGAACTAGAAAACGACGAAGCAGAGGTTTAGGAAGACTTTTGAGTAAATAAGTACCTATTTTGTTTCCCAAAAAGCACTTTATCGACAAGATGAAGTGCTTTTTTTATAAATTATTTGTTTGTACCAAACTTTATCTGCATCTTGCCGTTGTTATTTTAATATGGTATAATTATTGGTTTTAGCAAGTTACTTATGCCCTCTTACTTTATTCTTAAACCAGTATACTAGTCCGCTGTTTGAAAAGTAAGAACAGAAAAAAGTAACTTAAAAATATTGCTAAAAGTAGCTACTAGGGCGCAAAACACCCCCAAAGTGAAAAAAAAGTGAATTTTTCTGCAAATTAAAACATGCTTTTTATACTTAGTGGTCATATTTTTATATCTTGTGCCATCAAATATTACTCCCCTCAGTTTTCAGGGTGGTAATATGGTAACATTGAAAAGCCCAGAAAAGCTGGGTTGCAGAGATTTTTCTTCCATTTTATGGATAGCCTTTATCGCTGTATTTTTCATTACAATGTGTTGGATGAGCTAGCCCCAATTGTTTTTTTTCGCTTATCTACCAATGTCGATGCCTAAGGCCGAACTACTGTAGTTTGCTCTTACTGGCTTGACAGCATACGATCCCCTTAAACGGTGACTGGTGTTCGCTAATGGCATCTTTTACCGTTAGATTATGCTCTTTGCAAAGGAGCGGTCTAAACGTATTTCATTAGCGCCTTATGTACTACAAATGCATTATTTGCCATTTTATACAAATAAGCGTTTGTTTTAGTTGTTATTTTTTAATTTTTAACCGTATTACTTATTATGGCAAAATCAAAAACAGAGGTGTTCACTCTTAAAAACGGAAAACAGGAAGTCAAATTGATTTATCCTGAACTACGTAGAGTTGTTCTAATTCTTCGTGCAATTAGTCACGACCTACGCAAGAAAATTATTGAGTTGTTACGTGAGAATGAGACTATGAACGTAACCGATATTTATGTAAAATTGCGCATTGAGCAGTCTGTTGCTTCCCAGCACTTGGCAATCTTGCGCAAAGCAGGCATCGTATTGACGCAGCGCAGAGGTAAATTTATTTATTATACCTTGAACAATGATCGTCTTTCTGAAGTATCTATATTGGTAGACCAATTGGCTGCCTAATCGTTCTTCTCTTACCATTTTAATCAGGTGACCAACAACAGATGTCCCTTGTGCTATTTGCACTATTTGTTCAGGGTTAGCCTATCTCATTTTTTAACTTTTATATCAAAATCTACTTCATAATGGAGTCACAAACAGTAATTATAGACGAAGATAAGTTAGAGTATGCAGCAGAAGTAATGCGCGCTTTGACACACGACTTGAGATTGCAAATTCTTGCGTTCATTGACAAGAATAAGAACATCAATGTCAATAAAATTTACAACACATTAGGACTGGAGCAGTCTATCACTTCTCAGCACTTGCGTATCTTGCGTTTGGCCAACATCGTTAGCCACGAGCGCAGAGGCAAGCAGATTTTTTACAGCATCAACTACGAATACCTACACGGTGTTGTTGGTGATATCAGCGACTTTCTTTCTAAGATTTAATTGACTAGGCGTTTGACGCTTGTTTACTATAGTATAAAAGAAGCCTCGACTTATCGGTCGGGGCTTTTTTTTTGAGGCTTATTTTGGCTGCGCTCAACGTCTCCTAAACAATTCCATTAGGTAAACCTCCGCTGGAATTCAACTGACAATTCCTTTTTGATGTTTTTCTACAAAAAAAGTCGTCCCAAAGAGCGAAAGCCCTTCGAGACGACGTTGGTTGTGTTCTAGCAAACGGCTGTTTGATTAGTTACCGCTCTTCTTCTTCTTACTATTGGTGGGTGTTTCTTGTGGTACACTGCCCATTTTTTTCTTGTTGTTGGCTGGTGTTTCCTCTGTTACTCTACCCATTTTTTTCTTAGACGAACTACTAGACTTAGTCGCGTTGTTTTGTCCTGTGGTTACCCTAGAAGTATTCTTGTTCTTATTGATGTTGGCTTTGCCAGCAGAACCGCTGCCGCCGCCCGAACTGCCACTGCTTCCTGAGCTTCCGCCTGAGCTTCCACCGCCTGAGCTGCTGCCACTACCTGTGTTGCCACCACCGCTAGAACCTGACCCTGTTTGGTTGTTGTTGCCGCCCGACGTTCCCGTTGTATTGCGCGGTTGGTACAACACTACTTTGGTATCGCTGGCCGTGCCTGCACTGTTTGTTGCGGTCACAATAATACTGTTGCTGCCTGGATTAAGCGTGACGCCATTGGCTTGCAAGCTCGTTCCCGACAAAAGGAAGTTGGTGACTGCTCTCCCGTTGATGGTCAATGCTACATTGTTGCGGTTGCTTACGTTTTGTACCGTAGCGCGCACGGTCAACGTGGGGGCTACTACGCGTGTAGGATTGGTGGCTGGGTTGGTGATGCTCACCGTAGGACGCGGCACAAAAGGCGTATAAATTACGGTTGTTGTTGCCGTAGCTGTGCCCGAAGCATTGGAGCCCGTTACCGTAAAGGTATTGTTGCCTGCCTGCAAGGCCACGTTGTCCGCTACGAAAGAAGTTCCTGTAAATCGGAAATTGCTTACCAAACGTCCGTTAACGCTAAATCCAACATCGCTTTTTTGACTTACATTGGTAATCGTAGCATTGATCGTTGCGTTTTGAACCTGTGTGTTGAACGGATTACTACTAGGCGCTGTAATGCGTACCGTAGGTTCCTGTACAGGCGGTTGGTAAATAACAACCGTCGACTTACTATCTCTGCCTTGTCGGTTGCTTGCCATAATAGAAATGGTGTTGCTGCCTGCGCGCAGGGCTATGTTCGGAGCGGTAAAACTGGTTCCACTAAAATTAAAGCTACTGCTAGGCTGTCCATTCACTTGAAAACGAATGTCGCTTTTGGAGGCCACTTCTAGAATAGTAGCGTTGATGTTTACGCGCTGGTCTGTTGTTGTAAATGGATTCTGACGCGGTGCCGTGATCGTAACTCGTGGCGGTTGGGCTGTTTGGTAGACAATCACCGTACTGGCGTTGGCTTCTCCTGCCCCATTGCGCGCAACCACCTTAAGCGTGTTGTTGCCTGCTGCCAATCGAACACCGTTTGCCGTCAACGTCGTTCCAGAGAAATTAAAGCCAGTGCTTCGACCATTTACTGTAAACACAATGTCGTTCTTACTGCTCACCTGCGTCACATTTACTGTAACATTGGTTGTAGCCGTTCCCACTGTAGCAGGATTGGTATTTGGTACCAAAAAGCGAACCGATGGTTTTTTCAAGGGTACTTGGCGAACGATTACTGTAGAAGCCGTAGCCGTTCCCTGGCTGTTGCTTCCGCTAATAGTAATGGTGTTGTTGCCTACGGCCAACGCTACGCCATTTGCTGTAAAAGAAGTTCCTGAAAAGCTAAAGTTGCTAATAGACTGCCCATTGACTTTAAACGTCACATTGGAACGGCTGTCCACATTTAAAATAGTAGCTTTAATAGCCGCTGTGGTTCCCTGTGTATTGGTAGGGTTGCCCGTTGGTGTTGTAATGCGCACAGCGGGTTCTTGTACGGGCAAGTTATAAACAATAACAGTAGACTTGCTATCGCGGCCTGCTTGGTTCGTCGCCATGATGGCGATGGTGTTGCGCCCTGGATTCAACCCAATATTATTGGCCGTAAAGCTGGTTCCCACAAAATCGAAAGCTGTACTGCTGCGTCCATTAATTGAAAAACGAATGCCAGAACGCTCCGTTATGTTCGTAATAACCGCCGATAAATTGATCGAGGCCGTATTGGTCGTAAACGGGTTGCGGTTGGGTATGGTAATATTAACCGTAGGGGGCTGTACACGCAGTTCATAATTGACCACGGTACTCTTGCTGTCCTGTCCCGCAGCGTTGCGCCCTGTTACGGTAAACGTATTTTGTCCTC
>CAYUZF010000211.1:6370-9078 GCA_964449615.1 uncultured Aureispira sp.
GTCCGTCCATTGATGCTAAACACCACATCATTTTTGCTGCTCACGTTCCGAACGTTGGCGCGAATGCCAATGCTGCTTTGGTCGGTAGACAACGGGTTTACACTAGGACTGGTGAATTGTACCACAGGTTTAGGCCCCAGCTGGTAAACAATGGTGGTGCTTGCCGTTGCCATCCCCTGGCTGTTGCTTCCGCTAATTACAACCACGTTGTTGCCAGTATTTAAAGCGACGTTGTTGGCGCTAAAAGAAGTGCCAGAAAACGAAAAGCTGGTACTGTTGCGGCCATTTACCGTCATACTTACGTTGTTTTTGCTTGCTACATTTCGGATGGTTGCCCGAATGTTGGCCGTAGCTGCTGTAGTATTGTATGGGTTTTGGCTGGGGGTAGTAATGACAACCGTTGGCTCTGGCTCTGCTACTTGGTAAATAATGGTCGTAGTTGCCGTTGCCGTTCCCTGGCTGTTGCTTCCGCTAATCACTACGGTATTGTTGCCTTGCACCAAACGCACACCGCCTGCACTGAAACTCGTTCCTGAAAAGGAGAAGTTCGTGTAATCGCGGCCATTCAAGGTCATTCTAACATTGCCTCGACTCGCTACGTTGCTAATGGTTGCGTTAATAGTTGCTGTAGGTACTGAACTGCTGCTTGGATTGCGGTTGGGGTTGGTAATAACTACAGACGGTTCTGGCACTTGCTGTACTTTCTGGAAGATGACTACCGTACTTTTGCTATCGCGCCCACCTCTGTTGCTCGCTGTAATGGTAAAGGTGTTGTTGCCTGCTTGTAGAATAATACCACTGGCTAAAAAATTGCCTCTGGAGTAACTAAAATTACTGATTCTACGGTTGTTGTGCGTAACTACAATGTCACTGGCGTTGTCTACATTTTGAATCCCTGCCCGCAAATCCAACCGAGGATTAGTGGTATTAAAAGGATTTCGGCTAGGATTAGTAATAGTGACAATGGGCGCGGGAATTTGCACCACTGGTTCATAAGAAATCACCGTGCTTTTGCTGTCTTGCCCTGCATTGTTGCGGCCTGTAATCACTACGGTATTATTTCCTCTACTCAATACAAAATTAGCCAATGTAAATCGATACCCATCGTAGGTAAAGGCATTGTTGCTGCGTCCGTTGATGGTACAGGTCACATCGCTGGCGTTGCTCACATTGTTGATGGTGGCCGTTACTGTAGCGCGGTTGTTTTGAGTGATGTAGGGATTGTTGCGCGGTGCAGTAATGTTGACAATGGGACGCGGGCTGGGCTGCTCGTAGTTAACCGTAACAGTTTTGCTGTCCCTGCCGTCGCGATTGGTCGCGGTGATGGTAAACACATTGCGTCCCTGGTTGAGGCCGATGCCACCTGCACGGAAACTCGTCCCCGAAAAACTAAAGGCATTGCTGCGCTGTCCATTAATGGTAAATACAACATTGTCTCTACTCGATATATTCTGAATGCGTGCCACTATATCTATCGCGCCGTTCTGTGTAGAACTGGACGCTCTACTAGGATTGGTGATCGTCACGGTAGGTGGACGCTTAATGGGCACGGTAGTATTGTTGTTATTGTTGTTGTTATTATTGTTATTTCCGTTGCTGTTGCTAACTGGATTGTAAAGGATCGTAACCCCCTGTGCTTCTGAGCCACAAGAATTTTTTCCTCGTACAGTTACCCGATTTCGGCCAGAAACCAAAGCGATGTTGCCTTCTACGGTTCCCGCAGAACTGTTGTAAACTACTGAATTCACTTCGCGCCCATTGACCACCACTTCAATTTGGCGACTGCTCAGGTTGGCTACTCTAGCTTTTATAAACGCATTGGATCGAGTAGTAGTTACCGTTTGGCCGTTTTTGCCTGGTGCTACAAAGTTAATCTCTGGGCAAACTACTTTAGAGCTACCCGTTTGAAGACGCCAGTGTAGCATCAAAGCCGTATAGTGGTGGATGGCTCCTTCTACCTCTCCTCCATTATTAATACTAACCCCCTCAAAGTTTTCTTTCAGTGTAAAAGTTGTGCGGTGTCCGATGGCCAACGCAAAAGAAGGTGTGAACCAATACCCCAACTCCACTCCTACGCTGGGCATAATTCCCAGTCGAAATAGATTGTCGTCAAAATCATTGGTATAGGCAGGCGTTTCATAATCGTAATCGCGCAGATTAATGATGTCTCTTCGGATATTTCTATCCGTTTGACTGTAGTCCAAATCCGTATAGTCGTATTCAGAACCATCAAAGTCCAATTGGTCAAACCTAGATCCATAAATACCCAAACCAATACCCCCATAGACCGAAAATAAAACGCGGTAACGGCGGCGCAACTCCTCGAAATTAAGGCGCACTTCTAGCGATAGATCATGAAAAGCAGTGAAGTGGTTGTGCGCAAAGGCGGCACTGTCGGGCTGGTAGCTGAACCGAGTTGGATCACTCAATACAGCGTTGCCAAAGCGGTCATCTCTGGCGTTTTGCCCAAAGGTATAGGTATTCATGTAGCGAAAACGCCAATCGGCAGAGATAAAAGAACGGCGACAAGAATCAGAAGCAGACGTTTCATTGGTCGGGCTGTAGTCGGATCAACGTTATGGGCATCAGAATTGGTAAAGTGTCAACGGTGGCTCCTGCATCAGGGCCAATTGTTCGCGAAGCTCCAGTATATGCCCAGACCAGTAGCGCTGGGTATTGAACCAGGGGAAATTATGCGGGAATGCGGG
>CAYUZF010000212.1:0-9049 GCA_964449615.1 uncultured Aureispira sp.
TACAATTTCTTACAATTTCTTACAATTTCTTACAATTTCTTACAATTTCTTACAATTTCTTACAAGGAGTCTAGCAATTCTTTTTCTTTGGGGTTGATGGCATGGTTGAAATAGTAATCCAAAATCTCGTTTAAGACGTCTGCTTTACGTTGACCACGGACACTAGAAAGGATTTCTAATTTGCCCTTGTTTTTGGTAATTAGGGAGGTGGTAAAGGGGACACGTGCTTCTTTGAGTTTTGGACGACCTAGCTTTTTTTTTCCTGTTTTTTCTGGATCGACCATTGTTACTTTTTTTGCGTCAATTGAGCAGCTTGCACACAGCAAACTACTGGCTTATGTATTTTGGTAAGTCGAAGATACGCCCTTTTTAAACTTTTTCAAATTATAACGTGTGCATTTTTGCAAGTGCTTAAAAAGAATTATTCAAATAGAACGGCATTTTTTTACAATTATTTTTTGAGGCTCAAAATCGCTCGCTGCCCAAATGGCGCCTTCAAAATCAGTGGCAATTGGCGACCAATAGTAAGCAACATCTTTCCAAATACAATTTTGGAGTGTGGCATTGGTTTGTGCTGCTTCGTCAAACATCCGCCCATTGCCAGCCTTAATAAGGGCTTCTTTCTTGGCCCAATAATGAATGAGCGTTTGTTGCGGCTGTGTGCTGTTTAGGATGGCTTGCTGTTCTGCGGTGCTAAAAAAAGAAAAGGCGCTTTCTATAGGCTCAAAGGTGCGGTACGCTTGAAGGTCTAGCCCTACCCTACCCATTGTTGCCCAGCACAAACCTACCCAACCCGCGTTGTGGCTGTTGCTAAAAGTGAAGGTACTGTTTGCTATAAATGGCTTGCCCACTGCCGAAAAACGGAGTTGTTCCATATCTATGCCTTTTTCCGAGAGCACCTTTTGCAGCAACGCATAGCCTGCCAAAGACTGCAAACGACTTTCTAAGCGTTTGCGGCGTTGTATTCTTTGCTGCACTACTTGCGGTAGCGTAGGCAGTCGCTCATCTAAATCTTTGCTGGTTAGGGTGTTTTGGTAGAGCCAAACGTTTAACATGACAAATGTAACGTTTAACGGGACACTTGTCCCGTGTATTTAGTGAAGCTGTAATTTTACTCCTTCTTAGTTTTATCCAAAAAATAGAATTCAATTATAGCAGTTAGCAAGCCTGTTTTTCGAGAGTCCTAAAACTGTTTGCGCCAGCTTCTAAATTCCCGTTTTTTGATCTGCTTTAGAATATCGTACACTGCGCCTGCCCAGTAATTTCTAAAACCAAAACCACGCGCAGCGCCTACCATACGTTGGGAAAACAATACCTTCTTATTGTTGGGATTAAAAACTACCACATACAGGTAAGCACGCTCGTGTAGCTTATTTAGACTGTGTACAATAAAACTAACCGCGTATTCTCCGTTGAGGCCTTTGGTATCGTATTGGCGCACCATTTTTTGTAGCTCTTGCTCTGTGAAAGGATCGGGGGTTGCATTCGTCACCAAATCAATGTACTCTACTTGGGCGTTTAGTTGTTCTGTTACGTTGAGGTGGTAATCAATATCGTTTTTATAAAAAGCGCCTTTGATGTCGTACTTGTCTATTTCAGCAATTAGAAGTCCGTTCCACGCTCCGAAATAATAGCTTTGAATTTTAGCGGGATCGTTAAAACCTTCGCTTCCAACCAATTTGACGTTGGAGAAATCCAAGCCTACAAAGTCAACCGATACTTTAGAGGAGTTGAAAAAAGCGCTGGCTTTTTGGGCTTGTACCGTTGCGCCTTGCGATAAGAAGAGTAGGGTCGATAGTACAACGCTGTTAAGAGTAAATTTTAGATGGCTCATAGTTTTGGTCTTATAAGAAAAGGCTTTGAAAAGTTATTCCTTTGATCCTTCGGTTAATAAGTTGAGGCATGCTGCTAGAATTAACAGGATTTGTGCCCATATTTGGTGTTTTTTTAAGAGTTGGGCAAAGGATAAGCGGTACTGTACTTCACATCTTTCATTACAAAAATAGTATGAACGTTGCCCACGTTCTCTATGCTTGCTAGATGGTTGAAGGTAAATTTATGATAAGCTTCCATATCTTTGACGGCTACTTTGAGCATATAATCGTATTTGCCCGTAATGTGGTAGCACTCCAATATTTCTTTAAAACGAACAATGTCTTGCTCGAATTGCTCTAAGCTTTCTTTGCTGTGCTGGTTCAAAGACACATTGCAAAAGCCGACCAAATCGCAATCTACTTGCCTGCGATCAATCAGGACGACCGATTTTAATATAATGTTGTGGCGTTGTAGGCGCTTAATGCGCTCGTATGTAGGGGTATTGCTTAGGCCCAATTGTGCGGCAATCTCTTTGGTCGTTAGGTCGGCATTGTCTTGCAACAGCTCCAAAATTTTATGATCAGTGGCATCTAGTTTTATCATTAGATATTTTGTCTTTATAAAGGACGTTATTTGCACAAAAATAGATAAAAATTCTGTTGTTGAGAGTTTAAAAGTTTTTTTTTCTACAGAAAGCAAACAGCCCATAAAAATAATCCAAAACAGGATAAGATAAGCTATTTTTGCAGCTGTCCCGCCCCCTCTAGTAGTTGGGCAATTTTAATTCACTATTTTATTTTGTACCATCATGACTGAAAACTTAGCATTTGCCTTGCTGTGTTTTACTTCTTTTTTCTCGTTGATGAATCCATTGGGGGTTATGCCCGTTTTCATAACGATGACCGCCAACTTGGACGACCAGGACCAACGCCGCACGGCTAGGAAAGCCATGCTTGCTGCCTTCGTTACGTTGATGGCCTTTGCCTTTTCGGGGCAGTTGTTGTTCAACTTTTTTGGAATTTCTGTAAATGGGTTTAGAATTGTAGGAGGGGTTATTTTCTTCCAAATGGGATCGGATATGTTGCAAGCACGTCTGGGTAAAGTGAAAATACCTAAGCACGAAGTAGAGGAATATGTGGCCGATATTTCAATTACTCCCCTAGCGATTCCGATGATCTGCGGCCCTGGTTGTATTTCCAATGCCATTGTTTTAATGGAAGACGCTACTACTATGAACATGAAATTGATTCTTGTAGGAATGGTTTCGCTGGTTTGTTTGCTTACCTACATCATTTTATTTTCTTCTACCAAGATTTCTAATTTCTTAGGAGAAACAGGCAACAACGTATTGATGCGTTTGATGGGCTTGATCTTAATGGTGATCGCAGTAGAATTCTTTCTAAGTGGTGCGCGTCCAATTTTAACCGATTGGTACCAGTCGCTGCACTAAGCACACTTCGCGTTACACGTTGCACGTGCAACGTGTAACGCGACACTTGTAACGTTTGCCGTTTATTTTACCTTTGATTGGTATATTTTGGTAAAAATAGCTTGCATTTCTGGGTTAGCAATGGGCGCAGTTTCTTTGAAATAGTGTTCCAGTGCCTGGTTCAGCACATCGGCGACACTGCCACGTCCTTCGTGCGCAGCGGTTTCCAATAAAGCTCTATTAACAGGAGTTAAGGCAGTGGTGAAGGGAATGCGCCGCTCTTTTTCTACAGGGATTTCGCTCTCTTGTTGGGTTGCCTGTGCAATCGTTTTATTAATGCTTTCTTTAGTGGGCAACCCACCTACAGGTGTACTTTTTCCCAAACTGAAATCGGAGGTTCTGGAACGTTTTTTCTTAGCCATTCTTTATAATTTTAAACCACTCATTAAGCCAAACGGTAAAGTTAAGTTTGGCTTTGTTGGTCGTGTTGACATTGTAATAAGAAGTAAGGGTATCGATTTCCTCGAAGAGGGTGTAATGCCGCAAATGGCAGTTCATAAAGCGCATACCCTGTTCCTGCAAATGGGCAATTTCCGAGACCAAAAAAGCATTAGTTTTAGAACGGTCTTTGTAGAAATTGATAAATCCTACAAATTTTAGAGGCCGCTCGGTTTGGTTGCGCAGCTGCTCCAATTTGTACGCCATCTTTAAATATTCCATACTCGCCTCCAGATTGAAACTTCCTGCACGGAAGGGAATAAACAAAAAATCTGCGTACATCAACGCCTTCGTAATTTGCTGCTGCTCTACCGCTACTTTGTGATCCAGACGCCCCGCAGTATCCAATAAAATTAAATCATACTGTTGATCTAGCTTGTAAATCTGCTCTTGCAGTTCTTCAACCGCCATTCCCAGAATAGGATAAGGAACCTCCGTTCCTTCCTCTAGGTCAAAGCTGCGTGCCTCGCTCAAACTGCGCTGCCGGTCGGTATCCACGACACACAACTTGACGTTAAAAGGCGCTTGCGACAAAGCATTTGCAACCAAAGCTATAACGGTGCTTTTTCCTACGCCTCCTTTTTGATTTCCGAATGCTACTATTCTTGCCATTTTTATTTTTAATAGGTAGCACGTGCCACGTGGCACGTTTCATTTAATAAGTTTCATTTTACACGTGCTAAGTTAAGCGTAGTAACTTATTTTTGCAAGTGAAACGTTACATTTTTAACGTAGCACGTGCCACGTTACACGCGCAATTGTACCAACAAAAGTCACTCTAGTGCTTAGAACGGTACTTTTTTGTTATCTTGTTCTACCCCCCCCTAAGAAACACAACAACAACCGCGAATGAGCAACAACAAAGGAGAACTCACTTTACGTTTTTTAGCCGAACCAACAGATGTTAATTTTGGAGGTAAGGTGCATGGTGGGATGGTGATGAAATGGATTGATCAAGCGGGCTACGCTTGTGCGCGGCATTGGTCGGGCGGTTATTGTGTAACGGTTTATGTCGGTGGCATTCGCTTTATGCGGCCTATTCACATTGGCAACTTGGTTGAAGTAAAAGCCCAAGTAATTTATACGGGACGAACGAGCATGCACATTTCTATTGATGTTTGGGCGAATGACCCGATAGAAGAGGAAAAGATAAAAACCACCCATTGCGTTATTATTTTTGTGGCAGTAGATGCCGAGGGAAAACCCACTCCCGTCCCAAGTTGGAAACCTGTTACCGAAGACGAACAACAATTGGAAGCCTATGCCCAGCGCCTGATGAAATTGCGCACCCATATTCAAGAAGAAATGGAAAATAAACATCAATAACATGACTTTTTATTTTCGCCTACCGCTGTTGTTACTGCTGCTCTTTTTGCTGCCTAGTAGTTTATCGCTCTCAGTAGTTCATGCAGAAGCAGTCTACAAGTCTCCACCACCCACGAAAAAAGCACTCAGCAAAAAGAAACATAAAAAGCGCTCGCGCGCAAAGCGGCGCCTCCAAAAAAAAGGGTTCAAAAAACCCAATAGCGTTGTTTTTGGACTCTATGTAACTTTTGTCCTCTTAATTTTGCTTCCTTTACTGGTTTTATTAGGAACCTTAGTGGTAGCTTTTGGCTTTCCGAATTTGCTGCTTTATAGTGTGGGAGTAGGTATGATAGGGCTGGGGAACATAGGAGTTCTTCTAGCAGGAATTTTTACAGGTAGAACCTCTACTTATAATACTCAAGCGTTGTTCTTTGCCGTTTGGGTGTTGTTTGGAATTAACCTAGCCGCTGCGTTGGCCTTTGCGCTGCTTTACACGGTTGCTTTTGCAAGCGCCTCACTCTTGTTGTTTTTAACCATCGGCGTTGCAGTTATTGCATTAATTTTCTTGCTCTGGGGGGCACTCATCACTCGACAAAAAAAAGCCTTCAAACGCGCTAGCAAAATCCAACCAAAGAAGTAGGGGAGGGGCTAGCTTTTTTTACTTTTTTCAATCACCTGTACTACCTTTTGCGTTGCCTGAGAAAATTCCAATTGTTCCATGCTAGAAATGAGGAGTGCTCGGTTTTGGTAAGTTTGCTCCAGCAAGGCTTGCACGCGTTCCCAAGAAGCGTCCTCTTCTTCAATAAAAGAAGAAACACCCAAATCGGCGAAATAACGTGCATTATGCACCTGATCCCCGCGACTTACGGCCTTCGACAACGGAATAATAACGTGCGGCTTTTTCATGGCCAACAATTCAAAAAGAGAAGTAGCCCCGCCACGCGTCAATACCAAATCAGCCGCTTGTATAACATCCAAAAACTCTTCTCCTAAATATTCAAACTGTTTGTAGTTAACATAATGCAAATTATGGGCAATCTTACCCTTACCACAAATATTCACAACATCAAATTGCGCCAACCACGGCGTTGTAATGTACTCCCGTACTAAGTTGTTCAAATAATCGGCTCCTAGACTTCCACCAAAGACTAGCAAAATGGGTCGAGTGCCACTAAACCCTGTAATGGACAACCCTTTTTCTCGGCTGGCATCAAAAACAGCGGAGCGCACGGGTAAGCCCGTCCAAACAACTTTTTTGGTATCGAAATACTGCGTAGCGTGTTGGAAAGAGACGCAAATCCGTTTGGCAAAGCGCTTGGACAGTCGGGTCGTTAGGCCAGGTGTGCGATCCGATTCGTGGATGACAATGGGAATGCGCAACAGCCAAGCTGCCACCACAGCGGGCAAGGCCACATAGCCCCCTTTAGAAAACAATACCTGTGGCCGTAGGCGCAGCAGTACGAAAAAACTCTGCACGATTCCCAAACTGACGTTAAAAATATCTAGGAAGTTTTGCCAATCAAAATAGCGGCGCAGTTTGCCTGTTCGAATAGAATGGTAAGCAATGCCTAATGTGCCAATTTTTTCTCGTTCTTCTCCCTTTTTGGAGCCAATATAATGGATGGTATATCCTTGCTGTTGGTAATACTCGATCAGCGGCAAATTAGGAATTACATGTCCCAACGTCCCTCCTCCAGTAAATACAATGCGTTTCTTACGAGCCATAATGCGTTATTAATCCTACAAAAAAAAGAGCCGAGCAATTGCCCTGGCTCTTTGTTTATTATAAAACATCTGTTGGCTGGGCCAACTAAGTTAGATTTTTTAGTACTGCATCAAAGCTTCGTTGTTCTGGCTTACTACATATGCTACCAACGCGATAAATACGAGAATGCCCATAATGAATTTGATTAAGAAAGAACTAGAACCTTTTTGATATTCGGTATTGCTCATTGTAGAATCTATTTTGTAAGGTGGATAATGCGGCAACACGCAGGCAGCCTGCTATTTGTTGCAAATGTACTGTATTCACTATAAATAACAAAAATAAAGTCTAGAGCGTTTATCTTTTAGTATTTGAACAAGCGCTAAAACATTAACGTAGTAAAATAAAAAGACAGCGTACTTCTACAAACCGCTTTATTGATCAAAGCGCTGCAAGTTTAAGCCCTCAATAATCTTAATCAATTTCTCTCCATATTGCTTATCAGTGGCATAACCTGCGGCTTCCAATCCGTGCGCCCAATTGACATAATCGGTACGGGGCAATTTCTGTAGATGTTTGTAACGAGCATTTTGCAACAATTTGCTGTGTTCGCGGAAGCTGTACCAGGCCGAATCAAAAACGCGAAACATATCGTACTTGCTATCATCGGTGTAGTTGGCGCAGCGGCATCCCACACATTTAGATTTGCATTTAATGCCAAAGTGGTTGTTATCGTTTTTGGCCAACTTGCTGTCGCCTGCATTGCTTTCTAATAAGCCTTGTGCCAACGTAATGGCTACAGGAATGCCGTACAGTTCGGCTTCTTCTGCGGCTGTTTGTTGGTATTGGTTGATATAGGTTTGGCATTTTTGCAGCTTGAATGCTACAATTTTGGGATCTACTCCTTTGCGGCTGGCATAGGTGGGATTGACTACAAAGCCCAAATTGGAATACTGCGCGGCTGCCGCTTGTTCCTCGGGCGACAACGCCGCTCCAACTGCCGTTGCAGCGTTGGCCAAATTCAGCTCTTGGCGAATGTCGTCTTTGTCGTCCTTGATGGTATGCCACCATTGTTTCGGACTTTCGACTAGACTCGCTTGCATGGTGGCGGGTTGTGCTTTGGGGGCAAAAGTTTCTGTTTGATTAGAAGCGGCAGCGCCTCCTATTTGGATATGAAAAGAAACTTCTTGGTTGCTCAATAGCAAAAATACTAAAATAGCAAAACTAGCTCTTACGGCAATAGCTTTTAATCTTGGTTTGAAGATGTACCAATAGGATCGAGTCTTGTTGCGGAGCAACGTTAGGCTTTGATTATTCATAATTCCTTGGTTTTGCGATAGAAAAGCCGCGTTGTCTAGGCGCAACGTTCTACCAAATCGTTAATCTGTCTGTCTGTTGTTGGAATAGCAAAGCGCTATTCTCTAGGATCAATCCAATAGGTCGTCTACATCTATCGGGATTGACAAAAGGGAGGGGAGTTCTTTGTGTTACAAAGGTAAAACATTTTGTTTTAAAAAGAAAGTCCAACAAACAGTTTGTTTCAAAAAAGTTGCTTTTTACGAAACATTTTCCGCAGCCCCCAGCAGAGGTTTCTAGGGCGGTTGGAAAACTTGAATAAAGCGGTTGCTCAACTCTATTTACGATCCTTTGTTGTAATAAAGGATTCTAATTACGGTTCTCTATTTATAGACAGCAGAAAAGACGGTATGAAAATTTTACTTACAGGAGCGACAGGGTACATTGGTAAGCGGCTTTTGCCTGTGTTGGTGCAAGCGGGGCATTATGTGGTATGCTGTGTTCGAGATTTGGAACGGTTTAATCCCCCCGAATCGCTGCGCGATAATTTAGAGGCGATTGAGGTAGATTTACTGGAAAAAGAATCGTTGAAAAACATTCCTACGGATATAGATGGCGCTTATTATCTCGTACATTCTATGTCTTCCGCCGATAATTACGCCGAGCTGGAGCAGCAGGCGGCTGTCAATTTTAGAGAACGCCTCAACCAAACTTCGGTAGAGCATTTGATTTACTTAAGTGGTATTGTCAACCAAAAACCACTATCCAAACATTTGCAATCCAGAAAGACCGTAGAAGATGAATTAGATAAAGGAGCTTACCACTTGACCACTCTCCGCGCGGGAATTATTATTGGTTCGGGCAGTGCGTCTTTTGAAATCATTCGTGATTTGGTAGAAAAATTACCTGTTATGATTGCGCCAAAATGGCTACACACTCGCTGCCAACCCGTTGGTATTTCGGATGTTATGCTGTACTTGGGACGCGCTCTGTTTTGTAAG
>CAYUZF010000213.1:0-7275 GCA_964449615.1 uncultured Aureispira sp.
ATAACCAACCTACTCTTTTCTAGCTCTTCTACCTTCAAACTTTTTTCTTCCAAAGGCATCGGTAAAGTCGGTTGGTATCGATATTCATAGTTGTAGAAAAAATTAACAATATTGGCCGCATAAACCGCCGCAAAACCATAATTATTAGCTGCTATGGCTCTAAGTTGGTTAACTTCTTCTAGGTCTAACAGCGCTTCGTTTCTGTTCTCTTCGTAAGCCGTAAATAGGATGTTTTTTAGGCTTCTGTACGCTCTATGGTTATCGTAAACCACGCCTACTAGCTGGTAGTTGTCAGCGATGTAATCCAGCTGGTCAAAGGCTTTAGTATGCAAGCCCCGATTCCAATAATGCTCTACTAAATCGTACTGCGCCAGTAGCCCTGGTCGTTTACTAAGCCATACTTCTACGCTGTCCCAATTGGCATTTAACGTATCATTTTTGTAATAAAAAACTACTTCATTGGCGTAATACGTGACCTTCTGACCTGCTGCTCCTGCTCTGCTACTATCCGCCTTAGTTGATGCGTTGCTAGCTAAGCTTTGATACATAGTCCAACTCTGGTCGTACTTGTTTTTCAACTCGTCTAGTGTCAAGATGGTATTTTCTTCTTGTGGTTTAAACACATAAAGATTAGGAAATTGGTCATCGCAGAAGTTAGTAGATCCATTGGTACTACTAAACTCTATTCTTACGTTCGACGTATCGGTAGGAATCTCTGTCTGACTAGCATTTGGGGCAATCCAGTAGGTCACTTCACTCATTCCAGAGCCATCGTTCCACAAATGCCAATCTGCAAAATAATTTCCATCTAGTGGATAAGAAAAACTATTCTTGGCGGGGTTAAAAAAATCTCCTTGATTCCGCCCAATAGAAGTCCCCACACTCAACTGCTGTGATTGGTACAAGGTCAAATCAAACGCATTGTCCGTCTGGCCATTGCACAAATATTGTAAGCCTGCAAATGGATCGTTGATACTCGCCCCATTGTCGCCATGTACCAAATTAGCCAGCGGCAAGCCTACAAAACTATTGTTGCGCACTTGGTTGTAGCCCGATTTGGTATCTTCTATCCACAAGCCTACGCTTACATCAAACGCATCTGCCTGCGCCGATTTGCTAAACGTATTTTGCTGCACCACAAAATCCCCTTGCCGCAACAAGCCAATTCCGTATTCGGGCGTATTGCTGTAGCCGCCCAGCTCAAAAGTATTGCGAATGATTCTTACGCCTGCATCGGCGCGCACAAGCACCCCACGGCTGTTGGCATCGAAGTCGCACTGGTCGACCACCGAAGAAAAACGCGTCGGGTCGCTGCCCAGTTCTACCGCTCTAGCCAAACCCTCAAACCTATTGCGTCGGAAGCTGTTGTTAAACGGCCCTGGCGGGTGTGCCGTCAAGTGTACACTCGCCGATAAGCTGTAGATGCCATAACTATCCCCCGTCTTTTCGATCCGTTGGTCTTCAAACGTGCAGCCCTCTAGGCGCAGCTGCGCCACGTCCCACGCCGATACATGCCCCAAAAAATCTTGCCGACTGCTGCTGTCTACCGTGAAGGTGCAATTTATAAAACGGCTCTGCTCGCGGTTGTTGCTGCTTGGCGACTGGTAGCGCATAAAACCCACGCTGCGCCAGTTGTTTTTGAAGGTGCTGCTGTGCGCCCGAACAATGCCCCCCGTGCCGCCTGTGCCGTCGGGCTTGGGAAAATTGCCCACCTGCCACGGACTCACTGCCTCTTTGGCATGTTCAATCGTGCTGTTGATAAGAATTAGCTCGCCCTGGTTGGTATTGGGCACCTGCTCCAAACTGGTGTTGCCCCAAACCTCTATGCCCTGCCAAGTCTGCCCACACAAATTGGTGATCGTACTGCTGTCTACTAGGAGTAGTCCGCCAGGCTCGACCACAATTAAGCCCCCTTTGGGCATGTTCAAGGTTATGTTGTCCAGCGTAAGCGTTGCCCCTGCTTTGACACGAATGTCTCTAGACATGTTTTTATTCGTCGTCCACGTCTCGCTGCTGTCCACACTTCTAAAACTGCGCAGCGCTTGGGTTTCTTCTACTGGCAACACCTCCGCCTCCCACATCCCACGTCCAAAGGTCGCTGCCCGCAACTTGCCCACACAGTAGTTGATTTTCAACTCCGTCACCCGCACATTGGGAAACGCCTCGCCGTAGCGCAGCCAAGGGCCTTGCCCCTCGCGCACATAAATGCCTACATCGGTGGCGATGTACAACCGGTCGTTGGTGCCGCGCTGGTAGACAATGCCGTTGATGGGAACATTCAACTTACCCAGTGAACCATCGGCATCGTCCCAACTTGTCCAACTGTCGCCCGCGTCGTCCGAGTAGTAGACTTTGATGGTGGATAAATACCCTGAAAATGTCACCCATACTCGCCGCCCGTCCAACGGATCTACTGCTATACCTGTAATTGGATTGGGGTCTTGGGTCATCCAGTTGGGAACCGAGCCGTCTATTGGTAGATTGGCCGTTTTTCTAACAAAACACGTATCGCAGCCTGTAGCCGTTGCATCGTTGACATACAAATCACTGCGCCGACTACCCAAATCGCCTAAGGTGGCTAAATACGTTAGATTAGTTGCTTCATCTTCCGAAAACGCAAGTTCTAGAATACGCCGATCGCCGATATAAGCTTCCTGGTGTTTCAAATCAGATTTTAATTTCCAAATAGTTGGGTAAGCATCTGCATAGGCGTTGTATCCTCGGTAAGTTGTACAAACCGTATCTACTCGGTATCGGCCCTGTTGCAGGGTTACCGTATAGGTAGAATCTACGATGCCATAAGGCGTGCAAGTTTGGGGGAATGTTCGAAATATATTGCCCAAACTGTCAAATACAGAACCGCGTACAACGCCTTGACTGGTATCTATTCGGTAGCTTATATACGACAAAGGATCGAGAATGGTGTCGGCTTTGCGCAGGTACAATTCGGTAAACCCTAAATAGAAAGATTCGTCTTTCGGATGATTGACGGCAGGAAACGTATTGGGAACTGCTGCTCTTGGTGAGTTCGAGCCATTGACATGCCATGCGCTGTCTCTAGGATAACGGAGCAACGAATAAAGAGGACCAGTCAGCGGATTGCTAAGTACAGAAGTGGGTCTAGGGTATAAGTAGTGTGCACCTATATAGTTACTTCCTTTAATATACGCATAGCCTGTTTGATCATTGATGCGCACTCCATAGCCATCTCCAATGGATCGAGAGGAGCCCCAAATGCCCCCTTTGTTATACGTCTGGTTCACACCTATATCTTGATTAGCAGTCATAATTAGACTATCGTTCCCTTCCCAATCATCGAAAGAGAAAATTAGGGTCAACCCAAGACCATTGTACAAATTTACCCAAGGACTTTTACCCACTGCCGATGTCGTGCAGCGACTAACACCGCCATGCGTTCCCGCAAACAGCACCGTATCCCCATTGGGCGGATAACCCAAGTAATGAAAATCATCGTGTACACCTCCGCCCGACGCGCCACCTCTTCCCTCGGGACTAAAACTACTAGTTGGGTTGTCAAAATCGTAATTGTAACTAGTCGTCAATCCCGTTACATGCACCACATCAGGATAAACAGGGGAAACAGCGATGTCCAGCCAATCGGCATGACCGTTGTTGGTTTGCCCTTTAGCCGTCCAAGTTCCATTTTCATACAAAAATACATGCCCACCGCTGCCCACGGCATAAGCATACAAACGATTAGGAGCCGCAGGCGTCACCGTTATATTGGTGCGTTTGATACCCGGTTGTAAGCCTTGCCCATTGGTCATTGAGACCCAAGTAGCTCCTCCGTCAGTAGATTGATAGACATCTTTGGCGCTGGCGTAAACAATATTGGGATTGCTTGGATGAAACTCCAACCCCCGCCATTCGGTCTCCCAAAGATAGTCATTCACAGACCCTAGATCGACTGGGCCGACCAATACTTGTTGCCAATGAACGCCACCATTAGTAGTTCTGAAGATGCCCCTGCTCGTCGCAATCAGCAGCAATTGTTCATTGTTGGGATGAACGATCATGCGCCGCATGGTACCACCAGCTTTGAAAACTTCTAGCAGACTGGTAGTATCCGCAGTGCCATCTAAAAAAGTGACTAAACTCCCGTTGATGGATATCCATTGGCTAGATGGATTGTTGTGGGTATTTTTATAAACGCCCTGGGTATGAATGGGACTAAATTCGTTGATGTTACCACGCAGCGGAGCATAATCTGCTTGGGCGCCAAAATGGGTAGACATGTGATCGCCGTTGCCCGTACAAACAAAAACATGGTTGGTAGAGGTAGCGACATCCCCTACCGAAGTCATCGGCAAACCTCTGTCCGTGTGGTAGTTGTACCATTGTTGGCCGCCGTTGTCGGTTCGGTACAAACCGCCATAGTGGGACGCTGCATAGAGGAGTTGGTTGCTGCTGCCGTTGTAGTTGGGATGAAAAGCTAGCCGCTGTACTTGTCCCATGCCTTTAGCGTAGGCGGCATTGCCCCCCGCTAGCGGGGTAGTATGTCCTAGTTCCAGCCAAGCAATAGGTGCAGGGTAGTAGTTTGGAAACTGTATAGGAGTGGTCAAAGAATTGCTACTACCACCTGTAGAAATATTCATGTAGGCTTTGGTATAGTCCAACATCGCTCGATTGGCGCGGCTCATGCGTCCATCGGGCGCTAGGCGTGGCCCCCAAATCATAGAAGCGCGCCGCATTTTGTTGTACAAACCACCCTCGGTCTCATCGTCTTGATAGTAGTGGTAAAAGGAATCTTGTAAGGTATAAAAAGAAGAATCTGTAGGCACGGTAAATTGTGCGCGGCTGCTGGGCGCCAACACTAGGCTAAAAAAGAGACACAGCAGTCCCTGTAGTAATTTAGACATAAATTACAAGTTTAATTAAGTGAAAAAAATAGTGTAGTGTTCACCTAACGACTTGTGTGGGGCAAGCAGCAATCGGGGAACTACCGTAGAGTTGTTGTTGAATCAAGAAAAGACAGCTTTAGACGCCTGCTTCCCTTCGGTTGCTCTGTGGTTGGTTCGTTTGAGTGCTACTAATATATACTATAACATTTTGCTTTCCAAGCCAATGCTTATTTATTTTGATACTTTTTATTTTAGCGGTTTATACCATTAACTATCATGCTATTGTGGTTTTAAGGTTATGTGCTACACGATGTCTAAACTTTTGAACGACTGAAACCATGCCCGTTCCCGCCCTCCTTGCAACCAATCGCGCAAAATAGTGGCATAAATTTGACGAAAGTCGATTTCGTATTGTAAATCTCCTTCGTTGAGCCGGCTTAGGTTGGGGCCTTGATTGTAAAATCCTTGTTTTTTGAGCTGTCCGCCCATCAAATAGACGTTGTTGGCTGCGCCGTGGTCGGTGCCTCGACTGCCGTTTTCTGCTACGCGGCGACCAAATTCTGAAAAGGTCAATACCAGTGTATTGTTCCACAAGTTTTGCTGTTTGAGGTCTTGTACAAAAGCCGATACGGCCGCGCTGTAATTTTTAAATAAGCGTTCTTGTTGAGCAACTTGATTGACATGGGTATCAAAACCACTCAAATTGGCGTAGTAGATTTGCGTATCACTGCCCCCTGCCATCAAACTGGCTATTTGCTGTAAAGCACTGCCCAATCCCGCTTTAGGGTAGTCGCCCACGACCGCCTTTTTGTTGCTCTTTTCTTGCAAATAATCGGCGGATTGTAAGGTTTGTCCGAGGGTTTTGTATAGGTAACTGACCGTTTCTTCTTCGTGCTGGTGTTGGTGTTGGGCAATGGCGCGCAGGAGGGGGCTTTTGGTGGTGTTGCGCAATTGGCGCAAATTGTTGGTAGCAAAACCGCGTGCCTGCTCTCCTTTGAGCGCCAAGCTTAAGGTATCGCTCAACTCCAAAGCGTGGTGGGGGCTGCTCTGTTGCTGGTCTAAGTAACGCCCCAGCCAACCTGTCGATAAAAATTCGTTGGCATGGCTGCCTGTTTGCCAAATGTCCATCGAACGAAAATGCGAACGGTCGGGGTTGGGATAGCCTACGTTGTTGACCACACACAAATCTCCCTGGTCGTATAAGTCGCGTAAAATGCTCAATGCTGGATGAAAACCCAACTCATCGGTTGCCCGCAATACTTCCGTTGCTGCAATGCCAATATTGGGACGTTTTTGATAATACAAATCGTTGTTATACGGTACCACCGCATTCAAGCCATCGTTGCCTCCCGACCATTGAATGACAACCAATTTGCGGTCGCTGGCGGCCAACCGCTGCGGCGACCCAAAAGCTTTTAAAAATTGTGGAATCATCAAGGTGCCTGCGGTGGCTAGCGTACTGTGCTGGACAAATTTTCTACGCGATACTTTTTTCATCGTTCTCTTTTTATAAAAATTGTTAACAATAGCCCTTAGCACAATTGATATTCGGGCAAACTCATCAGCACCATTACCCGCGTTCTAAAACGGTCTTCGGTGCGACTTTTGATCCAACGCTCCCACGCATCGGGCAAGGCATTGATGGGCATGGGCAATAGGTAGGCATTTAGTTCGGCAGTGCGGTCTTTGGGCTTCACAGTAGCAAAGGATTTTTCTAATACAGTCAAGTCGTTGCTGATGCTGAGGTTATTAAACCGCCCTCCTTGTTTGCGCTCTGGCTGGTCAGGCAATCGAATAGCCAACTCTTTTTCGTGCAGAAGAAATCCTGCTAGGTTGAGGCGCAGTAACAACGTCGCGTTGTCAATCCACCCTTTTCCGCTGGTCCAACCCGCTACATTGGGCGGCTGAAACAAGACCTGCCCCAAAGCGCGTTGTGGCAAAACAACAGATTTGGGGTCGTTGTAAGCCACACACAAGGTTTTAGAAATACCTACCAACAACTCAATGGGCGACTTGATGCGGTTGCCTACGTTCTTAGGTGCATAAAACCAATCGCTCTCTAAAATATGGCGCAGGGCTCTCGCTATGTCGTAGTTGCTTTTATAAAGGCGGTCTGCGATGCCCTCTATAGCGGCCTGGTCGGGCGTTTCGTTAACAAAAAAGCGGTACAACTTACCCGCTAAGAACGTAGCCGTTTGACGGTTTTCCAATATAAAATCAATAATATCTTCACCGTCCCAGTTGCCCGTACGTCCCATAAACGTCTTAGAACCGTTGTCGTGCTGCCGTTCTTTAAAACTAAATTCTCCTGTAAACCGATTGGTAAACCAGCCCGTGAACGCCCTTGCGGCCGCCTTGACGTCTTGTTCGGTGTAATGTCCGCGCCCTAATGTGAACAATTCCATCAATTCTC
>CAYUZF010000213.1:7299-9048 GCA_964449615.1 uncultured Aureispira sp.
TTGTTGATTGTTCAAATATAAAATCATCGCCGCATCTTTAGAAATGGCTACCAGCAAATCCCTAAAATTTCCCAACGCGTATTCTCGCAAAGTGTCCAATTGCTGCGCGGCAAAATCTACGCGTTTGGGCGCACAGGCGAAATGCCCGTGCCAAAATAAGGTCATTTTTTCTAACAGCACATTCTCGTTTTCTCGGATCATCTGGCGCATCCAATTGAGGTTGAGTTGTGGAATTGATTTGCGCAAATCGCGGCTGGCTTG
Organism: uncultured Aureispira sp.; assembly: GCA_964449615.1. GTDB lineage: Bacteria > Bacteroidota > Bacteroidia > Chitinophagales > Saprospiraceae > Aureispira. The sequence continues at coordinate 7,561 of CAYUZF010000213.1, forward strand.
TCGACGTTCTTTTTTGCTCATTGCCTGAAATTCTATGGCCGTTGGAACCGTTTGGTTGGGACGCACAATAGTCTTAGGCGGTTTCTTGGCCGCTTCAAACAGGTTGTTAATTACTTTGCTGGACGGTTGGCGACGCAGGCGTTGGTATTGGTGTGGCTCCATTCCAAATCCTACTCGACGGTAGATGTGTTGTATCTTTTCTTCATTTGTCATCAGTCAACTCTTATGGTTTTCGGAACTTGTTTGTGAGGGGTCACTAGGCACTTGTTTTAATTATTAGGGCGCTTCTCTAAACAACTTTTACAGTGCGGAGGTTAGTTATTAGATGTTTTTAGCGGCAAAAGGTTTAACCTATTGCATTTTTTTTGTACAACGGCTACCTTGTAACCTGTTGCGACAGCCCGCTCGTCCTTTTTTCAAGTAGACGTATACTATACGTCTTATAGTTCTATTATTATGCCAGACACACCATTTGACCCCAATGCCCCTGCCTTGAAAAACGGCAATTTTATCGGATTGCCTTACAATAAAATTTCGGCACAAGTGATTCTACTGCCTGTTCCCTGGGAGACAACAGTGTCCAGCAGTACAGGAACAGCCAAAGCGCCCGACACCATCCGCGAAGCGTCTTACCAGTTGGATATGATGGATTGGCATGTACCTTCGGCTTGGGAGACGCGTATTTTTATGCCGCCTACAACACCTAAAGTAGCAGAATGGAGCCACCAAGCGCGGGTATTGGCGGCCAAGCACATCCATGCTTTAGAAAACGATTTGGAGGCCGACCCCGATTGGGTAGAAGCCGTCAACGCTTATTCTGATCAACTCAATGACTGGGTGTACGACCACGCCAAAACCTATTTGCGCAACCAACAGATTCTTGGTTTGATTGGTGGGGAACACAGTGTACCGATGGGATTTCTTAGGGCGCTTTCGGAGCAGTACGAGCAGTTTGGGGTGTTGCAAATAGATGCCCACGCCGATTTGCGCATTGCTTACGAAGGGTTTACTTACTCGCACGCTTCTATTTTTAGCAAAGCCTTAGAAGAGTTGCCTCAAATCACCGAATTGACGCAAGTGGGTCTGCGAGACATGGCTCCTTGTGAGTTGGATTTTGCACGGGATCAAGCGCGGCGGGTACAGCAATTCTCGATGGCCTATATTCGCAAACAACTCTTCATGCGCCACGATTCTTTCAAAGACGTTTGTGAACATATTGTAGAAACCTTGCCCCACAATGTGTATATTAGCTTTGATATTGATGCGCTAGAACCTTCGCTTTGTCCAACAACGGGTACGCCTGTTCCTGGCGGGTTGAGTTTCTGGGAAGCGCAGTACCTGTTGGCTTATGTACACGAAAGTGGGCGCCGTATTATTGGTTTTGATTTGTCGGAAGTAGGCAGCGGCTCAGAATGGGACGGCAATGTGGGAGCGCGGATGGCCTATAAATTGGCTATTTTGGCGCACGCCTCTCGCAACAACCAGCCT
>CAYUZF010000214.1:0-9045 GCA_964449615.1 uncultured Aureispira sp.
CCCAACGGGAGCCGTGCCAACTTTAGCTCTTGGGGGCCAACGCCCGATGGCCGTATCAAGCCCGATGTAGCCGCACAAGGCCGTTTTACGGTGGTTCCTGACATCAACAAATACGACGTATCGCGCACCAATGGTACTTCTTTTTCTTCGCCTGTAATGGCGGGAATGGTTGCTTCTTTGCGGGGCGCGTTTCCAGAAGTGTCCAGCGAAGCGCTTAAGCAAGTCATTCGCCAAAGCAGCACACAGGCCAACGAACCCGATTCATCGTTGGGTTATGGCATTCCCAATTTCTTTTTTGCCTACACCATGTTGTTGGATGCCAGCGTCATTATTACTAAGGGCAACGAAATGTATTATACGCCCAAACCCATCAACGACCAACTGCACATTTTTGTAGAGCGCAATTTACCTTCGCCTGTAAAAATCACCCTTTACAACACATTGATGCAAGAACAAGTTGTTTTGGAAACAAGGGCCGAAGGACGCAGCATAGAAGAAATACGCGTTCCCAATTTGGAGTCGTATCCGCCAGGCGTTTATTTGTTGAAGATCGACTTGGGTGCGCAGCCGCTTTGGTTAGAAATGGTAAAGGAATAAGGCCAACTTGGTACCAACTCGTGGCTGCTTGTCTTTATGGGTAGCCACGAGTTGGTGTAGGTTGCTAGTTGGTAATGTATTTTTTTAGCTAAATAATAGCTACTCTTTTCTCATAGATTCCTGCTGGGAAAGCAAGTCCTCCAACGGAAACAACAACGCATCCGCAGTAGCGATGTGGGCAATTAGTGCCTCTGCCTGGTTAGCAGGTGCTTGTTCTTTCATAAATATTCGCAGAGAAGCCTCGTAAGCGATGGTACTAGGCGCGTAAGTACCTGGGGGCTGTTTGTTGAGCAGTCGGGTAAATTGCTCCGCTGCCTGCGCATAAGCGGCTTGTGTTTCTTCGTGGTTGCCAATTTTGTGCTGGTAGGCAACAGCGTACAGCGCCATGCGTTGCATGAGCAAGGTGCGCCGTTTTTCGAGCAAAGTAGTGTTTGGGGTGTAGGCCGTTTGCTCTTGGTAATCCAAATCGTTGTTGGCGTGTTGTTGAATGAGCTGCGTGGTGCGCTGGCAGGCATTCTTAATCTCCGTATTGAACTCTACTATCAGTAGAGCATTGTTGGCGCTGTAAGCCCCTTGACAAATAAATTTGTAGCTGGCCCACAATTGTTCTACGGCTCTCAATTGGGTTCTAATTGCGCTGCTGTAGGATTGAGCCTTAAGCTGTTTTAATTGGTAGTCAAACAATTGTATGCTCTGCGCCAATAACGTTTCTTGTTCGGCTTTCTGTAAATCTAAGCTGCTGCAAAGGTAAGCTTTGGCGATGCACTGGGTCAGTACTTCTTGGTGCGCAGACCGATCAATAGCCTCCTGCAAGGACAAAGAATTGTTTGTTTGTGCAGGCAATGTCCATACAGAACCTACCAATAAGGTCGAAAGGATTAAATTTCTCATAATGGGAAGATTTACGAGTGATAAAATCGGGTCTTGTGATTCGTAGTATTATAAGATAAACTATTTTTCTTGAAAAAAGATGTGCTTTTCAGAAAAAAAGCAAAATATTTATTTGCCTGTCTTATTAAAATCCCGTTTTTATACTGTCACAACACTAATTTTCCCTATAAAAAATTTAGAAAAAAAATTAAAATCGCTGATTTTCTAGTAGTATAAGTTGCTCTTTAACCCGCTGGTGCCTGAACAACTCCAAGTCTATATTGAGCATCACCCAAGCCCAATTGTTGAGGTTGCCAGCGGCTCCCGCAGGTTTGCGTTTTAAGGTTTCTAAAGGGCTTGCGCCAAATAATTGGGCGTAGCCAAAACTCAACTTTAAGTATTTTTTAGGTTGATAATGGGCGATCAGATCTACTTCGTGTCCTAGAAAAGCCGTTGCTAGCACCTTGCCCGTCCGCTGGTCGGCGAAGGCGTTGGGCGCTTGAAAATAATGGTACATCACTCCCATTTTAAACGCTTTGTTCACGGTCCAAAACACATTGGCATAAGCGTCGATCAGACCCACCCCTCCGTGGCTGTTGCCTACATAAAAATAGTCCAAATGCCCATAAAAAATATGATTGGTTCCCAACCACGGGTTGAAGCTGTTGTCGACCATAGTTTGTTGGTTTTCACTAGTTCCCGACAACCAATCGCCGCCCACTTCAAAGCGCAATGGCGCAGCGGTATAGGTAAATTTAGTAGCCAATAAAAAAGCTTGTTTGGAATTTGCCGCAGCCCAATTACCCGTTTGGTAATACCCTTCTAACCGCGCTTTAAATTTTCCCAGCTTTAAATCTACCAGCCCCCCAGTGGTCAATTCTAAAACCAACCCACTGTTCGGGTTTTCTTGTCCAATATGAAGTGCTAAAAACCGCAACTCTAGGTGCTTAAACCCTTTTCTAAACCGCAAAAATTGAAGCATCTTATAATTGCCTCCAATGTTGTATATTTGGGCTACACTGGATGCACTGTTGTAAGCGGCTCCCAATTGGAATTCCAGTTGACTGCTGTCGTTTTTGTACTGCAACAACAGGCCCTTGTGCTGCCCAGTCCAAACCTCCCAAAATACGCTGGTTGTCATAGCTCCAAATTTGCCGCCCCAATTTCAAGCTCCAATACTTACCCCAACGCAATTGTGCCCAACCCTGAAACAGTGTAAAAAAACCATTGCTGTTGTTGACCAATGGGGTGCTGCCCCAAATACGCACGTCTTGCGGCTGTATGAATAAGGTAACAAAATTGTTTTTATAGCCCAACGTTAAGCGGCTGCGCTGCTCTACAAAAGCATGGGCAATAGAGGTATCTGTTTGTAGGGTTTTGTAGCCGTTTCTAAACTCTAGGCGAGGACGAATCTGCCCTCTTAGCCAAAAACTGGACGTTTCTTGGGCACACAACAACGTCGTTGCACTCCATAAGAACAGAGCAATAAAGTATTTCATGGCAGCAGCGGTATCTATTTTTATAAATTATTTCAACAAAAAAAAGCTCCAAGAACAAAGAATGATTCTTGGAGCTTCTTGTTAACCAATCAAACTATCGTGTTTTTTTTAGTCCTTCAAACGCTCGTATAAAAAGACGATTTCATCAAAAGAAAAAAGCAATAAATCGGCGTTCTTCAGCGCCTCAATCGCTCTTTCGTTTAGTTCGTCTGTAATTTCAGTGGCCGCTACTACTTCTTTCATCTCTTCACTCAATACGCTCCAATGTTCACCGACATTGGCGTATTCTGCTTGAATTTCATCCGTATTCTTGCTGTAGGCCTGCAACAAATCGTAAGCGGTAGAAAACTCGATCACGGCAGTAGTATAGTATTGCTCGTTGTCCACTGCATTACCCAATTGATAAGCTTTGGCAATGGCGTAAAGTGCAATGCGTTGGGTCAACATGCGTTGTCTACCCGATAGATTAATAATATGCGCCAATTCCTTGTCCCCTGTCCGCAATTCTTGGTCTCCGTACAATTTACTTTCGATAGCATGCGCTTCCAACATACCCACTGCCTTGTGGCAAGCTTCTAAAATCTTGTTGTTGTATTCTAAAATTTTATTAGCATTATCTTTAGAGTAATAATCATCGTACACAAATTTGTACTTGTTCCAAAGTATTTCTACGTAGCGAAATTGGTCTCTAATTTCCTCCGTGGGCGCATAACTTTTTAATTCACGCAAGTTGCTTTCAAACGTTTTTGCACTTCCTTTGAGGTGTTTTTTGTTAATTTCAGGTTCGATGTTCGCAATGATGCTGACATAGCATTTGGCGATGCGTTGGGTGAGCATGCGCTGGTAACCCGCCTTGTTAATGGCTTCATAAATAGACATATTAGGTGCTGCTTGCAAGGCAATAACGGTGGAACAAAGGAGGAATAATAGCGTTGTAATCTTGTTCATAGGACGATATATTTTATTAGATGCGTTTGATTGATTTTAGAACTTTGATAGCGATGTCTAATTAAGACCTTACAAAGGTAGGGTACTAAATTAATGTATAAGCATCTATTCTTGCCAACGTCAACTATAGAACGAGGAAACGTTAGTACTTAATTCTTGCCTTTTATGAATTTTCGATACAAGTTTAACCACTAATTATCTACAAATCAAAACCTTACGGCAATAAAAAACAGCCATTCTTACGGTGCATAATGTAGAAGAATGGCTGTTTTTTGTACCTTATCTCTGTTACAAAAACTATGTTTTAGAAGTCTTTTTATAGCAATGGCGCAAATGGGTCGTTGGACAGGCCGCCTTCCTCTAAGGTTTGGAAGCTTTTTAAGTTTTCAATTTTGGTGTTTAGAAAACCCATGTTGTGGTCGGTGGCTACTTTGGCGCCTGTGGGTAGCGTTTGCCAAGCTTCCCAGGTTGTTTTAATTCCTCCAATAGGAATGATTTTAACCCACATTTTCCAAGCTTTGGGCAAGCCTTGTTCGTCCAAAATCCACAAATAAGCATCGCCAGGCGTTACGCCCCCTTCTAAATAAGTTACCAACAGCCCTTGACCGCCTTCTTCTAGGTCTACCGCTTCTAGTCGGGTTCCTGGTTGGTCAATTTGCACATAAGCGTTGAGCCAAAAAGCGTCGTTGGTAAAGTAAGTATAGGCCGTTTCTATGTCATCTTGGGCATCGTCGGCGGTAATTTCTTGGCCGTCTTCATAGACCTTACCCGTTTGGGTAGAAGGATTGAGCAATACGCGTTTGTCCCCCCATTTCACTTCAACCAAGTGTTGTTGGCGGTCCCACAAATAATCGTGCCGCCCCAAGCCGTCAAAGCTCCACTGTACGTAACGGGTACGCTCCCAAGCATCTTTGTTTACTGCCTGGTGCATGCGTTCTAGTAGCGCTGTTGCCTCCGCGCCCGTTCTGCCTTTGGGCAGTGGTTCGTTGTAGATTAAATACAGAATGCCAAAGCCTACGAGGGCTAGTAAAATAAAGATGCCGAGTCCCTTTAAAATTTTAACTCCGATGCGTTTCATTTTTTTTAATTAATTTGATAATGGTGATTAGTGACAATGCAATACTTTTCTTAAAGAAAAGTTGACACAAACGGCCTAAAATTACTCCTCTGCCACACGCTTTCCACGCAAACCATTAGAAAGCATAGAAATTACCAACCAAATAGAAACTAAAATAGAGATGCGCCCCAACAAATCTCCATAACGCACATAGAAGGTTTGCTCGTCGCGCAAATAGATGGTATCGCGCAAGGCCACTTCCTCGTCATAAGAACTTTCTTGATAAATATCGCCGCGACTATTGATAAAACAAGAAACGCCCGTATTGGCCGAGCGCACCACGTAGCGGCGGGTTTCTATGGCTCGCAAAGAAGACAAATAGAGATGTTGGCGGTGTCCAATGGTGTTGCCCCACCACCCATCGTTGGTAATCACAAACAAGGCTTGCGCCCCTTCTTTTACGTAGTCCGTGACATAATCGCCGTAAATGGATTCGTAACAAATCAACGGCGCCACTACGCCATTTGGTGAAGAAAAAGCGATGCGCTGCTCTTGCCGCCCCAAGCTCACACCAGGCACGCCGCCCAAATCCAACACTAGATTTCTAAAGACTTCTAAGCCTCCAATAAAAGGCATTATCTCTGCTCCAGGTACTAGTTTTGATTTTTTATAATAAGGAATTTTCTCTTCGTTGGCACTCAATTGTACCGCCGCGTTGTGGGCGTCGATGTACTGGCAGCGGCTGCGGTTTTCGTTGCAATACACAAATACATGCGCGGGTTTAGATTCGTTTTCCGCATAAATTAAACGCGCACTCAGCCCCGTTACCAGTTGGGTTTGGGGATAACTTACTAAGAAAGTACGCAGATTTTTTACAATGGAGGTGTTGGGCAATTCTTCGGCGTTGATGCCCCCAAAAGAGGTTTCGGGAAAGACCAAATAATCCGTGCTGTCGGTCAGAGCAGTTTGGGATAGGCGGGTAAAGTGTTGGAACTGCTGGTTTCGAGAAACGCGAAACTTTTTGTAATGCGGTTCGTAATTGGGTTGCACAGCAACGACTTCCGCTGTTTTTTGACTGCTGCTAGGATTGTGTTGATTATACAAGATTAGGGACACTAAAATGGGTACGATAATCCCCGCAGTAGGTTTCCACCAAGTGCCAAAGGAGCGCGACTCGTATTGTTTTATTCCGATAGGCAGCAAACGATTGGCTACAGCAATATTCAACCACAAAATCCAAAGGCCACCTCCAAATACCCCTGTAAACTCATACCACTGTACCAGTATGGGCAAATGCGCGAAGGCATTGCCCAGCGTCAGCCAAGGCCAAGAGAGATCCCAGGTTAAATGCCCAATTTCAAAAGTCATCCAATAGGCGATGAATCCCAAATTGGCACCGCGCTGCCCCATGTGGTGTTTGGTGATGTGGTAAAACAAAAACGGAAAACACATAAAAACCGCATTTAAGCTATTGCCCACAATCCCTCCGATGAAAGAGCTGTTCTGTATCCACCAAGTACTCAGCAAATTCCAGATAAAAAAAGCATTAAAAGCCAGTTTAAAAATAGCCCATTGGTCGGTTCCTTCTTTGGCTTTGTCCACTTGATGTTCTGCCCAAAGCAAAGGAACAAAGGCCACAAACAGCAGGAAAAAGGTCGGCATCGGCATAAAACCGCCTGCCAGTAACACCCCCGTCGCACTGCTCGCCCCTACCAAATGCCAACTTTTCTCGTGTCGGACATAGCGCCCGCCGAAGAAGGCCAAAAACCCGCCCCAAAGCAGCAGCCAAAACCACAACGGCTGCTGTTGCCACAACAATTCTTGCTCTGCTAAGAAATACATTCGGTATCCCAAATACGCCGCTATTGCCCAGCATAAACTCCCCACAACCCAACGCACACTGTTTATTTTGTCTTTCATTTTTATTAGAATAACACTTCTATTTTATAGTTTCTTACTGTTTCTACTAGATACTGCAACAAGTCTATTTTTAAGTTGTTTCAACTGATTTTATTGTATCTTCCTTCTAGAAATCACTAAGTACATGACCATAGGCGCCCCCAAAAAAGAAGTAACCACATTAATCGGCAATACCCGTTCACTACCCGGCCACTGCGCCAAGAGTTGGCAAGCCAACAGCACCACCATTCCCATCAACACACTCCCTACGATTAAGATCAAATGCCGATGCGTTTGAAACAGCAAACGCGCCAAGTGCGGCACCGCAATTCCCACAAAGGCAATCGGCCCACAAAAAGCCGTGATGCCGCCCGTCAACAGCGCAGTTATTAGTAAAATAAGCTGCTGAAAACGCCGAACGGGTACGCCCATACTCCGCGCATATTGCTCGCCCAACAACAGCGCGTCCAGCCATTTGCTACAAGCCAACGCCCCCACTAAAGCCAAGCAACAGACGGGCGTCAACCAAAAAAGCTCCGTTGCCGTCAGCCCTGTCAAACTGCCCATAGACCACAGTACAAATTGCTGCAAAGCTTGTTGATTGCTAAAATATTGCAACAGAGCCACCAAAGCACTACTGGCGCTTCCAAACATTAACCCCAAAATGAGCAGGGTGTTCACATCCGCAATGCGCCAAGAAACCAACAACAACAAAAACAGCACTAGACTAGCGCCCAAAATAGCCATGATCAGAATAAAAGCAGGACTTTGTACCCAAGCGGCTCCCACCAAAGCAGACAAACTAGCGCTTGCCATCAACGCTAGTGCTACCCCCAAGCTGGCGCCCGAACTAATCCCCAGCACAAAAGGCCCCGCAATGGGATTTCTAAAAAAGGTTTGCATCAACAACCCGCTCACACTCAAACTGGCTCCACAGAGCAGCGCCGCACCTATTTTAGGCATTCTAAATTGCCAAACAATGGTCTGGTCGCTCGCTTCCCAAGGCTGCCCAATCAACGCCGCCCAGAGTCGTTCCAACGAAAACGACACCGAACCCAGCCAAAGATTGGCTCCCATAAGTACGAAACAAAGCAACAGCAAAGCGCCTATTTTTGTGCTGATTGGCCGCATTTAGTTAGAATTCGAGGTTAGTGGTGCGTAATAATACAAACTGTCGGGCTGTACGGGCCGCTCATGCAGCAAATGCACCAAATCTCTGAGCACCAAATCGGGGCGTACAATGGCCGATTCAAATATATCAGAACCGCCTTTTTCGCTGGCTCTTTTGTAATAATTGTACAACTGGTTGTTCTGTACGGCCTTAAAATCTTGGTAACGCGCCTCCGCAGCCAGTAGTGCCGTTCGATCAGCGTAGTGGGATTGATTGATCCAAACATCCGCGTGGATTGCTTTGGCATAAACAGCCTCAAAATCCAGCGGCACCCCGCTCACCTCCTCGTTGTCGCGCCACAGGTAGTGGCCCGCCGCATCGCGAATGAAAGTAGCCATCAAACTCTTGCCGCCCGCTACATACCAAGTGCCGCGATAAACGGCTCCCGTCAGCACACTAGGCCGATTGGAGTACGCCTTTGCTTCTTTTTTTTGCTGCTCATAACGCTGTTCTACCCCCTCAAAAAAGGCTTGTGCTTCGGCTTCCTTACCCATAAAATAACCGACAAACAGCAACCACTCGGCGCGACCCAATGGAGAGGTTTCCATAAAATCCGACAACATAACCGCAGGAATACCAAGTGTTTGAAATTTTTTGTAGCTCTGCTGGTCGCCAATACTGTATACAAAAGCCAAATCTGGCTGCGTGGTTACGGCCTTTTCATAGTTGATGCCTTGACTCTGCCCAACATCCGCAATGCTGCCATCGATCAAACGGCGACGGATGGTTTTGTCATAAACATACGCGCCATTGCTTAGACCAACAATGCGCTCCCCTACGTTTAATGCCTGCAAAAAGGCAACGTCCACCGTTCCGCTGCACAAAACCCGCTCTACAGGCACCGCAATGCGCGTCGCTTCGGGAAAATCCGTAGGAACCGCCCCATTTTTGGGATACAATAAATATTGAAAACTTGGCTCGGCGTTTTTCCACGCTTGGCCAATGCTCAACAGCGTATAGGCGCCTTTTTTTTGTACAGTGAAGTTGGTAGCATAACGCAAAGC
>CAYUZF010000215.1:0-1370 GCA_964449615.1 uncultured Aureispira sp.
CCAATCGCACTAAAAATCCTCTGTAAAAATATTCACCTTCTTTTGTTACACTGTAATAAAACTCTGTTGGAATGCAAATGTTTTTTTTCAATGCTTGACGTTTAGGCGCGCTCTGCTACCACGATGGCCGAGAGCCCCGCACGTTTGTACACTAATAAATCAACCAAGCGAAAGAAAGGCACCAGCGTGTTGTACAAACGCATCTGTCCAGCAGGAATTTGCGGATTGCGCTGCAAGTAGCCCGAAATAAACCAAGCCAAAATTCCCATACAATTAAAGTATTCTTGGTGGATGGGGCGCAAGGCTTGGGCCCGCATCAAGCGGCTTAGGCTGCCTGTAGTATAGCGGCGGTAATGGTCGAGGTTTTCATCTAGGTGGTTGTACAACCATTGGTAGGAAGGCACTAAAATAAGCAGGCGTCCTTTTGGCCGCAGCAGTAAACGCGCATTTTGGAGGGCTTGCGCATCGTCTAAAAGGTGCTCTAGGACATTGAGCGAGAAAATTGTGTCAAATTGCCCTAATAAATGCGCATAATGTTCGGCAAAATCGGGAGCCACCCAATCCAGTTGCGTGATGCCCTGGCAGTGTGGGCTGGTTGCAAAACGCTCCTTCAACGCACAGCAATAATGCGGTCGAATGTCTGACAGGTGGAGGTCAAACCCATCCCTAATAAAGTATTGAGAAATGTTGCCCAACCCGCTTCCAATTTCCAAAATATTTCCTTGACAAAAAGGGAAAATCCGCTGGTACGTCCACTCATTGAAAGCATTGGCTTGGCTGATTACAGCCAGCGTTTCGCCTCCGATGATGTCGATTTCCTTAAATTCTATTTCGGGCATGTCAGGTCTTAAAAAATAGATAGTGTAGTTGTAGTAGGGAGCAGTACCTCGGCTTAACTCGGCGACCTAGCCCCTACTACAACTACACTATCTCTACTAATTTATTTTTTCTTTTTCTTGATGCTCTCTTGGGCAGTTCCAAATACACGATCCCAAAACACATTGCTCAATCCAAAGCCTTTGTCGTGGTCTACGTAGTGGTGGTCGAGGTGGTTCTTCTGAATTTCTCTAAACCATTTGTTTTTAAATTTCGCGTAGTGTGTCGCATAGTGCATCATATCGTAGGCGATGTACCCCGTTACAAAAGAAGCGAAAAAAGTGTGTAAGGTTCCCATAGAACCCCCGAACAAGTACACGATGAAGAAATAACAAGACCAGTATACAATAACGGCTAGTGCCAAGCTCGCGCCTGTAGGAATGACCAAACGCATAGAATCGTTGGGGTAATCGTGGTGGCAACCGTGGATCATAAAGTGCAAACGGCGTCCCCAGTCATTGTCGAGTTGTAAGTGGAACAAATAGCGGTGTAAG
>CAYUZF010000215.1:1380-4288 GCA_964449615.1 uncultured Aureispira sp.
GAAATATTCGAACAAAGTCCAAATAACAACCCCCAAGAAGAAAATGCCCACGGCATTGAGTATGTTGACTCCATAAATGGCAAAGGCCGAGTAGAAAAAATACAAGACCATAGGTACAAAAATCAAAGGTACCGAAATGGGATGTGCTCTAGAAAAATAATCTAAAATATCATTCTCAAACATTCTTGGCGATTCATCTTTTGCGGATACAAATTGATCGTTTCCTTTCATGTTTCTGTTTTTTGTGGCACTGTGCCCTAATTGGCCGTGCGGTATGAATAAAAATATAAACGTCTTTTGATGGGCAGCTCTGGTCTCCCTTAGCATCTTGTGAACAGCTCTGCCATTCATAAGATGCTGCAAAATTAGGTTTCCCCTAATTAAAAAGCGTCTGTTTTTGGTAATTCTATTTATCAATCGGTCGTCAACGGCCTTCCTCAAGCGAATACCTCGCCAAGAAATCCTAAGACGGGGCAAAGATAGTTATTTTTTAGGCAATTATTGGACGGAAGCTAAAAAAAACGGGTTGCTCCCCTCTGGAGAACAACCCATATCTACTATAGTTATGTAGCTTATTGTTAAGCTTTTGTAACGTCGTCGTCTGTAGTAGGCAAGTCTTCTTCTTCCACAACAGGCGCATCAAAGATGTTGCTGTCCCCTGTGGTATCGACTACTACGGGCGTAGCAATAAAGATAGAAGAGTATGTACCGACCAAGATACCAATCAACAAGGCAAAGGCAAATCCGCTGATCCCTGCACCTCCAAAGAGGAACAGAATTAGGACTACCAAAAGCGTTGTCAACGAAGTAATACAAGTACGGCTAATGGTATTGTTAACGGCAATGTTCACAATTTCCTTAAAGCTCGCTTTGTCCTGCATATCGCGTCCTACCTCTCTAATACGGTCAAATACAACCACCGTGTCGTTAATTGAGTAACCGATTACCGTCAGAATCGCCGCTATAAAGGCTTGGTTGATTTCGAGAGAGAACGGCAAAATACCCTGGAAGATAGAGAAGATGGACAAAACAAACAAAACGTCGTGTACTAAGGCCGCCAAAGCCCCCGCACTGTACTGCCATCTATTGAAACGGAACAAGATGTACAAGAAGATAAACAAGAGGGACAAACCAGCTGCCCAACCTGCCGAGTTGCGAATATCATCCGCAATGGTAGGACCGACTTTAGAAGAAGCCGTCAAGTAAAAATTACCGTCTGCACCACCTTCGGCAGGCTCCCCCATAGAGAAGGCCTCGTAAGTCATGTCTTTGCCCGTGTACTTCTTGGCCGCTTCGTAAACTTTGTACAAAACGATAGAATCCGCGTTGATGGCGGCGGCATCCAAATCGGCATCGCCCTGTAGGAAAGAGGTCGTTACTTTGGCTTGTGTCGACTTACTAAATTCACGCACGACTACTTTGTTGACGTTGTCCCCGTCTAAGATGGTTCCATTCTCATCCGTTACAGTTTCAAAAGAAGCCGTCAATTCGTTTTTAAACTGGCTCACATCCACATCTTCGGCAAATTGTACCGTGTAAGAACGACCACCTTTTAAATCAACGCCCAACTCAAAGCCTCTAGTTGCCATAGAAATAATACCTGCTACTAGAATTACACCAGAGATCGCGTAAGCAATTTTACGTTTGCTTACAAAGTCAATTCCAGGATTGGCCAAAATGTTCTTAGACCAGCCTGCCCAAACGGTTACTTCTTTGTTGCGCTCCATCCAAGAGTCGAACAACATACGACCGATTAATACAGCAGAAAAAACCGAACAAACAACTCCAATTCCCAATACGGTGGCAAAACCTTTGATGGGTCCGAGTCCAAAACGGAACAAAATAAAGGCTACAATTAAGGTAGTTACGTTGGCATCCAGAATAGCCGAATACGAGTGGCTAAATCCTTTTTCAATGGCTTCTTTCCAGTTGACCCCAGCGCGCAATTCCTCGCGGATACGCTCAAAGATAATTACGTTGGCATCTACCGCCATACCAATGGTCAAAACAATGCCCGCAATACCTGGCAAGGTCAATACCGTACCAAAAGAGGCCAAAGAACCAAAGATGAAGAAGATGTTTAGGAACAAGGCCACTACAGCGATCACCCCTGCCATAGCATAATAGCCCAACATGTACAAGAGTACCAATAAGAAACCAATAAACAACGACCACAAACCAGCCGATACCGTTTCGGCACCCAAACTTGGCCCTACAACCGCTTCTTCAATGATTTCAATTTTGCTCGGCAATTTACCCACACTCAAAATGTTGGCTAAATCCGCTGCTTCCGTCACTTCGTCAAAACCACCCGAAATAGAGGTGTTTCCATTTGGAATAGGCTCGTTTACATTGGGGGCAGAGTACACTTTATCATCCAATACGACGGCTACTTGACGCCCCACGTTGTCGGTGGTCATTTTTTTCCAAGCGCGCGCGCCTTCTTGATCCATGCTCAAAGAAACGGCAAAACCAGGCCCCGATTGGTTGGGCGTAGCAAAGGCTTTAATGACACGCTCTCCGCTCAATACCGAGTTCTTTCTGTTCTTGGTATTCAAGGCAAACAAACGTACAAAACGCTTGCTTGGGTCCCGCGTAGTAGGGTTGGCCTCGCTTTTAAACGGCTTGGCATCCCATACAAAACGCACACTTCTTGACTTGGCACCCAACGCTTTTTTGGCGGCGTCGCTGGTCAAAATTTTCATAACGGCGTCTTTGTTGACCACTTCTGCATAGCCAATAATCCCAGAGCGCTGTGCTTGTGTTTGTGCTATATTGAGCTGCAACACTTCAAACAAAGGACCAATGTCTGTAGAATCACCTATAGATGTGCTGTCTTCCAAGTCACCTAAATCACCCAAGTCGCCTAGATCGCCCAAATCGTTGCTGTCCGCTTCTTCTTCGGTAT
>CAYUZF010000215.1:4298-7006 GCA_964449615.1 uncultured Aureispira sp.
ATCGTTCTCGTCGGTTCCATCTACGTCTGTTTCTTCGTCGGTAAGTTCGGTTGTAGTCTCTTCACCATTGGCCGTCGCTCTTTCTAAGCGGCGTTCTTCTTTTAACGTTTCGTTCAACGCAAACAAATCGTTTTGAATATCTACGTTCTCATACAATTCCCAGAACTCCAAGTTGGCCGTTGCTTGCAAGTAGCTGCGGGCGCGTTTGGGATTGCGCACACCTGGTAGTTCTACCGTGATGCGGTCGGTGCTTTCGTCCAACGATACCACAGGTTGCGCCACCCCAAAGCGGTCAATACGCTCTTTGAGTAGTTTGTAGGTACTTTGTACGGTTTCGCCTGCAATTTTGCGAATGGCGTCAATTACCTCTGCATTGGAGGATTCGATGTTAATCTCGTCTCTCAATTTATCATTGGTAGCAAAAATACGCGCTAGTGGACGCTCGCCCACTTCCTCATACGCTTCTCCAAACAGCGTCACGTAATCCGTTTGAGCCGATTGCTGCGCTATTTTGGCGCGGTCCAATGCGTCTACAAATTTGGGATCTTGATTGTCGTCCGACAAAGCAATAATGAGTTCTCTTAAGTCGATCTGTAAAACGACACTCATCCCCCCCTGCAAATCCAATCCCCAAGCAAGCTGTTGCTTTTTCAGTTCTTGATAATTGTAGGCTTTGCCAATAACAGGCACCGTGAAGACGGTTTCTGTGGCTACCGAGTCTAAGTAAGCATTTCTCAAAGAATCTCTACGCTCTTCTTTGTAAGTTGATTCTTCGAAGCCCGCGACGCCCATAGTGGCATATTCTGCGGCGTTGTTTTCCACGCTGTTGGTGGGAAACCAAAGGACAAATTGATACGCGACGACCAATAAAGCCAATCCCGTAAAAAATTTGATCAGTGCTTTTCCTTGCATTGTTTGTTTTGTTTATAAAAAAATTAATAACCCCTATACACAGGGCGCATTCAGTAATGCCCAAAAGCGCTCTACAGCATATGAGTTGTGAAATAGTTTTGGTTGATTGTACTTGTCCATAGAGTTTAGACACTGCTATAGAACCTTTCTTGTCCACTAATTCTCTGTACAATTATCCCCTAGTCGATTATTTCGACCTTGCACGAGCGCCTATTCATCCATTGGACAAAAGCGCCGCACAGCTTATTGAAGGTAAAGACGGGGCATAGAAAGGCCACGATAGACTAGAGAAGTAGAGTACAGTCGAAGAATTAAGCCATAGAGGAAGGGGGGCCGCGATTGCCGTGGCTGTGGGGGTATCCGCTCGATTGGGTGGGCGGACGCGGGCGGTAGCTGGCACGTGCATAACAGGCGCTGTTGTAGCGATAGGCCAATTGCCAAACAGGCGCTGTTGGCGTTTGGTAAACCGTTAGTTTAGAGCTGTCTTTGGGTGTTTTTGGTAAGGCGGTGCGTGCTTCCGATTCCTTGTTGGATTTCGGTGGAATGGTTAATTCCAATGCAGCATCACCTTCTTCCCCTGGCTCTAAATCGCTTTGCTCCACAATCAAGGTATCCCCATTTTGTGACGTAGCAAAGTAGCCCCAAGATTGGGAAGCTAGCAGTGCTAGAGCCAGAAAAATGGCGTGTATAGTGGCTGTGGTTTGGTGCATAACCCTGTTAAATGGTTAAAAATCAGGCGTTGTTTCCTGGGATTTATCCTATAAAGGTAGTAAAATTACAATTCGTTGGTAGTGTCTGTACCGTATTTTTGTAGAAGAGGCTAATTTTTTTGTTGTTTTGGTCGTGTAAGGGGCAACATCCCTACGCCACAATATTCACTTCTGGTTCTAGGACAATGCCAAAACGCGCTTGAACAGACGCTTGAATATCTTGCGCTAAGGCCCATAACTCTGCCCCTGTAGCACTGCCGTAGTTGACTAGCACCAACGCTTGTTGTGCGTGTACCCCTGCGTCGCCTTTGCGGTAGCCTTTCCAGCCCAACTGGTCAATGAGCCAACCTGCGGCCAACTTAACTTGCCCCTCCCCTGCGGGATATTGGGGCATATCGGGGTAGGCTATTTTTAATAGCTTGGCCGTAGCAGCAGGTATGATAGGGTTTTTAAAGAAAGAACCCGCGTTGCCAATTTGTTGTGGATCGGGGAGTTTTTGCTGACGAATTTGAATAACGGCTTGGCTAATGCTGTCGGGCGATGGAGTGGCTTTGTTTTTTTCTAATTGTTGTTGAATGGCGCCATAGCTGCTGTTGAGCGGGGCTTTTTTGGGCAGGCGCAAGGTCACTTGGCTAATAAAATAACGGCCTTTGTGTTGCTGCTTGAAACTGCTGTCGCGGTATCCGAAGGCGCAGTCGTGCCACTCCAACACATGGACGGCTCCTGTGGCCAACTCTACCGCTTCCAAACGCCAAAATACATCTTTTAACTCGACCCCATAAGCGCCGATGTTCTGAATGGGGGCGGCTCCGACCGAGCCAGGAATGAGCGATAAGTTTTCCAGCCCACCGTAGCCTTGCGCCAAACACCAAAGCACCAAATCGTGCCAGCGTTCACCTCCTCCTACCGCAATGTATACCGCGTCTTCCGCTTCGTGAGACGCCGCAATGCCTTTGATTTGATTGTGTACAATGGTTCCTTCAAAATCACGCGTAAACAACACATTACTCCCACCACCCAAAATTAAAAAAGGTGGAGCAAGCGGCAAACGTGCCTGCAAATCAGCAACGCTTTTTACGGCCACAT
>CAYUZF010000215.1:7016-9012 GCA_964449615.1 uncultured Aureispira sp.
CCCGTGCATAGACGTTCATTCCAAAGGTGTGCAAAGCCTTCAACGACTGTTTTTTATCGTTCATTATTATAATAAAATAAAACCCTAGAAGTAAGATGAAAAAGGACTAGCGCTGGCGGTAATACATCAAGACGCCTCCGCAGATGGTGAGCACCACCATGCATAGACTAGAGATGCGCAGCGATGTTTTCATGCTGTTGACATGAGCCAAAATGAGTGCCTTGTGTTTAGGGTGCTTGCGCAGCACCTGCTCTTCGAGCAACCGCGGATTAAAAACTTGTTGCCGGTTGAAATGCACCCCTGCTTCGGCCAATTTTCTAAAGGTTCTAAAGGTTTTTATCCTAAAAAAAAGATTGGACAACAAGAGCAGGCCAAAGGTCACAATGGTAATGGTAATCAAGGTATTTTGCATAGTCGCGCTGGAGTTAGTGGCTGTCTAAATAGGGTGCAAAGATACAAAGAAGTTTTTGAATCCTACTACTACACCGCCAACCGCTCTTTTACTGCACTTCTCGGTTGATGCGTTCAATAAGTTGCGGCAGGGCTTTTTCTAAATCATCATACACTTCTTTTATAGCGGCAATCGGTGCTTTTTGAGCAGCCAATTGGTTGATTTCATTGCACCAATCGTAAAATTTTATTAAATCAAACAGTTCAAAATTCGGCTTGATACGGTGCATTTGTCGTTTGATCTGGTGCATATTGCCCGTGCGAAAAGCTTCCTGCATGTTGTTGATTAACTTCAACAATTCGTCTCGGAAGAGCAGCAACAATTCCCTAGATATTTTTACGTTGGTATAGCTGGAAAGTAGCATAGGTACTGTTTCCTCTTTTTCAGGAGTGTAGTTGTCTAGATATTGAATGCGCGGTACCGCTCCTTGCTCTTTTTTAGCGGGCAGTTTGACGTATTTGGTCATAATTTCCTCCAACGCTTCTACCTTGAAGGGCTTGGAAATGTAGTCGTTCATACCAATTTCAAAACAGCGCTGTCGCTCGCGCTCTAGAGCATGCGCAGACATGGCAATGATCGGTACTTGCGCATTGATTTTTCGGATAGCAGACGTAGCGGCTAGCCCATCCATACGCGGCATTTGTACATCCATCAAAATTAAATCGTACTGATTTTTCTTGACGTAGTGCAAGGCTTCTAAGCCATTTTCAGCAAGGTGTATTTCACATTCCAAAATATTGAGATAGATAGAGACCAGTTCTTGATTGACTTTGTTGTCTTCTACTACTAAAATCATAGGCACATCGGCCTTTGGAGTAGCTACTTCAGCATCTACCTTCTCCTCTTGTTCTTCTACTAAGTCATATGGCAAGGTAAAGTAAAACGTAGAGCCTTTGCCCAGCTCGCTCTCCACACCGATTTTACCCCCCATTACGTCGATGAGTTTTTTGCTAATGCTTAAACCTAAACCCGTTCCGCTGTATTCGCGGGTGGTATAATTTTCGGCCTGTGTAAAACTCTCAAAAATGGTCTCCAATTTATCCGTAGGGATACCAATCCCCGTATCGGTTACCTTAAATAAGAGTTGATTGTTCTCAACCGTTACACTCAATACAATAGAA
Source organism: uncultured Aureispira sp. (assembly GCA_964449615.1). Lineage (GTDB taxonomy): Bacteria > Bacteroidota > Bacteroidia > Chitinophagales > Saprospiraceae > Aureispira. The sequence goes on from CAYUZF010000215.1 coordinate 8,589, forward strand.
CCTTTTTTGGTAAATTTGATGGCATTCCCTACTAAATTGATCAGTACTTGCGACAAGCGTTCTGGAATTCCGACGATTGTTTCTGGTATTTTAGGATCGACGTGTATTTTAAAAGACAGCTTCTTCTTTTGTACAGATACTTTGAGGATACTTAATCCTTCCTCGATTCGTTTTTTAAGGTTGAAGGGGATTTTATGCAGTTGGAAAGTCCCCGATTCTATTTTAGAGACATCTAAAATATCATTGACAATCACCAATAAGTTTTCGGCTGAACTGTAAATGGATTGTGCATATTCGTGTTGCAAGTTGGTCATTTTTGTCTGCAACAACAGCCTAGAAAAGCCCAGTACCCCATTCATCGGCGTACGAATTTCGTGGCTCATATTCGCCAAGAAATCTTCTTTAATTTTAGCATTTTTATCGG
>CAYUZF010000216.1:0-8981 GCA_964449615.1 uncultured Aureispira sp.
ACTTTGATCCAAATCTGAGGAAATACCCGCTACGGAGTAGCCTTCTTTGCGCAAGGAGCGCACAATGTCAAATACTTTGCGTTTGGTAGAGGTAAAAATCAAGATGCGCTCGTATTCGGGTTTGTCCGAAAGCAGCGTGTGGATTAAGGGCGTTTTTTGCTTATCGTAGGCCATGTAAGCAGCTTGCAAAACGCCTTCCGCAGGCTTGTCTAAGGCGATGTTGATGGTTTCGGGTTGGTCTAGGATTTGTCCTGCCAATTGACGGATTTTGGGTGCCATCGTTGCACTAAACATCAAATTTTGACGCTTTTTGGGCAGGTAAGAAATAATTTTCTGAATGTCTTCTAAAAAACCCATATCCAACATGCGGTCGGCTTCGTCCAATACCAAATGCTCCACCTCTTCGAAACGCACGTAACCCAGATTGAGGTGCGAAATCAACTTTCCTGGTGTCGCTACTACAATGTTGCTGCCCTGTGTAAGCGCTCGTTTTTGCTGCGAAAAATCATCGCCGCCGCTTCCCCCATAAACCGCAATAGAACACACCCCCAAAAAGTAACCAAACCCCTGTACTTGCTTTTCAATTTGTATGGCCAGCTCTCGCGTTGGGCAAACCACCAACGTGTTGACGCTGGAAGTAGGATTTTCGGCCAATTTGTTGAGAATGGGTAAGATGAAGGCCGCTGTTTTGCCCGTTCCTGTTTGGGCGCAGGCTATTAAATCTCGACCATCTAAAATAAGTGGAATGGCCTGTTCTTGTATGGGGGTAGCTTCTACAAATCCCATATAATCTAAGGCGTCCAACAATTCGTAATCCAACTCTAAATCCTCAAATGTCATTGATAAACTGCTTTTCTTTTTTTGGTAATGATACCGTGTTTTAAGGCAGCTTTGTTCTACTGCCCCCGCTAGTGGTTAACACCAATAATTTGGTCATGCACCCTGTACTTTTGCTTTTGTGCGTGTCAAAAGTAACATTTTTTTTGCATAAATCCCCTGTGATCTCGCGCTTAGCCAATAGAGAAACTACAAAAGGGCTTGTGTGATCTACCACAAGCCTATTTTTAAAGAAAAAAGCGTCCAAATGAAGCAAGCCAGTTATTTTTTATAGCCAAAATGTTTGAGCATGCGATCGTCGTTGCGCCAATTGTCTTTTACTTTGACAAACAATTCCAAGTAGACTTTTTGCGCTAAAAAGGTTTCGATAGCTTGCCGAGCATCAATGCCAAGTTGCTTGATCGAAGAGCCGCGTTTGCCGATGATAATGTTTTTCTGGCTCTCGCGTCCAACAAAAATAGTGGCGTGTATTCGCACTAGATTTTTACGCCTGTCCTCTTTAAATTCATTGACCACTACTTCGCAAGAATAAGGAATTTCTTGGTAGTAGTTGAGCAGAATTTTTTCTCGAATAATCTCAGAGACAAAAAAGCGCTCGGGGCGGTCGGTAAATTGATCTTTGGGGTAGTACACAGGCCCTTCGGGCAAGTGTTCCAAAATGCGCTGCATCAACTGCTCGGTTTGGTCTTTGTGCAGGGCAGAGATGGGAATAATATCGGTAAAATTGGCCTTGTCCTTCCAAGCGAGAATTTTACTCATGAGTGTACCATCGTCTACCAAATCAATTTTATTGAGTACTAGAAACAAGGGTACTTGAACCCCTTCCAATTTTTTAAACAGTGGATTTTCATCATCGTAGTGCTCTTGCACGTCCACTACTAACAACATCACATCCGCGTCTTTAAACGTAGAAGCGACAAATTTATTCATACTGCTTTGCATCTCATACCGTGGATCTTTGATAAATCCAGGCGTATCGGAGAAGACGACTTGGTAATGCTCGTCGCTGACAATGCCTATAATGCGATGGCGCGTTGTTTGTGGTTTTTCGGTGATAATAGACATGCGCTCGCCTACTAAAGCATTCATCAAAGTGGACTTTCCAGCATTGGGTCGACCAATGATATTGACAAATCCTGAGTGGTGTACGTTTTCCATTTGCTGCATTCTAATTCTTATAATTCTCAAAAAGCACTGCGCCTCTACTTGCCCGCTAGCGGTACTTGCCTCGGTACTTGGGTATTTTTTTTTCTCCCAATACCACGTCGCGGGTATATTTACCGACGAGCATTCCCAGCCCACCCAGCAAGCCCCCTAGAACGACCGTAGGCCAAAAAGGGTTGAAGGGTAGAATTTCCTGCATCATGCTCGACAGTTGCCCCTCGTTGGCGCTGTCCAAGTAGTAAGCATAAGCGCCGAAAAAAAGCGCGCCGCCCAAAAAACCACTTAAAAAACTCCATCCGCCCTGTTCTTGCAAGGCAAAACCAACAAAAGCAGCTACTAGGGCTAGTCCCCACCAGGCGACTAGCGTTCCTAGATAGCCCAAAACTAGTACGGCTATCAAGCCGCCTAAAAAATTTTTCATAACGCTTAGTACTTGTAAGAAGGCACTTCGTATTCTTTTTCGGCCAATTTATCTCTTACTTCCATCAAGGCAAAGCCCATCCAGTTTTTTCCTTTCCACTCTTTGGGATCCGCTACGTGGCGGTGGTTGCGGTTGAATCCAATTCCCCAAAGGGTGTCCAATGGCGTTGCTTCTACCAACACTTTATCGCCTGTAGACAATAAGTAATCTTTTAATTTGGGGTTTTGTCCAAATTTGTGATAGTTACCTTCTACGACAATATCGCGGGCGTTGTCTAGCCATTTTTTCTCTTCGTAAGGCTGTATTAGACGGCCTAATTTTCGAGCTTTGGCAGCTGTTCTAGCGACCAAAATACGATCGACCATTTCGTCGTCGTCAAACAGACGCGCTTTGTGGGTCATCATCCAGTGTTCTGCAGTGCGGTAGAACTCGTAAAGCACCGTAAAAGCAGAATTATTGTCGTACCATTGGCTCAGACAAGGCCTGTCTACTTTTTCGGGATTGTCTAGATCGTGTTGGTGGCCCCAAAAAAACAGGTAGTCAATAGCATCACCGTTTTCGACTTTCTTTAAAAGCCATTCCATATCATATTTCATGAATGTAAATTTAAATTTTAATTGGTGTAGTTATACAATTGTTTGCTTTTTTTGCATTTTTAGAGGTATGCAAATGCAGGACAATCATCTCCTACTTTAGTTGTTGTTTAATAATTTGGTTGCTACGATGGGAAATAGCAGGTGTTTCCCCCATTTTGTTTTAATCTTATCAAAAAAAATACTGTATCATCATGTCCATCAAGTTACCTACTGTTCTACTGGCCTCTAAATCGCCCCGTCGCCGCCAATTGCTAAAGGCATTGGGATGTACCTTTAAAATTGTGGAACAGAACATTGAGGAATCCTTTCCAGCACATTTGCCCAAGTCTGAAGTCCCCGTATATTTGGCTGAACGCAAAGCAGAAGCCGTACAAGAACAGTTAGAAGCAGGTTCCGTTATTTTGGCATCAGACACTATTGTTCTGCAAGATGACACAATTTTTCACAAACCCAAAGACTACGAAGATGCTTTGCGCATTTTACGTTGCCTATCGGGTCGGCAGCACCGAGTCATTACGGGCGTTTGTCTGCTGGGGGTAGATCAACGCATTAGTTTTTCGGATACTGCACAGGTGCATTTTGCGCCTCTATCGGAAGAGGAGATAAACTATTATGTCCGCACCTTCCAACCTTATGACAAAGCTGGGGCTTATGCCATTCAGGAATGGATTGGATTGGCCAAGATAACCAAAATAGAGGGTACTTATAATACTATTGTAGGACTGCCCACTCAAAAAGTTTATGAAGCCCTTAGAAATTTTTCGTCATCAATATAGTTGTTTTAAGCTGATAATTCCTATCAAAAGTAAAAAAAATGCTGTTGACTCTTTATACAGACAGTTTTTTTCATTAAAAAGTTATTCAATATTACTACAGAAGGCTTACATACTTCTATCCATATTCTTACTCAAATGGGTAAAAGCTTGTCATATAAGCGCGTGAATCTGTTTAGAATAATGGAGTTACTTTTTAAAAATAAAGCCAATTTATAGCTCTTTCGAGCTTCATAGATTTTCTTCTAAATACTCATTTTCAACTTAGTTTTTTTGTACAAAAAATTAGCCTCCCCTTTATTCTTAGCTGTTTTTCTTAAAGTGCTGCGGCTTTTTGGCAACCTTATAGTTCTTAGGCTTGGCACAGGGAAATCTTTCGGACTTTTCTCTTTTTCAAAAGCGCTGTTTTAAGTAGAAAGTGTTTTTCTCTAGCACAGCCCATGCAACAAAAATGTATTGTCGGTGTTTGGCCAATGTGACAACGACATTTTTTTTAACACCAGCAAGTGCTTATTCTTGATAACGCATAAGTATTTGCAATTGTACCTTTTCAAATCATGCAATTAGAACAAGCAAAAATATTGATTACAGGCGGAAGCTCTGGACTCGGCAAAGCAATGGCCGAAGTACTAACAGAAGCGGGCGCAAACGTATTGATTACAGGACGCGATGCGGACAAAGTGGAACGTGTGGCGCAGCAAATTGGCTGCCAGGGATTGCCTTTTGATGTAGCGGATTACGACAGCATCAGTAGCCATGCTGCCAAAGCCATCGACCTATTGGGGGGCATTGACGTGTTGATTAATAACGCGGGTATTGGCGAATTTGCTCCTCTGGGAAAAATTACCATTGAGCAGTTCGAGCGTGTTTTTTCTGTAAATGTATTTGGCTTGACCTTGCTTACCCAAGAAATTTTACCCAACTTTGAGGAGAAAAAAAGCGGGCACATCATCAACATAGCTTCTACCGCAGCGCTTAAAGGCTTTGCGCAAGGCTCTATTTATTCCGCTTCAAAGTTTGCCCTGCGCGCACTAACGCAATGTTGGCAAGCCGAATTGCGTCCCAAAGGCATCCGTGTGTTGCAAATCAATCCAAGCGAAGTTCCCACCGCTTTTAACCAAAGCGACCGTGAAGAGCGCGAATTGAAAGAACACAAACTGACGCCTACAGAAATTGCCCACAGCATCAAAGCGGTGCTGACTATGGATGACCGAGGTATGATTCCCGAACTTTCTGTCTGGGCAACCAATCCTTGGGCAGCGCAATAATGCCTTATTTCCTATTGTTGGGGGCAACTGGTTCGCTGGGCTACTTTCAACAATGTCCTACTTTTTTATAACTTTAGTTTACTGTGAAAACAACACGTTCTTACGCGCTTAGAATGGACGAACAAGATCCATTGCGCTACTACCGCGACCATTTTTACATGCCCAAACAAGCCAACGGCAAAGAGGTCTTGTACTTCTGTGGCAATTCTTTGGGGTTACAACCCAAAAAAGTGAGCGACGATCTCCGACAAGAGTTGAGGGATTGGCAACACCACGGCGTTGAAGGGCATTTTGAAGCCCAGCGCCCCTGGGTGGCGTACCACGAGCTGTTTCCACAGAAGCTCGCGCCTATCGTTGGCGCCCAGCCCGAAGAAGTGGTGGTAATGAACACCTTGAGTGTGAACTTGCATTTGATGTTGGTTTCTTTTTACCGACCTTCTTCAGAACGGTACAAAATCGTTATAGAAAAAGCGGCATTCCCTTCGGACAAATATGCGGTGGCCTCTCAATTGCGGTTTCACGGTTACGATACCGAACAAGGTTTGATAGAATTGGCCCCTAGAGTGGGCGAAGAAACGCTGCGTTTGGAAGACATTGAACAAACCTTGCGACAAGAGGGCGACGCCATTGCTTTAGTTATGCTGGGCGGTGTGAATTACTATACGGGGCAAGTATTCGACATGGAAGCCATCACAAAAATTGGCCATGACATTGGCGCTTTTGTCGGTTTTGATTTGGCGCATGCGGTGGGCAATGTGCAGCTTCAGTTGCACGCTTGGAACGTAGATTTTGCCGTTTGGTGCCATTACAAATACCTCAACGCAGGGCCTGGAGCTATTGCAGGGGCTTTTGTCAACCACCGCCACCTCAACCAAAGCGATATTCCCCGTTTTGAGGGTTGGTGGGGCCACGACAAGGCATCTCGCTTCAAGATGGATGATAAATTTCAGCCCATGCCTACTGCCGAAGCATGGCAGTTGAGCAATGCGCCTGTCTTTTCTATGACGCCGCTCTTGGCTTCGCTGGAGTTGTTTGAGCAGGCGGGTCAAGAAATGTTACAGCTTAAAAGTGTGTTTTTGACGGCTTATTTAGAGTTTTTGCTTCAGCAAATTGATTCGGATAGAATTACTATTATTACCCCTAGCTCCATTCGCCAACGCGGCTGCCAATTGTCTATTCAAGTAAAAAATGGCAACAAAGCGCTTTTTGATCGTTTGACCGCCAAAGGAGTGGTAGCCGATTGGCGAGAACCCGATGTCATTCGCGTGGCACCTGTCCCGCTTTACAACAGTTTCGTGGATGTTTTTGACTTTGCTGACTTGTTGAACCAATTACTCCAAGAAGAGAAAACAGCCTAAGTCAATTTATGAAATATTATATAATAGCAGGAGAAGCTTCTGGAGATTTGCACGGCTCCTATTTGATTGAAGCGCTAAAACAAGAGGACAACGAGGCTTCTTTTCGTGGTTGGGGGGGCGATTTAATGAGCAATGCAGGTATGATGTTGGTACAACACTACCGCGATATGGCTTACATGGGGGTTTGGCAAGTCCTTAAGCATTTGCCGAAAATCTTGGGCAAACTCAAAGAGTGCAAAGAGGATTTGCGGCGTTTTCAGCCCGATGCTGTTATTTTAATTGATTATTCGGGCTTTAATTTGCGCCTAGCGCCCTGGGTCAAGGAACAGGGTTTTCCAGTTTACTACTATATTTCGCCTCAAATATGGGCTACCCGTGCCAAACGCATACGTACTATTCGTCAATCGGTAGACCACGTTTTTTCTATTCTGCCTTTTGAACGCGATTTCTATGCTCAATACGACTACGCGGTTACGTTTGTTGGGCATCCGCTCTTAGATGTCGTGGCTACGCATACGCCCCAACTGCATTTTAAAGAGGCTTGGGGATTGGACGAACGCCCTATTATTGCGCTTTTGCCTGGCAGTCGCAAACAGGAAATCCGCAGCATGCTGCCCCTTATGCTAGCGGTGGTCAACAATTTTCCTGCTTATCAGTTTGTGGTGGCTTCTGCCCCTGGCATTGCGCCTCAGTTTTACGAGCGTTTTTTGATGGACGAACCCAGAGCGGTTTTGGTGCGCGAACAGACTTATGATATTCTGCAACACAGCCACGCTGCGCTGGTTACTTCTGGTACAGCTACCTTAGAAGCGGCTTTGTTTCAAGTGCCACAAGTTGTTTGTTACAAAGCAGGTGCGTTGATGTATCGCTTGGCAAAGCGGATGATTAAAGTGCGTTTTATTGCTTTGGTGAATTTAATTATGGATCGAGAAATTGTTCCAGAGCGCATTCAAGGGGCGGTCAATGCTGCTGAGTTGAGCAAGAGTTTGATGCCCTTGCTGGAAGGCCCCAAACGAGCAGTGGTATTAGAGGACTACCAGGCGCTGCGTCAACGACTGGGTTTGCCTGGAGCGGCCAAACGCACGGCTGCCTATTTGCTGGAACGTCTACGCCTGCAATCCAATTCCCCTACGGCGCTTTAAAGATAGACAACAGCTCCCCTGTAATTCTATTTTAGTTTTGCCCCTAGTTTGTTTTACAAGGTATAAGGGTTTTATTCGCTTTTCTACATTTATTTAGATCGTGGGTGGATAAATTGCCTGATTAAACTATTTCTTTGTAAAAAAGCACTATTTTCGGACACATTATCCATACATCAATCCTTCTATGAAACCAAAACACATTGCCATTGCGGGCAATATTGGAGCAGGCAAAACGACACTTTGCGAGCTACTGAGCCAAGAATTTGACTGGGAAGTCAATTACGAATCAACCGATGACAATCCTTATTTGGAGGATTTTTACAACGATATGAGTCGCTGGTCGTTTAATTTACAGATTTACTTTTTAAGCAACCGTTACCACCAGATTGTGGAGATTCAAAAAGGGGATAAAACGGTTATTCAAGATCGATCCATTTACGAAGATGCGCATATTTTTGCCCCCAACTTGCACCAAATGGGTTTGATGGCCGAGCGCGACTTTCACAACTATTTCAGTTTGTTTCAGTTAATGAGTTCACAGGTGAATGCGCCCGACTTATTGATTTACCTCAAAGCGAGCGTTCCCACCTTAGTACAACACATACAACAACGGGGCCGCGACTACGAATCGACCATGAGTTTACACTACCTCAAATCGTTGAACGATAAATACGAGGAATGGATTAAAAATTATACCGAAGGCAAATTATTGATTTTGGATGTAAATGAATTAGACTACAAGCACAATGAGGAACATCGAACGTTTGTCATTGACCGCGTATCGGAACAATTGAACCTATCTTAGCCTACTGCTTTTTGTGTCGTTGTACTGCGATTACTTATTATTTAATATGGGGCTGCCCTTTCAGAAAAATGTTGAAACGCTTACCATTACTATTCATTTGATGTACTTTTAGAATTCACTTCGTGTAACACACACGCAAAAGCCAAATAGCGCTCTTGTATGCTCCCCTATAACAGCTCGTCCCGACGTTATACAGACTTCTTACAAACGCTTGTAATTCTATGCTAAACAAAGATCATACTTCTCTAAATACGACTATCGCCGAACCCATTGCCCCCAAGAAACCCTTTTCTATTGTCACGCATGGCCATGTGCGCGTTGATCCTTATTTTTGGATGCGGCTAAGTGACGCGCAAAAAAGTGCGGCAACACCTGATATACAGACCCAGGATGTCTTGAATTATTTGAATGCGGAAAATCAATATTTGGAGCAGCAATTACAGCATACGGAACCGCTGCAAGAAAAGCTTTATCAAGAAATTGTAGGACGCATCAAAAAAGACGACAGTTCGGTTCCTTATTTTAAGAATGGCTATTGGTATTATACCCGCTATGAGGAGGGCAAGGAATATCCTATTTACTGCCGCAAAAAAGAACAACTGGTCGCCGAAGAATTG
>CAYUZF010000217.1:0-3289 GCA_964449615.1 uncultured Aureispira sp.
ATACCGAAGCCAATGCCCACCGCATCGGCCCTGTTGTTCGGCAAAACAATTTTGGATTAATCGACCTATTGGTCACCCCTTCCGATACCACTATAACGTTTCGATTGATTGATAAAAAGAACCAACAGCGCTTACAGCATTCCGTAAGTTTGAAGGCCTTGCAGTACTAGTCTACTAAACGTTTTTTTCCTGTAGCACTTCCGCCTCCAACAACACACTGTGCTGCCGCCAAGCAGCGGGCCCCAACCGCCACAAGGCATAAAAACAACCGCCACCAATTAAGGTCCATAAGATGTCGTTCCAATCAAAATACAGCCCGCCCGTCAATTGGCAGACCTCCCAAGCGATCAAGCCAGTCATACAAATAAACAACGCCGTCCGATGCCGCTGTTCGACGTACCATTTGGTGTACTTTTGAGCGGGTGTTAGGTCGGGCAACGCGGCATAAATAAAAGCCGTTAATCCAATGCCTGGCAGGAAATTAGGGGCAATGCCCAACAAATACCGCCACAGTTCGCTGTCGCCTTTGTAAGCAGGCCGCCACCAATCCTGTACATTTTGGTACAACAAAAAGGTAATTGCCATAATAATATACCACGGGTATTCGGGACGCCATTTAAAGATTGCTTTCATCGAGAGTTTGTTTACTATAGGATAAAAAATACAGTTGATTCAACTTGCTCTTCCTATAAATCATTTCCTTCTTGGACATTTTCGCGATGGAACAAAGGTGATTTTCGACCAATCTCCTTTCGGATCGACCAATTGTTAATTTTCTAGGCTTGCTTCGGCATCTTTTCTTTATCTTCCCTGTTAGAAAATACTAGTTGTTTTAGTCTTATCAAATCTCTCGTATAATGAAATACGTTCACACCAATATTATTACCGATGATTGGAAGCGCTTGGCGCAATTCTATATTCAGGCTTTTTCTTGTAAAATGACGTTGCCGCAGTGCAACCTGTCGGGCAGTTGGCTAGCGCGGGCTACGGGCGTCTACAAAGCACAAATCAAAGGGGCACACTTGCGCCTTCCTGGCTGGGGCAACGAGGGGCCAACGCTAGAGATTTTTCAATACGATAAAAACGAAGGCCAATCTACCCCGTTGTCCAACCGAAAAGGCTTCGGGCACATTGCTTTTGAAGTGGAGGATGTAGAAGCGGCATTGGGCAAAGCCATCGCTTTTGGCGGACAGCGCTACGGCGAAATTGCCGTGCATGAAATCGAACAGTTGGGTAAGTTGACGGTCGTTTATCTACGCGACCCCGATGGCAACATTATTGAGCTACAAAATTGGGGTAAATCCATTGAAAAGCCTTTAGAGGAACAAACCAAAAAGGTGCCTGCCAAACACAGCACCGACGACGAACCCCAGCCCTTAGACGAAGAGACCATACCTGCCGATACGCCGCCAGAAAAAGAATTGCCCTTACCCAGTCCAGAAACTAAGCCCGTGGAGCCTTCGGCTGGCGTTGGAGGCGAGGACGAATCGCCCCTACCCGATCCCAATTTGGACAAGCGCGCTTACCTAGACGCCCTGCAAAAAGACTTAGACAGCACCCGCCGTGCGGTAAACCTCTCCAAAGCGGAAATTAAAGCATCTAAAGAATCTTTGAAATACAACCAGCAACAATTGGAACAACGCTTGAAGTTCCAAACGGAAGAATTGGAACGGGAACGCCAACTCAAAAAAGACAAAAACGAACTGTTGCAAGAGCTTAAAAAGGAAGTCACGCAAGAAGATTTGGACCAACGCGCCCTGCCCAACTCAGAGCCGCCTGCCAAACAGCCGAACCCCCCAACACCAAGCAAAACCAGCCATTTATTGCCAGCCGCACAAACGCCTCCAAAAGGCCAGTTACAAGTAGAACTTAAAGTAGCCGACGGCGTTCAAAAACTGGATGTAACAGCCCTAGATTTGAAGGTAGTTCCCAATGAATTGGCAACGCGGCTACTGCTCTACACCACCATTGCCCACCCCAATAACGAACAATTGTCCTTTATTGAGTATTTGGGCAAACAGTACCGCGCCGATTTGGTTCCATTGGTCAAGTCCTTGCAATGGACAGACAACCGCAGCGAGCAGGAAAAGGCTTGGATATTGGTACCGCGTTTGGAGGGCAGTTTGCAACATTTGCTAGAGCAGTGCAAAAAACAACCGTTGGCCTTAGAAAATTTGGGCTTGGAACGCTTGGGTTCTAGTGTAGCAGATTTTACAGCGACTTATCAGAGTTTGGAACAGTTGGTCGATGCCGCACAGCGCAAAGAAGCAACTTACTTACGATTGGCCTACACCGCCAATTTGGCCGCGCTTTAAGTAGGCATTCCTACGAATGGTGTTGTGCATAATTTTGTGTATCTTCACCCACACTATTTAGCGTTTTGCTAGTAGTTCTTATTACTATTTTAATAAATTAACTCAACTAGCCGACGGCTAGCCAAAACAGCGAATTATGGAACAAGTGGCACCTTACCAAGCCAAACATAAAATTCGTATAGTAACCGCTGCGGCGCTCTTTGATGGGCACGATGCAGCCATTAATATTATGCGTCGAATCATGCAGCGTTCTGGGGCGGAGATCATCCACCTCGGTCACAATCGCTCTGTTCAGGAGATTGTAGAAACTGCGATTCAAGAAGATGTGCAAGGCATCGCGATTACTTCTTACCAGGGCGGGCACAACGAGTATTTCAAATACATGCACGATTTACTCAAAGAGCGGGGCGCTGGCCACATTCGTATTTTTGGCGGCGGTGGCGGTACTATTTTACCAACTGAAATTCAAGAATTGCACGACTACGGCATCACCCGTATTTATTCCCCTGACGATGGGCGTGCTATGGGTTTGCAAGGCATGATTAATAATTTGTTGGAGCAGTGCGACTTTCCGACTGGCCAAAACATCAACGGCGAATTATCGGATTTCAAAGCCAAAAACAAATATTCCATTGCCCGCTTAATTTCGGCGGCAGAAAACACAGGCGAGCAGGCCGATGAATGGCTGGAAAACATTCGTCAACAGGCTCCTGATAAAAAAGTGCCTGTACTTGGTATTACAGGAACAGGGGGCTCTGGAAAATCCAGTTTGGTAGATGAATTGGTGCGCCGTTTTTTAACCGATTTTGATGATAAAAATATTGCGGTGGTCTCGGTAGATCCATCCAAACGCAAAACAGGGGGAGCGCTTTTGGGCGACCGCATTCGCATGAATGCTATTAAGGATGAGCGTGTTTATATGCGCTCTTTGGCCACGCGCCAGTCCAACCTTTCGGTTTCTAAATACATTGCCG
>CAYUZF010000217.1:3299-5405 GCA_964449615.1 uncultured Aureispira sp.
ATTTTAGAAACATCGGGTATTGGGCAATCGGATACGGCGATTACCGATTTTTCGGATTTGTCGCTGTACGTCATGACGCCCGAATATGGGGCTGCTACGCAATTGGAGAAAATTGACATGCTGGACTTTGCCGATGTCATTGCTTTGAATAAATTTGATAAGCGCGGGGCGTTGGATGCCTTGCGGGATGTCAAGAAACAATACCGCCGCAACCATAACTTATGGGAAGCCAAAGAGGAAGAACTGCCTGTTTTTGGTACCATTGCCTCCCAGTTTAACGACCCTGGCATGAATCAACTCTACCGCGCCATTATGGATGCGATTGTAGAACGCACGGGTGTTGATTTGAAATCTGATTTTGAATTGACGGGGGGAGTGAGTGAAAAAATCTACATCATCCCACCCAAGCGCACGCGCTATTTGTCGGAAATTTCGGACAGTATTCGCCAATACAACGACAAAGCAAGTGAGCAGGCCAAAGTCGCTCAAAAGTTGCAAGGCTTACAGACTTCTGTGGAGGTTTTGCAACAGCAGGGCGGTCAAGATGCCGCCGTAGAGAGCTTGCAACAAGCTTATGAGCAAGTAGAACTAAATTTAGACGGTCACAATAAAAAAATCCTACAAGAGTGGGAAGATAAAGTTGCCGCTTACAAAGCGGATGAATATGTATACCAAGTGCGCAACAAAGAAATCCGCGTACCGACCTTTACTACTTCGCTGTCGCACACCCGCATTCCGCGCGTTTGCCTGCCCAGCTATCGAGGTTGGGGCGATATTTTGCACTGGGTGTTGCAGGAAAATGTACCAGGTGAATTCCCTTATACCGCGGGTGTTTTTCCATTCAAACGCAAGGGCGAAGACCCCACGCGGATGTTTGCGGGCGAGGGCAACCCCGAACGCACCAACCGCCGTTTTCACTACGTTTCGCTGGACATGCCTGCCCATCGTTTGTCTACTGCTTTTGATTCGGTAACGCTTTACGGTGACGATCCCGATTACCGCCCCGATATCTACGGAAAAGTGGGCAATTCTGGGGTAAATATTTGTTGCTTGGACGATGCGAAGAAGTTGTATTCTGGGTTTGATTTGTGTGCGCCGACGACCTCCGTTTCGATGACCATCAACGGGCCTGCGGCAGCGATGTGTGCTTTTTTTATGAATGCGGCCATTGACCAGCAGTGTGAACTATACATCCGAGAACACGGCTTAGAGGATTTGGTGGAAGCCAAAAAGAAAGAAAAATACGACGACAAGGGTCTAAAACGCCCTGCTTACTTGGGCGAATTGCCCGAAGGCAACGACGGTTTGGGCTTGCTGCTTTTGGGGGTGACAGGCGACGAAATATTGGAACCTGCGGTCTACCAACAGCTCAAAGAAAAAGCACTTTCTTCTGTACGGGGAACGGTGCAAGCCGATATTTTGAAAGAAGATCAAGCACAAAATACGTGCATCTTCTCTACGGAATTTTCGCTGCGCTTGATGGGCGATGTACAGGAGTATTTTATTGACCAAAATGTGCGCAATTTCTATTCGGTGTCGATTTCGGGCTACCACATTGCAGAGGCGGGTGCCAATCCTATTTCGCAATTGGCCTTTACGTTGGCCAATGGGTTCACGTTTGTGGAATATTACCTCTCACGAGGCATGGACATCAATAAGTTTGCGCCTAATTTATCGTTCTTTTTCTCCAATGGCGTTGATCCAGAATATGCGGTTATTGGACGTGTAGCGCGCCGTATTTGGGCAAAAGCCATGCGCGAGAAGTACGGTGCCAACAGCCGTTCTCAAAAACTCAAATACCACATTCAAACCTCGGGGCGTTCTCTGCATGCACAGGAAATTTCTTTCAACGATATTCGGACGACCTTGCAAGCGTTGTACGCGATTTATGACAATTGCAATTCGCTGCATACCAATGCCTACGACGAAGCCATTACCACCCCAACCGAAGAATCGGTGCGCCGCGCAATGGCCATTCAGTTGATTATCAACCACGAATTTGGTTTGGCGAAAAACGAGAATCCTATGCAGGGTTCTTTTATTACGGAGGAATTGACGGACTTGGTAGAAGAAGCGGTATTGGCAGAGTTCGACCGCATTACCGAA
>CAYUZF010000217.1:5415-8951 GCA_964449615.1 uncultured Aureispira sp.
CGGTAAGATTCAGGAGGAGAGTTTGTATTACGAAACCCTCAAACACACGGGCGAATTCCCCATTATTGGTGTCAATACGTTCTTATCCAAAGAGGGTTCACCCACAATTATTCCAGATGAGGTTATTCGTGCGACCACCGAAGAAAAGGAGGCACAAATTCAAACGCTCAACAACTTAAAAGGTGCCAATGAAGGCCACAATGCAGAAGCGCTCAAACGCTTGCAACGCAAAGCCATTCAAAATAAAAACCTCTTTGAGGAATTGATGGAAGCGACCAAATCTTGTTCGTTGGGACAGCTTACGAACGCGCTTTATCAAGTGGGAGGACAGTACCGCCGCAATATGTAGGGTTACTTGGAGGAGGCAACATCTCGGCTTTGTTCGATAGTCATTTGCCCCCTACTGGAGCCAAAAAAAAAGAGACTGTTCTGGATCGTCCAGAACAGTCTTCTTTTTTCTAATTATTATCATCCTATCAAATAAAATACTTGTCTATTTATTCCATTGCTTTATACACGGGTGGTGTGCATGGTATCGGGTGTTTTGGAATTTAGATACCAAGTAACCAGCGCCAAAATAACGTTGCCAACTACCCAAATAATTCCGATGTACAACAAGCCCAAACCAGCGCCAAAGGCGGGTTCTTCTGCTAAATCGCTGACGCCATTTTCCTCTGCAGTTCCCACAAAGTAGGCAATAGCCAGCCAAGCTACCATTATTACATTAAATACTATAAAGCCATATTTTTTAACTTTGGACAACAAACTTTTGTCCTCTCTTACCATTGCGTGTGTAGACATGATATGTGTGTTTTGTGTGCGTTCTAAAAATGCGAACAATTTCAGTCTGTTTTAGTGTGTTTCGTGACTGGCTTGTTCTACTATATAAATAAAAAAACAGGGGTAATTGTTTAGGAAAAGTGGATTTTTTTACAGAACACCCCTATTCTACTACACCTTTTTTTATACGCTAAGACCTACTAAAATAGGTTTTTTGTGACCGCTCAACTATTGGCTATTACAAGGCAGTTTCTTTGTTAATTCGCTTGAATAATCCTTCCTTTAGTTGTACCTGTAGCTGTACAAAATAAATACGCCCCATAGCAATATTGGCCGAGCTGCTGCCCCCTTGGTGGGTGCTACCTACCCCAGAACGGGCAATCTGTTGCACGTCGAGTAGATTTTTAATGCCTGTCGAAAGGCGTATAGATTGGTTTAGAAATCGCTTGGTCACGGTCAAATCCATTAAACTGTAACCTGCCAAACTATTTTGAACAATACTGGTTTCGCCAGTTCTGGGGTCTTCGAAGGCACTGTAGCTCAATTGGCGGTCGTAATCGCGGCGAAAAAGGGATATAGAGGCCTGCCAGGGTGCGTGTTGGTAGGTAATTTCTTGGGTAAACTCTAGTGTGTAACGGAACGGTTCTACTGCTTCTTCGTATGTTTCACTCAACACATTATAGTGCCCAATAAACGTAGCCCCCAAAAGAATACTCAACCCTTTGTACTGGTATTTTATACTGCTGTTGTTGCCCCAATTTTGATACTGTTCTAAGTTGAAATAGGCAAATTGATTGGAAGTGGCGTCTACGATGTAATTACCAGCGCTGTCTAAGGCATAATTAAACAACGTGATTTGTTGGTTGATATAATTGTAAAAAAAGTCGGTCTTGAAGCGCAGTAAATGCCCTTTGCCATGTACCTTGCTCGACGACAATCCCAGTCGCAGGTTGTGAGAATATTCAGGCTTTAAATCGGGGTTGCCTTTGATGTGGTGGTTGACATCTACAAAGTCCAGAAAGCGTTCTTTCAAAGAAGCTACGCGAATGCCTCGCGCATAGGACAGTTGCACCCGCATTCCAGTCTTGGGTGCCCACTGTAACCCTGCCGTATAAGTAAACGGCCATTGTACCACGCTGCTGTACGCCAGACGCGCCCCTACTTCTGCTACCCAATTGTTGTGCGGGCGGTACCGCCAATTGCTAAACAGAGCATAATCAGCCAACACAGCTCGTTGGTTTTCTATTCTACCACCCAGCGCATAATCATAACGCAAATCCAAACCCGTTTGACTCTCCAGACGCCTTCCAAACCGCTTGGCCAGCGTAGCTCGCAAATTCCATGCTCCAAAACCCGTTGTATCCGAGTCTAACCGATCCAGTGTGTCAGGTGTGGGGTTTTCGGCGATGGAGCGCACATAAGCATTTTTTTGGCGGTTGTACTGGTTGTAGGCCAGCAGCGCATCCAAATAGTAGGTTTTGTCTTGGTCTAAATATCCAATAGTTGCCAACGTATGGTCTTGGGTGGTGGTCACCAACTCATAATCTTTGGCATAGGACAACGCAGGAAAACGATCCAGCTTAACCACGCCTTTGTTGTCAATCGCTTCCCATAAATAGTCCAATTGATAACTCGTACTCAACGGAAACTTAGGCGCTTTATAACTCAAACGGGCACTCCCCTGTCCCTGCCGTTTGGGATTCCAAGCCAGACTGCGCAACGTATCCATAGAAAAACCATTAAAATGCTGGTAGTTGCCATTGAAGTCCAGTTGAAAGCCTTTATACTGGGTTCCCAGTTGCAGTGCCGTGTTGTACAGTCCATTGCTTTGTGCTTGTCCCAGCCAACTCGCTGTCCAAGTCTCCGACTGATCCGAGCGGGTGATGACATTGATGGTTCCGCCGAGGGCATTGGTACCGTACGCCACCGATAAAGCATTTTGTACAATTTCGATGCGTTCAATGTTGTGTACTGGTATTCGATCTAAATCTACATTGCCATCCTGTCGCCCTACCATTGGCACACCGTTGATAAGAATCTTAACGTATTTCCCTTCCAACCCGTTCATCTGAATGGTCGTTCCAAGCACAGGGTCGCGCCCTACTCGAATGCTGGATTCTTGTTGCAATACTTCCGTTAAAGAGGTAGCTGCTCGCTGCTGGATTTGCTGTTTGGTAATTACCCGAATGGGTAAGATACTATTTTCTACCGCCGTAGGCGCGTACTGTCCCGTCACCACTACGGTTTTGTCAAAATCTACAGCGAGCGATAGCGGAATGCTATCCGCCGTCGGCTGTTCTTGTGCTGCTGTCCCTAACGCCCAGCAAAGGCATCCCATTAGTATCCTCCAACTACGCACGTTCATAATTTGCATTTATTGTTGTGCAGTAGGGAGTGCATCAATGACCGTGCGCCAAGCTTCCAGTTCTGGAATCCCTGGCTTGCGTTTGCCAAAGCAATACAAAATCTGATCGCCATAGGCATCAAACAACTCCAAGCTGGTCACGATACCATCTGCGGTATTTTTCTTGACCACCCAAGCCTCTTCGATGCGGTCGAGTTGCACGTGCAAGTTAAAATTAGCGTCCAGCACATTGTACCATTGCTCCATAGCCACTAATTTTTTAACGGTTCCCGAATAGATTTGTAAGCAAGCGCTATTGCCCAAAAAGACCATGATAGGCGTCTGGTTTGCCGCTACCTTTTCTAACATAGTCACCAACGCATCTTTTTGTACTTGGTAAGTGCTGCCTTCT
>CAYUZF010000218.1:0-4065 GCA_964449615.1 uncultured Aureispira sp.
TGCCGTCTTTTTTGCCTAAGAAGTGCGTATAAGGCGTGCCTTCGGGAATGTCCAACGATCTGTCGTATTTGGCACCCGAAAAGCGGTAGCCGTCTGTGTGGCCTTCTAAATAAATGAAGAAATCCTCTTTGCAGCGCATGTTTTTTTCGCAGTATTTGCTCAAGGCTTCGCGGTCTACCCAAGCAGCGATTTTTTTGTAATATTCAGGATCGCCCATTTTGGCGAGGTTGGTTTTTTGGCACAAGCTGGGGGAGACGATGTAGCGCACCCCAATGTAGCCCAACGGTTCGTAATTGACGGTTGTTTCGCAAGGCTGCTTGTCCGAATTCAACTCGTCGTACATGATGAGCGAAGAAGCAGGGCCAAAAGTCTCGCGCTCTGCGTGGGTAATGCGGCGCGCTTCTAGCACCAATGCCCAGTATTTGCACTGGTAGACTTTGGCGCGCAGGCGGTCTACCTGGCAAGACAATTCCTTGTCGTAGCTGAGTTTGGCATCTTTCTTTAGCTTTTCGATCTTTTTTAGATAGGGCTCGCCTTTCTCACAAGGATCCAACTGGCCTTTGATGACCCAAGATTTAGTTTGTGCAATTTTATCACAATAAAACTTCACCAAGCGAACGTTGTCGCGCACCGTACCCGTGTCTTTTTTGGGGAAACCCTCTTCCCATTTCATAGTTTTATCGGTATCGGTGTACAACGTCCACGCGTCGTTGAGGTCGGTTAAATCCTGTGCCGCCTGTTTGACTTTCTTGTCCAGTGCATTGAGTTTATCTTGCGTTTCGTCGTCCAGCGTTAGCAAATAATCTTCCTGTAATTTATAAATATCTGCTAAACGCTTTTCGCCTTTCTCACAAAAATAAACCGTTCCATCAATGATATAAGCGCGTGCTTGTGCGATTTTATCACAATACTCAAATACCACATCCAACTTAGACGAGAGTTGATCATCGGGTACAAAGTCCTTCCAAGTAGCATTGAGTTTTGCTAAATTTTGATTTTCATTTTTAACCCGATCTTTCAAGTCGTTGAGGCGTTTGGTGGTGGTCGCGTCTAAAGTAGGGTTGTGTGCTTTTTGTACTTCTGCTACTTTTTCTAGGGCGTATTTGCCGCTTTGGCAAGGGTTGGTGTAGCCGTCCAACAGATACGCTTGCACTTCTAGGGCGCGGTTACAGACAAACTCATAAGTATAGGACAAATCTTCGCTCACCTCGTTGTTTGTTAGCAAATGGTTCCACGCTTTCGCCAAATTTGTTGCGTTCGTCTGGCGCTGGTTGACTAGCTGTTGCAATTGTGCAATTTTGACTTGTAGTTGGTCTTCCCAAACTGCTTTTTCCTTGTTCTGTATAGTTTTTATAGCTGCTAGACGCTCTTCTCCGCGTGCACAACTGTTGAGGATGCCATCCATTACATAAGCTTTTACTAAGGCGCTGGATTCGCAATACTCATACCCAAACTCGGCGGGTTTGGATAATTTGTCGTCGGGTAAAAAGTCTTCCCACGCTTCGTTTAAAGCCGAGACCGATTTAAGTTCGTCCGCTACCAAGCGGTTTAGTTTTTTTAGGCTGGCAGTGGTGCCACCGTCCAAGCTGGGTTGGTATTGGCGTTGGATGCGTGCAATGCTGTCTAGTGCCATTTGGCCGTCTACACAGGGCGCTCGCAAGCCGTCCAACAGATACGCTTTTACTTCTGCGGTGCGGTCGCAGACAAACACATGGTCGTAGCTGCCTTTTTTGGGAAAGGTGCCGTTGGTGCTGTAGGTATTCCAGTATTTGTTTAGTTGTACCAAATCCGTGTTGTTGCTGTTAACCATGTTCTCTAGCCAAGTAATTTTTTGGGCGACCTCTGGCGGTACAGGATGCTGCATGCCTTTTTGCAGCAAGCGAATTTGTTTCAACATTTCATCGCCCGTTCCACAAAAATCTGCCGCCGCACGTAGAATACAGGCTTTGATATTGGGCACGGTGTAACAGCTGAATACAGGAATTTGCGTTTCAAAACCTGGCGATACGTTGGTTTGCATGTAAGCACTCCAAGCGGGGTTCAAGGCGTCGATGCCTGCCCACAGTTGCTTCATGGACTCGATTTCATCGCTTAGGCCCTGCACATCGTCGGGATTAAAACTGGTTTTAGCCAATTTTAGAACGCGGTTTTCAAAATGGTTGCGCGCTTGTTCTAGGTTGGCCTCGCAGTAGTAGGTATGGGCCGTTAGATAAAAATACTTTGCCAACGTTCCTTTTTCGCAGACTTTTTTGGCTTCAGGCACCGCCTCTACATCGCTGCGTTTGACGCTGTATTTGTCGTTTAAAAAGCGGCTCCACACGGGCGCTAGGTCTTTGTAGGCTTTAATTTTCTTTTTCATCAGCGCCAAGCGATCTCGAAACCCTGGAATGCGGTCTTGTACCGCGTCGTCTATGGTCGTAATTTCGCGCATCATCTTATCCGCTTCGGGAATGTCGTCTGCACAGAAATAAGAATTGGCATACATCAAAGAGTATTTGAGGTAGTTGGCTGGCTGCGATTTTTCGGGTTTGACCAGTTCAGAGACGTTGGAGGTCTTCTGGTTGCGCAAAAACTCCTGCCAAGTCTCTTCCATATTGACCAGCTGCGCCCAACTGCCTTGTGGCAATGCGAGCAAAACTAAAACGGGGAGGAGATACAAAAACTGTTGGAAACGTTGTTGCATGGTGTGTGTTTTGATAAATAATGGATTAATTCCCTTAAAATTACGGAATTTTGGGCAGGGTATGAAATTGGGGGGGGGAGATGTGTTGGTAATCGTTTCTAACGCTACACCACTAGTTCAAGAATGAAATACTAGCGGCCTATAAAATATAGCGCAGATACATAGTAAAAGAGCAAAGAGGAGTTTTGTATTGTTATCTCTTGCGCCAGATGAGGGAGAAATATCAGCTAAATACAGCATGGTCTAGTAGTGGAATAGTTGATTCCGAAAAACTCATTCTTCTTCATCATAGGAAGCTAAAGCCCTGTGAACTTGCTGAATCAACGCATCTTTATTGGGAAGGTAGTAAACGTATTTGGAAGCAAATCTTTGGTTGTTCAATCCTCCCAACGCATACTCTGCTACAATTTCTTCTTTATCCGTACAGAGGATAATACCAATGGGATCATTGTCAATGTCTTCATTGATTTCTGTTTTGTAGTAATTGAGATAAGCATTCATTTGACCAGCATGAGCAGGAATAAACTTTCCCATTTTCAAGTCAATAAATACATAGGAGCGTAGTATTTTGTTGTAAAAAACCATGTCCACGTAATGGTGGTGGTTGCCAATAGAAACGCGTTGTTGAGAACCGACGAACATAAATCCTTTACCTAATTCTAACAAGAAAAACTCAATTTGGCGAATTAGTTTTCGTTCTAGATCCCGTTCCAACAAAGGTTTTTGTTCTGGAATGCCTAAAAATTCTAAAACATAAGGTTCTTTTATAAGATCGCTGGCTTTTTGTATTTGCTGGCTTTCTTTTGCCAATTTTAAGACTTCGTTCTTATTAATATCTCCTTTAGAAAGCAGCAATCGCTCAAACAACGAACTCTTTATCTGTCGCTTCAACTCTCTAACTGACCAGTTGGCTTCTTCTGCTTCTTTTTTGTAAAATGCTCTTCTATACGCATCTCCAATACTCAATAGCTCACACCAATGGCTCCAACTCAACGAGCCAGCTAATGCCTGAATGTCGGGATATTGTTCGTATAAGCTGCGCATATTGTTCAGGTTAGAGCGCGAAAAACCACGTCCTAACTCTCGCGTCAATTGCCTAGAAAGAGTTAGAATAAACTGTTTTCGGTTCAAAGACTGCTGTGCTTCTTGTTCTACTAAAATGCGTCCAATTTGCCAATAGGCTTGTAAAAGCTCTTGGTTGACTTGTTCAATGGCTTGTTGTTTAGCGTCTAAAACGACAGAACGTATAGCTTGAACAAAGTTGTGGAATGGTGGATCAGAAGGATGCATAAAGCAATATCATTAGTAATAACAAAGTACAATCAGGCTAGCAAATTAATAAAAATTGTTCCAATGGACTTATCCTAAGACCGTATTTATAA
>CAYUZF010000218.1:4075-7295 GCA_964449615.1 uncultured Aureispira sp.
CCCAGAACTAATCTGAACACTTGTCTAATCTACTTTTTGTATTCGTCTACTTAGTTACTTACAACGCCCCAAATACACCCGCAACAACTCCACTTGATAATCCAACTCCTCGCCGTACACCAGACTATTTTTGCGCTTCAATCCATCAATTTTAGTCAAGTAGCGGCGACCATCTTTGCAGGGATTCATCAAGCCGCGAATCACCCAAGCCTTAGTCGTAGAAATATCGTCGCAATAGTACTCTTCCAATTGGATTTTGCTGGCATCAACTTCGGATAATTTATCGGTACTGCTCGCCAATGCCCAAGCTTGACGGAGGCCGTCCATACTAGGATCGCCTTGCTGCACCATTTGGTACAAGCGCTCTAGTTTGTCCTCCATAGTACGGTCGAGCGTTAACAAATAATCTTCTTGAATTTTATAAATGTCGGACAAGCGTTGTTTGCCTCTGCTACAGAAATTCAGGGTGCCATCCATAATTAAAGCGCGCACTTCGGCGATTTTATCGCAGTATTCAAAAGCCACGTCCAATTCACCAGAGAGTTGGTTGTCGGGTACAAAATCTTCCCAGACTTTAGTGACTTTAGCCACATTGCTGCCTTCGTTTGCCAAGCGATTTTTGAGCGATTGAATGTAATCTGCCGTGGCTTGGTCGAGGGTTGGCTTGTATTTTTTCATCACCTTGTCCACTTCGCCTAAGCCGTATTTGCCACTTAGGCAAGGGTTGGTATAGCCGTCCAAAAGCGCTGCACGCACGTCTAGCACGCGATTACAAGGAAATTCATATTCGTACTCATAATCTGGACTAACCTTGCCCGTTTCTACAAAATGCGCCCAAGCTTGGTTGAGTACCCGCTGGTGGCCCGCCACCTTTTCTACTTTGGCTTTTAATTCGTCGAGTTTGGTTTGTGTTTCACCATCCATAACAACCTCATACTCGACCATCAAATCGTCAATGGCCTCCAATTCTTCAGCGCCTTTTTCGCATACCTGCACCGTACCTTCGATAATATGGGCTTGTACTTGGGCGATTTTTTCGCAATAATCAAAAGCTAGCGCATAGTCTTTAGACAGTTCACTATCAGGCAAAAAGTCTTCCCACGCTTCGTTCAAAACGCTGACATCGCCCGTGCTGGCCGTGACCAACTGTTTTAATTCTTTGAGTCTTTCCGAAGTTTGTGCGGCTAGCTCAGGGCGGTGTTCTCGGCGAATTTTGGCGATATTTTGCAGCGCTTCTGCTCCTTTTTCGCAGACGCGGTTGAGGCCGTCCAATAATTGCGCTTTGATTTCGGCTTCGCGGTCGCATTTAAATTCGTATTGGTAGACCGCCTCACTGGGCAATTTGCCTGCGCTGTTAAATTTTTTCCAATAAGTATTCAAGACCACCAAGTCCGTTTTGATGGCTTTTACTTGGCGTTCGATGTCCTCAATATAACCCACCACATCGCTGGGCAGTGGTTCTTTGCTTTGGCGGCGCAAGACGCGAATTTTATCCAAGAGCGGCTCGCCTTGTGTACAAATGGCGTAATTGGCTTTGAGAATATACGCTTTGATGTTGGGCAAAATATAACAGCGGTAAACGGGCATTTCTGCGGTCATACCAGGGGAGATGCCCGTGCTGCTGAAAGCTTCCCAAGCGGGTTCTAGCTCATCCATAGCCGTCCAGTATTGCGCCATTTTGTCCACTTCTTCGCCCAAGCCCTCTACGTCGTGCGGGTTAAACGTCGTTGCGACCAAGCGCTTAATTTTAGTGTTGTAAATATCACGGGCTTGGTACAAATCTTTCTCACACAAATAATCGTGCGCAATCATGTAAAAGTATTTGGTCAGGGTACCGCGCTCGCACAAACGCGACGCTTCTGGGTACTGCTGCACCTCTTCTTTAGAAACGCTTGTTTGGTCGTGTTTAAATTTTGTCCACAAAGGATCGAGGCTTTTATAAGCAGCAATATTTTTTTTCACCCCTTCGTACCGCTCCTCAAATCCAGGCACGCGATCGCGCACCGCTTTGCCCATCGCCTCAATTTCTTTGACCATTTGGTCCGCTTCTTCAATGTTATCGCTGCACAAGTACGTATTGGCATAAATCAACGAATACTTGATGTAATTGGCGGGCTGGGATTTTTCGGGTTTGGGCAATTGTGAAATATTAGCTGTTTTTTTATTGGCGAGAAACTCCTGCCAAGTTTCTTCCATGTTGACAAATTGAGCCTGCGCCGTCTGCGCTCCCATCCAAAAAAAACAACCCAGCAATAAAAGGCGTGTTGTATGCATCATAGTTCTAATCATCCGTTTAAAAATGCGGACAGGCAACCCTATAACGAGCTGCTTGATCCTTCTGTTGGTTTTTAATAGGCAAGAACCAGCCCAATTTTGGGGCGTCAGCGCTGTCCTGCTTTCAAAAAGCTGTCAAAGGCGTTAAAATAAGGGGATTTTAATAAAAAAAGGAATCCGAAGATTCCTTTAGTAATAACCCAAAAAGTAGAAAAATTATTGTTTATAAGGTAAGAATTAATCCTAGAATTACGCATAGCCGTTCTATTATTGTTCTCACAAAAACACCCCCAGAACCCGCGCATCCAGCGCCTCCAGATACGCCCGTCCAAATGCCCCTTGCTCCAATTCTGTATACAAAAACGCAGGCCAATCCTTTGCATAAGCAGGTGAAAAAGAAGCGATGCCGCAAGCAATGCTCGCCGTGCTGTCTGTGTCGCCGCCAAGTTGTACGGCCAAGTCCAAGACTTCGCGGAGGCTGTTGCCCTGCCGCAAGACGGTCAGCACTCCTTCAATGGTTTCGATGCCGTCGCAGGCAACGGGGGTAGTTTTGGGCGTATTGAATTTCCAATCAATGTGTTGATGCACAAAAGCGGCTAGTCCATCGGGGGTGCCGAGTTGGTAGATGAAATAATGTGCCATCAACGCGACGGCTTGCGCGGAAGCGATGCCCTCAGGCGTATGGTGGGTGATTCTGGCTTGTCGGCTGGCTTTGTCCAGTACTTCTTCAAGGCTGGGGTAGAGCCCGATGGGAACCGCTCGCATGGCTGCTCCGTTGCGTTTGCTGTGGGGGCGAATGTTGTCCAGAAAATCCTGAGCCGTGTGCTGCTGGTCTAAAAACTTCCAAAAACGTTTGGCGTAGCCGTGCCGTGGGTCGCGTTTGAACGCTTGTAGGAAATAGTGGGCTATGTTGATGGGCGTCCAAGCTTTGCCACTAAGCACCAGC
>CAYUZF010000218.1:7323-8903 GCA_964449615.1 uncultured Aureispira sp.
TCTACAATGGCAATGGACATTTGCGTATCATCAGTGTATTGACCTGCTTGTAAATCGTCGATGCGGCTGGCGTAGTAACGGTCGAGTTGGTGTTCTTTTTTTATAATTTCCGAACTGGCGAATTCGAAGCCCGCGCCGTAAGCATCGGCTATGGCGATTTCTAGGAGCATAAATAAGTTGTAGTTGATGAAGAAACAAGGTGTTCAACAAGGGGGCTGGGAGTAAGGTTCCCTGTACAATTGCAGCGGCTAAAATAACACGTATTTACCGAGCATTGAAGGGGTAATGTGTATCTATTTCTATACCTTTGTAAGAAATTCAAAAAAAGCACCCAACTTATCTACTTTATACTACAAAAGAAAAAAATGAACCAATCAATATTGTTTAAGGTAGTCCTTGTTATAGGACTTGTGCTTGCTGGAATGGGATGTCGAAAGAACGACCAACCTAATGACGATAAAGAAGATCCTCCAATTGATTCTATTATACCAGTAGATACTCTTTACAACGATATCAACAACACGCAGGGGTATGCTATTTTGGAACAGCTCAAAGGGATTTGGAACGGACCAGTTACGTCCACTACTGCACTGGGCAGTTATCCCGAATGGATTGTAGATTTTAGGCCCATCTCCGCGAGTCAAATTTCTGCCAAAAACGAGTTGGATACGCTCAACGATATTCACCTAAGTTTCTTTATTGCTAAGTACAAAGGGGCGTACAGAATGTGTTTTAGAAACGGCGGTAGTTTTGGAGGGCTGACGCGGGTATCCTATTTTCTGGTAGACAGTGTAGCCGCTTCCGCTGGACGGTCGTATTATCGGTTTTCCGAAGTGGTAAAAGGTGCCAATCGAGCTTATACGGAGGTAGTATTCAGCCAAGACAGTCTGTATATTAAATCTTACACCAACAATTACAATACGCAAGGCCAAGCAACGCTGCACATGGAATGGTCGGCTCAACGGCAAGATACCACGGCCTGCCAAGCTGCTACGGCAATGTTTAATTTTCCTCAAAAAGTTCTAGTTAAAGATTTTACCACCACTTTTGACAACGTTACAGAAGCCATTTATTATTCCACGACAGGCGGTGATCCTTATCCAGAGCAAGACCAGCCGCATTTGGGGCAAACCCTCGTTCAATACAGTTTTCAAGGCAACTACACGCCTAATCCAAATAACAAGGTGTTTTTGATGCTGACGACAGAACCGCTTATCAATGGCTTTACCATTAATTTTAACAACCTAAGAACGCGCTCAAGGTATGTCCTGCTCAATTTCAGTGATCGGTCATTTACGTTCAACTACATGCACCCTGGCACCTACTATTTATATGCCTTATACGATGCCGACGGCAATAGAACCTTTAGTAGTGGGGATTGGGTGAGCGCCAACAATACCCTAGTACAATTGCCCAGCAATGGCCAAACTACCGCTGCGGTGACCATTAATTTTACCATTCCTTAAACAACCGCAGCTGTAAAAAAATAGGAGGTAGGGGCATCGAGCGTAGCCGAGATGTCCCTACCTCCTACAATGCTAACAGCCCACGCGTGGCCGTTGGCCAATGCCCGATTCATC
>CAYUZF010000219.1:0-4992 GCA_964449615.1 uncultured Aureispira sp.
GGGCGAACCTATTTTTGACCGCTTGCACGCCGAGTTGGGCAAAGCCATGTTGAGCATCAACGCCTGCAAGGGCTTTGAATATGGCTCTGGCTTTGCGGGCGTAGCGCTTAAGGGTTCCCAGCACAACGACCATTTTGAACACGATGCACAGGGCCGCGTGCGCACCCACCAAAACCATTCGGGCGGTATTCAAGGCGGCATCTCCAACGGCATGCCTATAAATTTTAGAACGGCTTTTAAGCCTGTTGCGACCATTATGCAAGCCCAACCCTCTCTGGATGTGCATGGACAAAAAACAACGGTCACGGGTAGAGGACGGCACGACCCCTGCGTGGTTCCAAGAGCGGTTCCTATTGTAGAATGTATGGCGGCTTTGGTACTCCTTGATTTCTACCTATTAGCCGCCAACGATCAATGGCAGCCATCGTCTTAACTTCCTGAAATTAGGAGAGTTTTATAAAAAGTTGTATTTTTGCATGCGCTTGGGAAACGTTGGTGCAGGCTACCGTTTTCAATGTCTTTTATTGTCTTCATTATCAGAATTTAAATTATCGTGGCTACACCAAAAACTGTTGCTTTTCACACCCTTGGTTGCAAGCTTAATTACTCGGAAACATCTAGCATGGGTCGCCTTTTTGAGGGCGCAGGCTATCAGGAAATTCCCTTTCAACAACCCGCCGATATTTATGTGATCAATACCTGTTCGGTGACGGATTTTGCTGATCGCAAATGCCGCAAAACCGTACGCAAAGCGCTGCGCCAATCGCCCGACGCGTTTGTAGTCGTGGTGGGGTGTTATGCACAGCTCAAACCCGACGAAATTGCAGAAATTCCTGGCGTCGATTTGGTTTTGGGGGCGGCGCAAAAGTTTCGCATTTTGGACTACATTGATGATTTGAGCAAAGCGCCTTCTAAGGGGTTGGTAGTGGCTGGCGATGTGAAAGAGGCCAATATTTTTGTGAATGCGTTTTCTTTTGGCGACCGCACGCGCTCTTTTCTAAAAGTACAAGACGGTTGCAATTACAGCTGTTCGTTTTGCACCATTCCACAGGCGCGCGGAGCGAGCCGCAGCAACACCGTCGAAAGCATTGTCGCCAATGCCCGCGAAATTGCCGAGATGGGCATTAAAGAAATTGTGTTGACGGGGGTTAACATTGGTGATTTTGGCAATGGTACAGAAGTTATTGAGGGAACAAAGCCTAAAAAAGAAGCGCTGTTTATTGATTTGATTCGCGCCTTGGATGCTGTAGAAGGCATTGAGCGGTTTCGCATTTCTTCTATTGAGCCGAATTTGCTCACGCAAGAAATTATTGACTTTGTGGCGCAGTCTAAGCGTTTTGTACCGCATTTTCACATTCCTTTGCAATCGGGCAACAACAAGCAATTGCGCGCCATGCGCCGTCGCTACCAACGCGAATTGTACGCCAAACGCGTCGCAGCCATCCGCCGAGCTATGCTCCATTGTTGCATTGGCGTAGACGTTATTGTAGGGTTTCCTGGCGAGACGGACGAGGATTTCAAAGAAACCCAACGCTTCTTGGAAAGCTTGGACATTTCTTACTTGCACGTTTTTACTTACTCGGAACGCGCCAATACGCCTGCGGCTGAAATGCCACACGTCGTACCCATGCACACGCGCCGCGAGCGCAACGAGCAGTTGCGCCAACTCTCGGTCAAAAAACGCCGCCATTTCTACCAGCAACACGAGGGCAGCGAGCAAACAGTTTTGGCAGAAGCCAAAGAAATAGAAGGCAAAATGTTTGGCTTTACGGCCAATTACATCAAAGTAGCCATCGACCACGACGCGCTTTTGGTCAACCAATTGGTTCCCGTACGTCTACATACTATAGACAGCGACGCCGATGAACTCCGCGTAAATGCTGCCATAATTGCCCCTGTTATTTCTTAATTATTTATTTTACCACAATCATCCCCCATTAGTTGTTGTGGCGTCCTAATCTTTCACATCATGTCCATTTCTACACCTACCTTAGGCCGTTTGGGATACCAAACTGCTATTTTTTTTGCCATTCTAGGCGTTTATTTTTGTTTGAGTCGTTATCTTGTACCGACCGCCTTGCATTATGAAATCAGCTTACTGCTCTACGGTGCTGAATATACCAACGAGGCGCTTCCATTAATGGCGAAGTTTTCTTGGACAGAGTTAAGCCATCGGCTGTTAGGGGCTATTTTTCTAGTTATTGGGCTGTTTCAGTTTAATCAAAATTTTAGACGCAAACGCATTCGTTTGCATCGTGCAATGGGCTTTGTTTATTTTGCCTTTTGCATCACTGCGGCTGTTTCAGGGTTTATTTTGGCTTGGTTCATTCCCTTTGGAGGCTGGTTTGAAACCCTAGTGGTAACGGTTGTTTCTCTATTAATGCTCTACGTGACTTACCGCGCTTTTGCTGCCATTAAGCAGCGCGACATTCGCACCCATGAGCGGTTTACAGGCTATACCTACGCCATTGGTTTGGGTGTAGTCACCATCCGTTTATTTATCCATGTGCTGTTGTACACCCCCTTACCCGACCGAGTAGCCTTTGATGTTGGAATGGTCTTGGGCTGGACAATGACGTTGGGTGCGGTTTATTATTATCACAACCGCCTAGCAAGTGAATTAACAAGCGCCTAAGTACCGCTCTTTTCTACTTTTTTGTTCTCTTTAGACACTTCTTTGTTATGCCTGATTTTCTACCCCACAGCCGCCCTATTTTAGCAGAAGACCAGTTGGCTCACAACGCCAAAAGTTTCTACGAAGCCATGAAAACGCGCCGTACGGTGCGGCATTTTTCTTCGCGTCCCGTCGCCAAAGAAGTCATTGAAAACATCATTCGCACCGCTTCGACTGCGCCTTCGGGGGCCAACAAACAGCCGTGGACTTTTGCTGTTGTGCATTCGCCAGCCATGAAGAAAAAGATTCGTGTAGCAGCAGAAAAAGAAGAACTAAAAAATTATACCGAACGCATGTCTCAAGAATGGCTGGACGACTTGGCACATTTGGGAACCGATCAGCACAAACCCTTTTTGGAGGAAGCGCCTTATTTGATTGTCGTTTTCAAAAAAGCGTACGACATCGCGCCCGAAGGCAAGCGCAAAAATTACTACGTCAACGAATCGGTAGGTTTAGCAGCTGGGTTTCTTCTGGCCGCTATTCATCAAGCTGGTTTGTGCTCCTTGACCCATACGCCTAGCCCCATGAATTTCTTGGAGCAGTTGCTAGAACGGCCTAAAAATGAGCGAGCAATTTTATTGATTCCTGTGGGTTATGCCGCCGATGATGCGACGGTTCCCAACATTACCCGCAAATCGCTAGAAGAAGTCAGCGTTTGGTATTAATTATGTCAGTAAGCTGCTCTGTTGTAATATGATCACGCAGCGAATTGGCGATGCTAACCAAAAACCGTACCTTGCCCGCTTAAATTAGCACAATACGTTTATGGACAAATTAATTATAGGAACCAGAGGGAGTAAATTGGCCCTTTGGCAAGCTTATTATACCCAAGATCGCTTAAAAGAAATCGGCATTGCTTCTGAGCTTAAAATTATTAAAACACAGGGCGACCGCGTACAACATTTGAGCTTTGATAAATTGGAGGGCAAGGGTTTTTTTACGAAAGAAATCGAAGATGAACTCTTGGCAGGCAGCA
Organism: uncultured Aureispira sp.; assembly: GCA_964449615.1. Classification (GTDB taxonomy): domain Bacteria; phylum Bacteroidota; class Bacteroidia; order Chitinophagales; family Saprospiraceae; genus Aureispira. The sequence goes on from CAYUZF010000219.1 coordinate 3,651, forward strand.
TTGATTTGGCCGTGCATTCGATGAAAGACATGCCAACCACACAGCCCGACGGGCTTTGCTTGGCTGCCATTTCTTACCGCGAAGATCCCGCCGACTGTCTAGTAGTGCGCAAAGAACGTGTAGACAGCAGCCAAATTTTGGACTTGCCCGCTAACCCAATTGTCGGTACTTCCTCCGCACGCCGCAAGGCGCTGCTCAAAGCTTTTCGCCAAGATGTCAACCTCAAAGATATTCGGGGAAACGTGCCTACGCGTTTGCGCAAGCTGCAAGAAGGCCAGTTTGATGCCATTGTGTTGGCTATGGCGGGTTTGAAGCGCTTGGAACTGGACATGAGCGACTTCCACACCATTCGTCTCAATCCCAAAGAGTTTGTTCCTGCTCCCGCGCAAGGCGTGCTGGCTTGGCAAACCAAAGCCGACAACAAACCAGTCCGTCGCATTCTTAGAAAAATTCACGATGCCGATGTCCTGGAACGCACCAATGTAGAACGGAAGGTTCTGCGCTTACTGGATGGCGGCTGCCACTTGCCTTTGGGCGTTTACTGTGAGCGCGACCAGATGGGGTATTTCCATGCGTGGGGCATTCTTTCGGGCGGCATTGAGCAACCCTTGAAACGCGTGCATTTGTCTTCTAGCACCACCCACCAGCTCTCTGAACGCTTGCACGAGGCGTTGAACGAAGGGCAGAATTTGTAACGGCCATGGCAGCGCTGAAACGCATTTTTATTTCCAGAGACTTGGGCGCTAACAGTCCTTTTCGGGCGTTGCTGGGTGAACGGGCGTTGATCGAAGGACAATCGCTGGTGGCTTTTGAAGCCTTGCCCATCCAAGTATTGCCGACCTGCGATTGGTTGTTTTTTTATAGTAAAAAAGGCATACAGTTTGGCTGGGAGGCCTTAAGCGATTTAGTAGCAGCGCCTAAGGTTGCAGTATTGGGGCAGGCTTCCGCCGAATATTTGAGCGCGGATTTTGGTTGTGCAGCTGATTTTATTGGAACGGGAGCGCCCGAATCTACCGCTGCTGCTTTTTTAGCCCTAGCCAAAGGCCAGCGCGTTTGTTTTGTGCAGGCAAAGCAGTCGCGGCAATCGGTAGCCAAACTGCTCGGGCAACAAATTCAAGCACAATCGCTCGCCGTTTACAACAACCAACCTAAGGCTTCGTTGGAATTGCCCGTCTGTGATATTTTAGTGTTTACCAGTCCGCTCAATGCACAGGCCTATTACCAACACTACCAGCCGCTGCCCCATCAAAAAGTTGTTGCCATTGGACAAACGACGGCTAAGGCGCTGCGTCAGTTGGGCATTACGCCCCATAAAATTTCTGCGGTTCCTCATGAACGAGAA
>CAYUZF010000219.1:5023-8853 GCA_964449615.1 uncultured Aureispira sp.
TTTGTCGTAAAATTACCTATCTTTAGTATAAGTAGTTCAAAGACAATGCAAAACTACTCCTAACTCACGCTATAACACTCCATTATGTTCAAAGAAAAAGACAATGCTTTGGTTGCCAGTTTAACATTTGAAGATTTTATAACCGCTTTTGCTTTTATGACGGAAGCGGCCTTTCATATAGAGCAACAAAATCACCACCCAGAGTGGGAAAATGTGTACAACAAAGTAACCATTCGCCTAACTACACACGATGCGGGCAACCAAATTACAGACAAAGATCGTCAACTCGCCGATACGTTTACCCAATTGTATAAAAAACATACTGCTTAAGCTATGGAACCGCTCTTGTATTACTTTCCTGAACTAACGGATCAACAAATCCAACAGTTGGAGCAATTGGATGCGCTTTACCGCGATTGGAACAGCAAAATTAATGTTATCTCTCGCAAAGATATTGACAATCTGTACGTCCACCACATTTTGCACGCGATGGGCATTGCAAAAGTAATGCAGTTTCAGCCCAAAAGTCGTATTTTAGATTTGGGAACAGGCGGTGGGTTGCCAGGGATTCCTTTAGCAATTTTATTTCCTGAAGTGGATTTCTTTTTAGTTGATTCTATTGGTAAAAAAATAAAAGTAACACAAGGAGTAGCCGATGCGATTGGCCTAAAAAATGTTCGCAGTAAACAAATGCGCGCCGAGCAAGTACAAGAAAAATTCGACTTCGTAGTCACCCGAGCCGTGGCCAAACTGCCGCAATTAATGCACTGGTCGCGCAAAATCATCAGCAATCGGCAGCGCCACGGGCAACCCAATGGGCTTTGGGCGCTCAAAGGCATCGACCGTGCCGAAGAAGAAACGCAAGCACTTGGACGACGAGCATACACGGAAATACACCCTTTACAAGCCTATTTTGAAGAAGATTTTTTTGAGACCAAATGTGTTGTGTATGTACAGCACTAACATTTACCCTCAAGTGCTATAACCATGAAAGGAGAACTTAAAACCTATTATTCTTACGGAAATATTTACCAACATACCGCAGAGGTTTTTTATCCTAAAACGGTAGAAGATTTAAGAAAAACCCTGCAATTTTGTCAAAAAAACAAGCGCCGCATCACTCCTGGAGGTTCGTTCAACTCCTTTGATCGGCAAAATGGTAGCTGCGATGTTGTTATTTCTATGCGCCATTTTGACCATGTTGTTTGCGATCCCGATAAAGGTACGCTAACCACTGGCGCTGGGGCAAGTTGGGGAAAAATATTCGACGTTGCTTATGCCAAGCATTGCCTTTTGTACACCTGCATCACAGGGGCTACTCCTACCGCAGGAGGCACTTTATCCATCAACTCTTGTAGTGTTTGGACGCCGAGCGTGGGCAAAGAAGGCAGGCATTGTTTATCGTTTACATTTATGACCGTAGACGGCACTGTACACCATTGCTCTAGGACAGAAAATAGAGCGTTATTTTTAGGGGTCATTGGTGGTATGGGTATGTTGGGGTTTATTGTAGAAATAACGTACCAAGTTCTGTCGGTCGGTGGCCCCTTTGCCATTCAACTACGTACAAAAGATTTTGACGACATTGACGATCTAGAACAGCGTTTGGACTTGCGCAAAGCAGAAGGAAAGCCAAGTTTCGAGCAAGTGCGCTCACAAGGCACGCTCTTTTATTTGTACAAAGGGGAGCCGCGTTTTTTGAGAGGCGACCACTCTTACCAGCGCGTTCAAAAAGAGGTCAAACTCAATAAGTTATTGTTTACAAGCAGTGTTTTGGCGAGCGGAATGATCCGCTTTTTTCCAAAACTGGCCAATACCGTTATATTTAAAGATCGCGGCAAAACGCCCAAAAAGCGCATGGTGCTCGCCAATATGAACCACCCCCGCCACGGAATTTTTTGGGCAGAACCAGACTTTCAATGGTCCAGAAAATTCAGTCGTTTTTTTCAGCGATTGGGCTACGAACCCAAGATGTACCAAAACAGCTATTTTATTCCTCTAGGGGAAGATAAAGTTACCGAATTCACAAAGCGCACTTACGAACTCAGCCAGCAATTGGGCTTACAGACCTTTATGTTTGACGTGTTGCACATTCCCAAAGATGATGTTCCCTTTACGCTCTCTTGTTCCAAAACTACGGCTGGTTTTTATATCAATACGACTTTTATGGAGCAAACAAACCGCGATAATTTACTCACTTGTTATACCGAACTTAACCAACTGGCCTTAGAGATGGGAGGTTTTATCAATCTGTCTAAGAACTGCTTTGTGGAGCCTATAATTTTAGAACAGATGTACGCCCCTGCTCTAATTGAATTTAAACAGTTAAAAGACCAATACGATCCCAACGGAATACTCATGTCTGATTTTTTTGAGCAGTACTTCCCGAGTTATTTTGGAGAAGGCATGGCATCAACTTAAGAAAGGCAACGCCTCTTTACAAATTACCCTTTAGCTAATTCCAACTGGTTATTCCAGCCGTTTTACCCGTGAAAACCTACCCTTTCTTCTACGGCTCTGTAAGAAGAAAGTCCCATGATACTACTAGCCCCATCCTTCTGGATTCTTTGGCCCTTTATTCAAAAAAGGACTGTACCTATTTTAGTAATAATAGTTTAAACACATACACAACCGTTGGGTTTTTACACCTGTAACTGTCCTCTATCTAAGCAGCAAACCGCGTTTGTAAAACGTGCTTATATCCCGTATATCCCCTCTTTACCATTCAAAAGAGGACTCCTTTATAACCCTGCGCGGCTCACGCGCAACATCAATTCAACCAACCATGAAAAAAGAATTTAAAACCTATTGCTCTTATGGAAATATTTACCAATACACCGCAGAAATTTTTTATCCGACTACACTAGAAGAATTGCGCGAAGCCTTACAGTTTTGCCGAGCCAACAACCGCAGCATTATACCAGGTGGTTCGTTTAATTCCTTTGATCGTCAGAACGGTAGCCAAGATGTTGTCATTTCTATGCGGCACTTTGACCAAGTAACTTGCGACCCTGTAGCTGGGACGGTCGTAGCAGGTGCAGGAGCCAGTTGGGGAAAGGTATTTGACGTAGCTTATGCCAGCCACTGCCTATTGTATACCTGTGTCACGGGCTCTGCGCCTACCGTCGGAGGAACGTTGTCTATTAATTCGGGCAGCGTCTGGACGCCTGTTGTGGGCAAAGAAGGGACGCATTGTTTGTCTTTCAAGTTCATGACAGTGGACGGTACCCTTTACCACTGCTCTAGAACAGAAAACAGCGACTTATTTTGTGGGGTAATTGGCGGCATGGGTTTTCTGGGATTTATCGTAGAAGCATTGACATACAGGCCAGCGATTTTGACGATGTTGACCGTATAGAACAGCGGCTACACCTGCGCAAATTGGAGAATTTTACCAATATGGACGACTTACGTACACAAGGTATTTTCTTTTATACTTACAAAGGAAAGCTGCATTCGGTATTGGGCACCCCTTCTTACAAAAAAGTGAAGCAGGAGGTTCGCCCTAGTAAATGGTTGTTCTTGAGTAAGGTTATTGCCAGTGGACTGATGCATTTTTTTCCTAATTTTGCCAATACCGTTTTTTACAAAGACCGAGGAAAACCCGCTCACAAACGCCTGGCATTTTCTAACGCTCAACATCCGCGGCAGGGACTTTTTTGGGGCGACTGTGATTATTATTGGTCTAAGAATTTTAGTCGTCTTTTTCAGCGCTTTGGCTACCAACCCAAATTGTATCAAAACAGTTATTTCATTCCCGTTGGCGGCGAAAAGGTAACCCAATTCATCCAACGTACCCACCAACTAATTCAGCAATTTGGCCTACAGAC
>CAYUZF010000220.1:0-5508 GCA_964449615.1 uncultured Aureispira sp.
GGATTACACGGGTGTGAACGTTGCAGGTGGCCTAGCTGCTGTGGGCGGGGCGCTTACGCTCATCGCCAACGCTTCGGTGTTGGACATCACAGGCGGCATCGCGACGGGTTTGGGTTTGGTCGTAGCGGGCGGCATCGCCGTTACCAAAAAAGGCCAATACATCAACGCCATCAAAGACGCCCTGGCCAAAAAGCGCCAAGCCTTCGAAACCGATTTGCAAACGCGCCTAAGCAGCTATTTTCTTCAAATCAAAGATAAAATTAACGACCAGTTTGCCGATTTTGACCACCATTTGCAATCGGAAAATGTACAAATCAAGCAGTATAATACCTTAGCGCAACAACTGAAAAATGAATTGGCAGAAGTTGAGCGAGGGGTGTTTAATCCGCCTACTTAAAAATGGGTAGCGTTATTTGTACAGCGCTGTTTCTTTTGCTAGTGAAGTGTTTAGAATGCAAAGGGGTTAGTGCCAGTGTTGAGCGGTAGCGGCTGTTTTCGGTGTAGCTCAACAGAGACTTGGATGAAGTTGCATATTCCAAAGCATCTACAAAACAAAAAAACTCGTTTTAACTCTTGGAAGAGAGTCAAAACGAGCATTTCTACTAGTATAAAAAATAGAACACCTTAGTCCGCGTCCGTATAAGGATCAACTTCATTGACGTGTTCGATGGTGGTATTTTCGGCCTCGATGGCTGTCACCACAAACTCTACCCGACGGTTCAACTGGCGGCCATCGGCATATTTGTTGTCCGCAATGGGTTTTTCTTCGCCGTAGCCAATGTATTTCATGCGCTCGGCATCAATGCCGTTGTCTACCAAGTAGGTGTATACCGATTTGGTGCGGTTTTCCGATAAATTTTGGTTGTAGCTGTCTCCGCCGCGGCTGTCGGTGTGGCCGTGGATTTCGATTTGCATGGTGGGATATTCCTCCATCAAGGCTACCAATTCGTCCAACTGCTCGTTGGATTCGGGCAGTAAGTCCCATTTAGCCGTTTCAAAATAAACGCGATCCAACTTAATAACGGCACCTACTTCTGGTGGCGGTGGCGGTGCCACAGGCTCTGGCTCTACGTATTGCGTCACGCACAACATCACATCGTCAATTAAATAATAGGCATTGTCGTACGCCTGTTCATCTACCGTAACCTCTGGGGCATCTTTGGCTTCTACCATTTTGGTTTCTTCGTTGCCGAAAAAATTGCCAATGCACAAAAACTCGGAGCGGTTGGGTGAGGTAAACGTAAAAGAGATGCGCTGCCACTCGCGTTTGTTTTCGTTGATTAAGCCATCGTGGTTGTAATCGGGCTTAATGCCAACTAGTGGTTTCCAGCCTTCTTCCATCAAGGGCGTTGGCGACAACACCACGCCCAAGTTGTTGGAGATATAACGCGACAACCGAGCGCGGCAAACCCAGAATTCGCAATAGTACTCCTCTCCTTTTAGCAAAGGTTGTTTGAGTTTTACTTGGATGTACTCGCGGTAGGTATCCGAGCGTTTGGAATCGGGGTTATGGGTAAGAATGCCCACCATTTTATAGCCCGAATGCGCGGCGTCTATGTTAATGCCCTGTCGTTTGGCCTGTTTGACCTCCGAAGGCAGCGAAATTTTGACATCGGGCGTGGTCATAGTAGGGCTTTTCCACTCTACCATATTATAACGAAAAATACCCGACCCATCTACATCTGCTTCTGGACGACTGCCGACCAACTGTTCAAAATCGTGGTTGGGCACCAAATTTTCGCCGTGCCCCTCTGGGGGCTGCGCTTGAAGGTACAGACTACTCCCCAGGAGTAAAAAAATAATTAGGCTAAGTTGCTTCATATTGATTGATAGTTTTGAAGTAGTTGATTGTATACTTTGCTGTGTGTATAAAAAACGGGGGTTACTCCTCACAATTTTCTATACAGTCTCCTGATTTATTAATAAAATACCATTTGTTGTCTTTAAAAACACGGGCGCGCCCTTCCTTAAACGGCTCGGCATAGATAAAGTCTCCACGAATGACGACTTCTCCCTTCTTATTAATAAAACTCCAACGGTTGTTCTCTAGTTGCACATTTGCCAAACCTTCTTGAAAAGATTTTCGGGCAGGGTCGCCTTTAAAGAAATGCACACCGTAATATTGAGCAGGAATAGCCACTGCTAAATCCTTGTCCAAGAAGCCCCACATTCCTTCTTCATTCATAAATGCTGCCAACCCTTCACTAAACCCCATCATTTCTACATATTTAGGTTCTATCATGACGTTACCATTGAGATCCAACAAGCCATACATGCCTAAGTCTTCGTCGTAAAACGTAATATAGCCCTCACTAGCATTGCCCAGATCGCGATAACGCATAGGAATGGTAAATTCTCCTGCTTCGTTTATTAAGCCATAGTAGCCCTCTCTACCAACCACCGCATGGCCATCGTTGTAAGCGCCAAACATATCATAAAGGGTAGTATCAACATTGTTGTACAATTGACAACGCGTTCGCACAAATGTAAATTGTCCTTCTTGCTCGTCTATATTACGTCTTTCTACCAATAATTGTTTATCGCCCAGTGTCCAGTCTTCGCGATGGGTCACCACAGGAATCTCCTTGTTGCGGGTGTTCTGTGCATAAACAGTTACCTCGGCTTTGTCCCCTACCAAGTCGCCCTCAAACCGCAACGTATATATATTTTGGTTTTCTCGGTACGTCCGAATGCCTTGACCTACTACTTTCCCGCCTTCAATTTTTATTTCTAATCCTTCTTGTATAACATCGTTGTAGAGTTGGTAACAATAACCGATAGTCGTATCGACCCCAACTGTGGCAATACTTCCGCCTTTAGGCGTATCAGAGGTAGCATCAGGTGTACAAGAAAAAAACAGACCAAGTAAGCACAGTACAGCACTATAAAGAGCTAGTTTCATCGAATTATAGCTTTACAAATGAAAAATAATAGCTAATTTGCGAATTTTTTCGAACACAATGGGGTTTAGAGAGCATGTAATTCGTAAAGGCAATAGCTTTTCGTATTTTTATGTCCAACAATTTACGAGCACGTTTTTCAACCCAGCAACGATATACATCGATGTATTTGTTTGGCAGTTCCTGTCTTTCTAAGCACCTACTCTTTTATTTATAAAACTTTATAATCTACAAATGTTAAAAACAATCCAACGAATAAGCACCCTTATTCTCTTGTCAGCAGTACTTTTTTTAAGTGCTTGTAATGATAGCAAAGTCAAACCTGGCGCTGCCAACGATGTTGCTACTTCCATTCCCTCTACGGCCTCTGGTGTTTTCTTAATGAACGTCAACAGTATGCTAGAAAAGGCCGACTACGATGCCTTTCAAAAAACCGAAGTGTTCGGTAAATTCGTAGAAGAAGTAAAAGAAAAGAACCCCGCTTTGGTGGCTTTCATCAAAGACCCTGCGGAAGCTGGCCTCGATCTAACGGGCAACATGGGCATGTACTTCTCTCCTGCGCCTAAAAACGAAACTTGGGAATTTGCTATGATCTTTCCCGTTTCTGATCTTGAAAAACTCAAAGCAGCCATCGCAGAAGCCACTAAAGAAGTAACAGACATGACTACTGCTGAAGGTGATGGTTATACCCTCTACAGCATGGACGACGACGCCCACTTGGTACAAAGTGGAGCTATTGTAGCCTTGACCACCTTCAACGATGCTGCAAAAATCAAAGCGATGGTTGCTCCTGAAGGCAACGGCATCCGCGACAACAAAAAATTTGCCGATCAAATTCCTACAGGCAAAGACATGGCCTACTGGATGGATGCAGATCCCATCATGGAAACCATATTGAGCGATGCTCGAACTAAAATGCAAGTGGAAGGCGCCATGGCAGGCGCTGCCATTCCTGTAGAGGGCTTAAAAGGCAATACCCTGTACGGCTACAGCGATTTTAAAAAAGGAAAATCAGAAGGTGAATTGGCCTTCCAATTTAGCGATGAACTAAAAGAAGAATTGGGTGATTTGGTAGCCGACCAAATGGCGGTTAACTACGCCAACTATTTGCCTGAGGGCAATTTGGGTGCGGCGTTCTCTTTTGGCGTAAACGGCAAAGGTGTGTTGAACTTCTTGACCAAGCGCGGTCTGGATGCTACGGTAGACGGCCAATTGGCTATGTTCGGTTTGAGTTTGGGTGCCATCGAAGAAGGCATTACAGGAGATTTGGCGGCGGGTTTGTACCCTCCTGCCGATGGCAGTTCGGAGCCCATGATGGTGGCCGCTTTGGGCATCAAAGACAAAGCATTCATCGAAGGGCTATTCGGAAAAGCGCCCCTATCTATGGTATTCAAGAAAGAAGGCGAAAACTACGTTTTCTCTCGTGGTACCGATATGATGGGCAACGAAATGCCTAAATTCTACGCCAAAGTAGTAGGCGATGCGTTGGTAATTAGCAACAACATGAATTTGTTTGAGCAGGCATTAAGCGGAAGCACCAACAACAACATCAAACCTTTGCAAGAAGGGTGGTTGGGCATGTACCTAGATTACCGCGTCTTGAACGAAAACTTTGACGTAATCGCCAAAGCATTGCCAATGAATCCTATGGTTTTGTCTCAATTGTCCGAGAACATGAAATACCAAAACATCGAGACGGCTTACATCGTTGGCAAAGGGGAAAAAATCAAGATGTACTCTGACACCAAAGATAAAGACATGAATGCCCTAAAAAGTAGCCTACTGATTTGGGAGCAGATGTACAAAAACGGCGCTTTGGAAAGTATTTTAGAAGATGCCAAAGAAAACGAAGAACTACAAGATGATATAGATGCCTTCGAGCAAGAATTTGAAGAAGCTGCCGAAGAAGCAGTAGAAGAACTGGAAAACACCTAGTTTTTAGTTTTTTGACTATATTCGTGCTTTCTTAGCTCGGACACTCAAGAGCCGCCTTTTGTAATAAGAGGTGGCTCTTGTTGGTCTAGCGCTTTTACACACGCTGCCTATCTATGTCTGCCAAAAAAATCTACCTCACCGTCACCAACGACTTGACTTACGACCAACGCATGATTCGTATTGCCACCACACTTGTACAAGGCGGTTACGACGTCTGTCTAGTGGGACGGCTGCGGCCTAATTCTAAACCATTAACAGAACAACCATTCGCTCAAAAACGCTTGCGCTGTTGGTTTGACAAAGGCAAATTGTTTTATTTGGAGTACAATTGGCGCTTGTTGTTGTACTTGACCACGCGGCGTTTGGACGCCATTTGCAGCGTTGACTTGGATACCTTATTAGCGGGGTATTGGGTGGCCAAATGGAAACGCAAACCTTGCATTTACGATGCGCACGAGTATTTTACAGAAGTTCCTGAAGTAGTGGAGCGCCCTGGCGTACAACGCATTTGGGAGCGTTTGGCCCAGTGGATTATTCCCCAACTAAAATACGCTTACACCGTTTGCGGCAGCTTACAGCGAGTTTTTCAAGAACGCTATGGCACTGCTTTTGCCGTTATTCGCAACGTTCCTTTCCAGAAAACACCTCCTGCTGAAAAATTGATGCTGAAGCC
>CAYUZF010000220.1:5609-6515 GCA_964449615.1 uncultured Aureispira sp.
GCGGCTTTGCGACAATTGGTAGCCGAGTTGGATCTTCAGCAACAGGTTACCTTTTGGGGCTATGTCCCCCCCGAACAGTTGACAGAATTAACCCAAAAAGCACATTTTGGCTTAAATTTATTGCAAAACAAAGGATTGAATTATTATTATTCCTTAGCCAATAAGTTTTTTGATTATGTACAGGCTTATAAACCATCGGTCAACATGGCCTTTCCAGAATACACGGCACTGCTTCACGAACACGCGGTTGGCATTGCTTTGCCAGACTTGAAAAACGATACCTTAGTGCAAACCCTGCGAGCACTCACACAAGATCCCCAACAATACGCCGACTATCAAAAAGCTTGTCAAACAGCTAGTCAAGTTTGGATTTGGGAAAAGGAAGCGGTGCGCCTCCAACAATTTTACCAACAAGTTTTTAGTAATATTTAGCCATGAGTAACTGGATTTTTATAGGGTGTTGTTTTTTTTGGAGCCTTTCGGCGAATACGCTATTGGCACAGCCCCCCAAACCTACACGTTACAGCTTACACGGTGTATATTTTAAAGACAAAGCCTGCCAAGACCACAGCCTTCTGCGGCCACAAGAGTTTTTGAGCGCCCGCGCCTTAGAACGGCGACAACAACAAGGCGTTTTGATCACCCTGCAAGACCTTCCCGTTTGTGAAGATTACTGCCAGCAACTAGCCGACTTGGGCGCTGCCTTACACGGCCGTTCCAAATGGCTCAATGCCGTAGCCATACACACTCAAGATGCTCAACTCTTGGACAGCATCGCTGCGTTGCCTTTTGTTGAAAAAGTAGAAGGTTTGGGGTACCACCGAAAAGCCAGAGCAAGCAAACTATACACCAAGCGTCCGCCAATGGACAGCAGCCAACATCGTAAAAATTACTACGGCTTAGGCA
>CAYUZF010000220.1:6525-6796 GCA_964449615.1 uncultured Aureispira sp.
CCAAATCAAACAACACCGAGGCCATTATTTGCACGAGTTGGGTTTTCGCGGCAAGGGGGTGCATTTGGCGGTAATTGATGCAGGGTTTAGCAATGCGTATAGAATGGCGGTTTTTGACAGCGTGTATCTGCAAGGACGGCTGTTGGGCATGCGCGATTTTGTAGAGGGGGACACTTTTGTCTACGAAAGCAGCGCCCACGGCAACAGTGTCTGGTCGGTAATGGCCGCCAATCGCCCGCATCTATTGGTAGGCACGGCTCCAGATGCCAGT
>CAYUZF010000220.1:6806-8808 GCA_964449615.1 uncultured Aureispira sp.
GGATGTGCGCGGCGAGTATCCCGCTGAGGAATTTTATTGGCTGCTTGCTGCCGAGTATGCCGACAGCCTTGGCGTGGAAATCATCAATTCCTCGATGGGCTACCACAGTTTCCGCAATCCTGCTTTTTCTTATAAAAAAGAAGACCTCGACGGACAAACCACGTTGATTAGTCGAGCAGCGGCGTGGGCTTCCGAAAGAGGGTTGTTGGTCGTCAATGCAGCGGGAAACGATGGCCGAAAAGCATGGCGAACGTTGGCAGCACCTGCGGATGTGGCACAGGTATTGAGTGTAGCGGCTTGTAGCCCCGAACGCACACACGGCTCCTTTAGTTCGGTTGGCCCCACCGCAGACCAGCGCTTAAAACCCGATGTGGCCGCTATTGGTACAGCTACGGCCTATGCCAGTATGGTGCGCTACGAAGTGGGTTTGGGAGAAGGCACTTCTTATGCTTGCCCTGTTATTGCGGGATTGGCTGCCTCGCTCAAACAAGCGTATCCCGACCTTCCCAACAGCCGTTTGCGCCAAGCCATTCGCGAAAGCGGCCACCAAGCCAACCAACCTGATACGCTGCTGGGTTATGGCCTACCCGATTTTTGGCAAGCCTTCAAAAGCTTGGCCGATTCTAGTATTTTTATTAATAGTCAAGGTCAAATAGATCAAAAATACCGCTTGGTGAACCAACAGGTTCACGTTTATATGGAACATAAAAGTCCAGAAGCGGAAGACAAGTTGTTGCACATGCAAGTATTGAATTTGCAAGGCGAGCTTTGTGAAGAAAAAAAAACTTGGGTGCGAGCAGGACAGATCAATAAAATCTCGCTAGCAGGGTTGGCACGTTGCGGAAAAGGCGTTTTTGTGTTGCGCTTAGATTATGCGGGAACTACCCATTGGCTGCGGCTTTTGCGCTAGAACCTTCGGTCTTCTTCTTCTTTCTGCCCTTTTTTACTATGCGTTGGGCGTACAAAACATTTTTAAGTAGGTGCTGTTATTTTTAGCAGTTTTGCTGGACATTTCTACTATTCAATTTTTATTATGAAACTAGGTTTACTATTTCCTTTGCTTTTCTGTTGGTTGATGAGTCAAGCTCAAAAAGAGGATTACAATCACCACAACCACAGTTTGCACTGGGTAGAATTAACGGATAAAGACAACACGCCTTACAGCGTATTTCGTCCGCAAGACTTTTTATCGCCGCGTGCGCTGGAGCGTCGCCAAACAATGGGCATTGCCATTGACGAAACAGATTTGCCCATTACTCCCGCATACATCGCCGCTATCGAAGCGTTGGGCGCGCCCATACACGCCCGTTCCAAATGGCTCAATTCTTTGGCGGTACACACCACGGACAAAGCTGTTTTGCAAAAAATAGAAGCGCTGCCGTTTGTAAAAGCGGTGCTGCCTTTGGGCAAATATAGAGTGGTAAGCCAGCCCAAACTAAAGAAAACCAAGCCCAAAATTGACCCGAGTAAACACCAGATTGATTACTACGGAGACGCTGCCAACCAAATCAAAATGTTAGGAGGTGATCTGTTGCACAAATACGGTTACAGCGGCCAAGAAGTACACGTAGCGGTGTTTGATGGCGGCTTTTTGTCCGTGCCTAATATGCCTGTATTTGACAGCTTGTATGCGGAGGATCGCCTACTGGGCACACATGATTTTGTAGAGGGCGATGAGCAGGTGTACGAAAGCAGTACGCACGGCACCAATGTACTCGGAACGATGGCGTCCAAGTCTCCTTATTTGATCGTGGGAACAGCACCCGATGCGTCTTATTATTTATTTAAGACCGAAGATGTACGCGGCGAGTTTAGAACCGAAGAATTTAATTGGGTCGCGGCATTGGAACGCGCAGATAGTTTGGGGGTAGATGTGGTCAACTCTTCCTTAGGCTATACGGGGTTCAACGACACCACTATGTCTTACAAATACGCCCAACTCAACGGGCAGACCGCTTTGAGCAGTCGCGGAGCCAACATTGGAGCCAGCAAGGGTATCTTG
>CAYUZF010000221.1:0-1235 GCA_964449615.1 uncultured Aureispira sp.
TTAGACAATTGATAAGAGAACAACAAAACATCAAAAGAATTTTTGGTAGCAAAAGATTTTTCGGTGTAAGGCGCTTCCAATAAATCCAAGCGATGCTGATAGGCTTGTAGGCTATTTTTTGTCTCTTCCAACCAATGTGCGGAGCGCTCCAAGCCTACAATCTGGGCATTGACAAAATGCATGGCAAATTGCTGCAACGTATATCCCGCCAAACAGCCCACTTCTAAAATGCGAATAGCCGCTTCGCGCGCCAAAGGAAGCTGGTACACCAAATCAGAACGCTTTAAGTAAATTAACGCTTGCTTAACCGCATTGAGGCGCGGTTTGTCGTTTCTAGCGTTAGTAGTCGTTGTCATTTCTTGTTCTTCTACAGCAGGAATCATGTTGTACAGTTATACAGTCACATTTGAAATCAGCTGTAAAAGAAGGACTTTTAACTGTAAAAATAGGTCATAAAATCTTTAAAACTATAAGAAATCTATTTCACGCTAAATTCACAAAACTAGAACCGTGTTAAGTTAGTATTAAGAGAGCTTAGTTAGAACAGCAAAAATCACTCCAACAATCTTTTCATAAGCGGCTGTGGTTCATCACTTTGTGCCAATAGTCCCGAAACCGCTACCCCCCAAACGCCCAACTGGCGCAAAGGAGCAACATCTGCCTCTACAACGCCACCAATTGCCAAGACAGGAATATTGATGCTGGCTGCTGCCATTCTACCCAAAATAGAGCGGTAGCCCTCTAACCCTAAAATGGGACTGAGTTTCTTTTTGGTAGTAGTAAAACGCAAAGGGCCCAAACCAATGTAGTCTATGGGGGCATCGGCCAAGCGCTGCACGTCTTCCCAAGTATTGGCAGTTGCTCCAATGATGGTGCCAGGGTATTGCTTGCGCACCAAAGCAGGTGCCGTATAGCCGTTTCTATACTGTCGTTGATCGTCAACAAGGTACCTTGTTGTTGGCAAATAGCCCGTGCTTCTGCTGCCGCAGCTCGGTAAGTTGTGGGAGATACATTTTTGAGCCGCAATTGAATCCACGGACAACCTGCCTGACTCAGGCGTTTTACCTGCTCCAGATGAGCCGCTACCGTTGTGCCCTGTGTAACAAAATGCAGTCGTGGCAAAGGAGTTTTTCGTTTGTAAACCATGTTAGAAATAGTAAGTTCTTTTTAGAAATGATACCCCAACAAGCCCGCGGTAGAGTCCAAAAACCGCGTGGTATACGCTTTTGTGCGGC
>CAYUZF010000221.1:1245-8805 GCA_964449615.1 uncultured Aureispira sp.
TGTCCTTGTGCCAACTGAGCCACAATGCTAGCCGACAAGACACAGCCCGATCCATGTTTTTCATAATTGGACAAATGGCTGGGATGCAGTACTTCTTGTGTGGTGCCTTGTAGTAAAATATCAACGCCTTTTCTATTGCGGTTGTGTCCTCCTTTGTACAATACGTTGCAATAATTAGAAAGCAGCTGTGCCGTAGCGAGCAAATCTCGCCCCCCACCCAACCGCTCCAACTCTTGTGCATTGGGCGTTAGCAGATCAATTGTAGGCAACCAAGTTTTCAAAGCATCTAGCGAAGTAGCATGTTCAAAATCAAAGCCCGCACTCGCTCTAAAAATAGGATCCACCACAATAAAAATATTAGGGTTGGCTTGCCGCAAAAACGCTGTTACTTCTTGCAATTGCTGCCAATTTTTTATCAGCCCTATTTTGCAAAATGAGATGGGATATCGGCTCAAAAGCAGTTCCAATTGTTGTACAAGGAGTGCGCTGTTTAGCCATTCTACCTGTTCAAAAACCGATTCGTGCTGCACCGTTATCGCAGTAGCTACCGTCAACCCATAAACGCCTTGTGCCTCCATCGCTTTGGCATCCGCCAATAGTCCTGCTCCCCCGCTGGGGTCAAAGCCCGCTATACTTAG
Organism: uncultured Aureispira sp.; assembly: GCA_964449615.1. Taxonomy (GTDB): domain Bacteria; phylum Bacteroidota; class Bacteroidia; order Chitinophagales; family Saprospiraceae; genus Aureispira. Next base: position 1,884 of record CAYUZF010000221.1, read on the forward strand.
GGCATAAGGTCGAGTTGTGCTAACGCTTGACATAGTTGTTGGTAATTTTCAAAAGCTTGTGCTGGATGTTTCCAAATTGCCCCCAATAGAGCCACCGACTTGAATCCACGCGTACGCACTTCGGCTAGGCGCGGCGGAGCAATGCCCCCCAACCCCACCAGTAAAAAAGCGTGTTCGCCCCGATCGTACCACGTATGGCTGACCATATAATTAGGCTTAGAAATGCTTTCAAATATGGGACTCACCGTTACGTAATCCAGTGATTCAGGCATTTCTTGCAGTTGTCCAGGTTGATGGATGGAAGTGCCGACTTGGTAGCCTTTTGCTTTTTGTTTGCGCAGTTCTTCGGCAAACTGGCTGGGGGTTTCCGTAGCGCGGCGAATTTCCGTCCAATGGATGCCCCCTAGGCCAAACTCCTCGACCAACTGCCAATGTTGGTGTACAATAATTTTTGAATAATGCGCTTGGTCGATGCCCTCTAGTAAAGAGCGGCAATTTTCTACGCTACCGCTGGGTTTGCGCAGATGCAACCAAGGCAATCCTCTATCAAAAAATTGGTTCAACAAGTGGGCTTCCCCTTCCAAAAAATCAGGGCTGGTGTATAAACGATGTTCTATAGTCATTTGTCTGTTTACCTTGCTCCAAATAATAAAGACCCTACACGCACCATGGTACTCCCTGCCTCTAAGGCCAATTCATAATCGCCTGACATGCCCATAGACAACTCTTTAAACGAAGCTTGTTCGGCAAAATAATCGGCTTTTAAGTGTGCAAAATGGCGTTGCAAATGGTCGAATTCTGCTTACTTGGGCGTGTTCTTGGGTATAGGTCGCCATTCCCATCACACCTACTACACGTACATTTTTCAAAGCAGCGTAGTCCTCACTTTCCAGCAATTCGATGGCCTCTTCCCAATTGAGTCCCGATTTGGTATCTTCCTGTGCTATGTGGAATTGCAACAGAACGTCGATTATTCGTTCGTGTTTAGTGGCCTGTTTGTTGACTTCCTTTAGCAATCGGAGGCTGTCGATAGAATGAATGAGGTGCACAAAAGGCGCGATGTACTTCACTTTGTTGCGCTGCAAACTTCCGATCAAATGCCAGCGAATGTCTTGCGGCAATGTTTCAAATTTTTCGACCAATTCTTGTACTTTATTTTCTCCAAAATCGCGCTGCCCCAAGTCGTATAACGCTTGAATAATTGAATTGGGTTGGGTCTTAGAAACGGCAATTAATTGGGCTTGCTGCTCTCTGGTTTTGGCTAAAACAGTCTGGTATTGTTCGACGTGTACCATATCTTTTGGGCGTGGTAATTTTGTGTGTGTGAGAAGATTTTCCCCTTGTTCTAACAAGAAGCAGTAATTTATGTTCTTTTAAATTAATAAAGACGGTTCGAGTCTAGTTTTTTTGCTTATTTTTGCGCTGTCTTTTGGCAAGGTTCTATTTCTAACAATAACTTAATATAAGCCGTCGTAACTTTCCTATTGTAAGGTTTATTTTTGTTCAAGAAATCATCTAGTTCTTTTATTTTCATTGTAAAACAGGAAAGCATAACAAACTAACTTGCAATAAGTTAGCTTTCTTTCACTGCACTTAATACTCCTTCACCATCTAATTTTTGTTACCATGAATCCAAGTGATTACAAATTGTTGATAGCAGACGATGAACCAGATATTTTAGAATTTGTTTGCTATAATTTAAAAAAAGAGGGATTTGAAGTGCACCAAGCAGCCAACGGTTTAGAGGCATTAGAGACCGCCAAACGCGTACAGCCGCATCTGGTTTTGCTCGATATTATGATGCCCGAAATGGACGGTGTAGAAGTTTGCAAAGAGTTGCGCGCCCTACCCGAGTTTGAAAATACCCTCATAGCCTTTTTGACCGCCCGCAGCGAAGACTATTCACAAATTGTAGGTTTTGAGGTAGGCGGTGACGATTACATCAACAAACCCATTCGCCCAAGAGTACTAATCAGTCGGATCAATGCGCTTTTGCGTCGTTTTCATAAAAAAAATCCCAGCGAAAATAAGAACGTCATTGAAGTGGCCGATTTGCACATCAACAAAGAACAATTTATTGTACAGCGCAAAGGCCAAGAAGATAAAATTTCGCTGGCCAAAAAAGAATTTGAACTGCTTTGCCTCTTGGCTTCCAAGCCTGGAAAAGTTTTTACTAGAGAAGAGATTTTTAATAAAATTTGGGGCAGCAACGTTATTGTAGGCAACCGCACCATTGATGTACACATTCGTAAAATTCGAGAAAAAGTAGGCGAAGGTTACATTAAAACCATTAAGGGAATTGGATATAAGTTTGAATTTTAGGAACTTGTCTTAACTTAAACACTTAGCACATGTTCTTTTTTTCTATCAAAAACCCCAGCCCCGAACAATTGGTACGCCTGACGGCAATCAACATTACCGCGGCGGTCTTGATTGTGGTGTTGCTCATCAAAATCATTTTTCCCGCAAGCCTATCTTGGTGGCTGGTGCTTTGCCTTCCGCTATTGGCCTTGCTCATGGGCTACTTGGCGGTCTACCGCGCCATGCACGATTTTATTTACCGCAAAATCAATCTTATTTATAAGACCATTTACAACATGCAATCGCCTACCACCAACAGTATTGTGAGCATTGACATGAAAAAACATATGATTGATGAGGTGGAGCAGGAAGTGATGCAGTGGGCGCGCAGTTGGACGAAGGAAATTTCTAGTTTAAAAAGCATGGAGGTCTACCGTCGCGAATTTATGGGCAACGTTTCGCATGAGCTAAAAACGCCTATTTTTAATATACAAGGCTACTTACATACGCTGTTGGACGGCGGCATGGACGACCCCGACATCAATTACAAATACCTCAAACGCGCTGCCGAAAACACCGAACGCATGGCAAGTATTGTCGCCGATTTGGGCTACATTTCTAAGTTTGAAGCGCAAAAACTACAATTAGATGTTATTGAGTTCAACATCTGCCAGTTGGTGCAAGATGTCTTGGACGACAGTGAATTGAAAGCCTCTCAAGTAGATATTCACCTCGCCTTCAAAAATCCCAATCAAAAACCGCTTCTGGTCAAAGCAGATGTGGAAAGCATTCGCCGCGTTTTGGTCAATTTGATTAGCAACTCCATTAAATACGGCAAAGAGGGCGGCCAAACGTTGGTGGATTTTCACAATCTGGACAACACGGTTTTGGTGGAAATTACCGACGATGGCAAAGGCATCGACCAAGAACATTTGCCGCGCTTGTTTGAGCGTTTTTATCGGGTAGACAAGGGGCGCTCTAGGGCCGAAGGCGGTACAGGACTGGGCCTAGCCATTGTTAAACACATCTTGGAGGCACATGGGCAGACCATTACGGCGCGCAGTCGTCTGAATGTTGGTTCTACCTTTGGGTTTACCTTGCAGAAAGCTTAATGAATGGTAGACGCCCGCACCATACAGCGGGCGTCTATGATTTCTTTAGCAACTTGGACGTATGCGATGCGCTCCTAGGACTGCATCTTTTTTAATAAAGCGCGGGTTTCTTCCATTTCTTCTTCGTTCAATTCCATTTCGGCACCCAACTCCAATGCTTTTTGGGCTACGGGGATGGCTTTGTTTTCTTGACCCAAGGCCTGTAAAATTGCTGCTTTGATGTGCAGGTTGTAATAATGGGCGTTGGTTTCCGTCGAACGCTCCATCCACTTCAAAGCCTCTTTCAATTCTTTTTTGGTGGCCGAAGCTTCCGAGAGTAGATTCCAAGCCAGCTCGTCCAATTCGCTCATGTCAATCGTTGTTTTAAGATAACGTTTGCGGGCGCGGTTGACCTTTTTTTCCTCTGGAGGCGACTCTAAAGCCGCACGGTAAAATTCCAGACGCGCTTTGTAATCGGGTTGTGCTTCGGGATAATACTCCAACAATTCCTGAATCTGCTGCTCGGTATCGGCGTTGTCGTCCATTTGAGCCAGTACATAGGTATAATAAATGTAGGTTTGCAACAAATAATAATCTATAACTTCCTGCGGCACTTCTTTTTCATAAGCCGCTCTGTTTTTCAACAAATAGGCCGTCAAAGGACTCTGCACGTCCGAGAAATCTTCGGTTACCAGCGCCATCAAACTCAACATGTCGCTGCTGTAGCGCTCTTGCTCTTCCACGGCTTCCCAATATTCGCCGAAAGGCTCTGAAACATCTTCGCCCGACTCTGCTAGGACTTTGACGTATTCTTTTAAAAATTCTGCCTCGCGAACGCCCGCCGTGTAGCGTTTTTGGAACGTACCAATTTGTTTGGCTGGGTCCAAGGCATCTTCACAAAGTTGGATCAACTGCTCGGCATTGCGTGCGCCTGCGGCTTTGTGCAACAACAATCCTTCGCTGTTGAAATACAACAAGGTCGGATAAGCGTTGATTTTATTGGTGCGAGCAAAGGCAGGGCCTTCGCCCTTCTCCATGTCCATTTTATAGGCTACAAAATGCGTATTGACATAAGCCGCTACTTCTTCTTGGGTAAATACTTCTTTGGCCATCCATTTGCAAGGCCCGCACCAAGTGGTGTAAGCATCTACAAAAATCGGTTTGTTTTGCGCTTGCGCTTTGGCCACAACAGCTTCCCAAGTCCCCTTTTCAAATTTAATGCCTTGACTAAAGGCGGTGTAGCTACTTCCTAGAAGCAGACAGATTCCTATAAAATAATGTAACATAATTTATTGTTTGCGTGATAAGACGGTTGTAAGTAGAAAGATAGGTATTTTGTGTAGGGAATAACGAATACTGTGCCTTATTCTAAGCTTATTGTTCTGTTAATGCTTATTTCTTAGCGAGTAAAGGGTAGAAAATCACAGCAAACACTTGCTCAAGCTTTGCTTTTTTGTATCTTTGCCCCACTTATAGAAATCCTGTTACTTGTTCATCAAGCGAAGCAGGGTATTTTTGACTAAAAAAAGTTAATACAAAATGGCTTTAAAAATCCGTTTACAGCGTCATGGACGCAAGAAGAAACCTTTTTATCACATTGTAGCTGCTGATGCACGTGCACCTCGCGATGGTAAATTTATCCAGAAATTGGGTACTTACAATCCATTGACAATTCCTGCCACCATTGATTTGGACCGCGATGCTGCTTACGATTGGTTGATGAAAGGGGCGCAACCTACGGATACCGTTCGTGCGATTCTTAAGTTCAAAGGAGTTTTTTATAAAAAACACCTACAGCGTGGTGTTGCCAAAGGGGCAATGGATCAAGAAAAAGCAGACCAACTTTTGCAAGAATGGATTGACGCTAAGGAAGCGAAAATCGAGAAGCGCAAAGTTCAGACGCAAGATGCCGATGAGGCACGTCGCAAGAAGATTTTCGGTAAAGCACCTAAGAAAGTGGAAGCTCCTGCTGAAGAGGCTCCTGCTAACGAAGAGGCAACAACGGAAGCACCTGCTGCGGAAACTCCAGCTGACAACGCTGACGAAGCTTAGTCGATTCTGGATGGGTGCTGCTGGCACCTCCCACAAAAAAGCGTTCCGAACTTCTTGTTCGGAACGCTTTTATAATTTGTGGCCTAAGCGGTTTTTATACCATGCTGTACTGCCTGCTTACTCTGGCTCAATGCGTATTTCTTGTACTTTGTAATCGCTGGCATTTTTCTTAAAGAAAATGTACACGCGGTATTTCTTGCCGCCTGCATTTAAGCTGCCAATACAGTAGTAAGAAGCGCCATCGCGTGCCGAACCGCTGTGTACCAAACTACAACTGCTCGGTTTGTTGGTTTGCAAAAAGCTGTTGACCATAGATATTGCTTGTGCTTTGGGGTAGGTTCCATTCTGACTGGCTACCGCCAATTCGACTTGCTCTTCCATAGAACTGCCAATGCTAGAAACATTTCCGCTTTTCAGCGCATTGATAACGGTGTTGAAATTGGGCTGCGCCAACAACCAACTACTGCTCAAAAGCAGGGTAAAAAGTAGTACTGTTTTCATGATTCAATTATTATAAAGCCTTTCTGATGGGGTAAGGCGATGGTTCTACAATAGAGTTTATACAAAGCACAACAGAAAAACGCCTTATTGGTTACAACTACTTTTTCTGCTGCCTTTGTTGGTACTGTTGTTACTAGTAACGTTATTCTTTAGTTGCTTATTTTGAGTGGTGCTAGTTATTGAAGTTGTTTAAAAATGAGTAATCATGCTAAATACGCGGTCTTTTGCCCCTACTCAGCGTTAAAAATTAGCTAAATAGCTAAGGCTATTGATCGAATTTTCGCCTTGATTAGAACCAAAACTCCACATATTTTCCGCGAAGACCTATTTTTAAACAACTTCATTAATAAAATTAGCAACTAATCTCCACAAAAGCTACTGTTCGGCTGCTTTTTATCTATTTATTTAACAAACACTGGTTCTAAGGCAAAAGAATTGCTACAGGGCAGGCAATTTGTTTAGCCGCTTTTGCATTTTTTATTATCTTTGGTTCTTTGACCCCAACTTTATTCGACGGCTCTTTTCTGTTGTGCAAGAACAGCGATGAGTGCTTAATTTGACTCTTTATAACCAACATCCCTATTTTATGTTTGGAAAAAACGATAACAACGGCAGCAAAAACGGCTCTATGAACACCACAGAATTGGAAGTCTGTAACATTGCAAGCGGCACTACCATAGAAGGAAACTTTAAAGCTCAGTCCAACATTCGTTTGGAGGGGGTAATTGAGGGAGATGTAGAATGCTTGGGCCGCATCGTCTTGTCCGAAAAGGCTCAAATAAAAGGACAGGTGCAGTGCCATACCATGCTTTGCAAAGGAAAAGTAACGGGCGACATTACGGCTACAGCCCTTATTCACCTCCACAATACGGCTGTTATTACTGGTGATGTTTATTATGACAAACTACAAGTCGACGAAGGAGCTGTTTTTAATGGACGTGCTACGGCAGCGCGAAGCCGCGTCAACAACCCTATGG
>CAYUZF010000222.1:0-2845 GCA_964449615.1 uncultured Aureispira sp.
ATGGGGGTCTATTGGGCTTGTTCCAAAGCAGCAAAAAGCGAAAATAAGAATTTGTTTGGGCAGCTTTTTCTAGTGTCCATACTTTTTAAATTGATGGGTTGCGGGTTGTTGGTCATTGCCTACGCGCTGGCTGTAAAACCAAGCAGCGCACATTTTATTCTACCTTTTTTACTAATTTATGGGGCCTTTTCGGCCTATGAGATTTATTTTGTCACCAAATTAGCTAAAGCATAAGCGATGTACCAAGCGACAATTAACGATAAAGAGACGCTAGAATTTGAACACAGTGATTTCGATTGGGATTTAATTGCCATTAACGAGCGCAGTTTTCATATTTTATACCAGCACCGTTCTTACGAAGCTACGATCTTAGAAATGGATGCTGCTACAAAAACAGTACAAGTTCAAATTGGAGCGAATACTTATGCTATTGCTCTGAAAAATAAGTTTGATCTACTGGCAGAAAAATTAGGTTTCTCCAGTATGAACAGCCAAAAACTCAACCACATCAAAGCGCCTATGCCAGGCTTGGTCTTGGAGGTGTTGGTCAAAGAAGGCGATGCGGTAGCCAAAGGCGATTCGGTTTTGATTTTGGAAGCAATGAAAATGGAAAACGTTATTAAGGCCGATGGGGATGCGGTGGTAAAACGCATTGCTGTAGATAAAGGTGCGGGGGTAGAAAAGAACCAAATTATGATTGAGTTTGACGATTAGCAGCAGCGAAATTTAAAATTAGCAGCAATAGTTGACGTACAAAATTGCGTTCAACCGAAGGGGTTAACCATAGTAATGAATTTAAAAAGAGACTAAGAATATTATAATTCTTGGCCTCTTTTTTCGTTCTTTACATATACGCCCCACATTTATAGCGCCTTTTGTAAACATGATCTGTGTGGACAATGGCTAGCCTTTTATTTAACCAATTTGTTTCTTCGTATGAAAATAGCTATCTCCTCTATGCTGCTCTGCTGTGCTGCTTTCTTTGGTCTGCAAGCGCAAACGACTAACCAAGGAAACCCCAAAAGTTGGACAGAAAAAAATGTTCCCCAGCAAATTGACTACAAAATAATGCCCAGTTTCGATTTGGCTGCCGAGCGCCAAACCGATGCAATAAACGATGCCAATTATACAGGGCCGTGGCGTTTCGGGTACAAGCATTTGGTACAGTACAATTTACAAAACAGCGGAACTTGGCACACACTCGCTGACGGCAGTCGTATTTGGCGCTTGGGATTGTATTCTAAAGATGCGTTGACCATGAACTTGTTGTTGGAAAACGTACAGTTGCCCGACGGGGCTAACCTCTATTTATACAATCCGCGCAGCAGAGAATTGCGCGGGGCTTACACCGCTGCCAATAACAATACGGATCGTATATTGGGAACAACGCTGCTTACAGGAGAAGAATTGGTGTTGGAATACTACGAGCCACGGAACGTACAAGGACAAGGAAGCTTGACCGTAGCGGCTGTAGTACACGGGTACCGCTCGATGCGTGATTTTCCTGGAAAACGGGTGAAAGGCTTAAACGATTCGGGAGATTGCAACCACGACGTCAATTGTCCACTGGGCGTGGGGTGGCAAGACGCGATTAATTCGGTTGCCTTGATTGTCGTTGGTGGCAACGGGGCTTGTTCTGGAGCACTCATTAACAATACGTCCAATGATGGCACGCCTTATTTCTTATCGGCCAACCACTGCGGCACCACCAACTTAAACAACTGGGTTTTCCGTTTTAATTGGGACAGCCCTGTAGCAAGCTGCGCTCAAACCAGCTTAAGCCAATCGCCCAATAGCCCTTTTAATGAAATTAATGGCGCAACATTAAGAGCCAACAGCAGTGGTTCTGATTTTTCGCTTATGGAATTAAACAGTATACCCACAGGGGATGTGTATTACGCTGGTTGGGATAGAAGCACCACTCCTGCTATACAGACTACGGGCATCCATCACCCCAATGGTGATGTTAAGAAAATCTGTCGCGACGACGACCCTCCAGTAGTTGCCAACTATTTTGGGGCTTCTGTTTGGGAAGTGACCGACTGGGATTTGGGGGTAACCGAAGGTGGGTCATCAGGTTCTCCTTTATTCAATCAAAATCAACTTATTATAGGTCAGTTGTATGGAGGCGGAGCTGCTTGTGCTGGGGTGAGCGACAACGGATTTGAGGACAATTACGGACGTTTGGATGTGTCTTGGAATGGGGCAACTTCTAGTCGTCGTTTAAGAGATTGGTTAGATCCTATAGGAACTAACAAGATTCAAATGGTGGGCTATAATCCCAACGGGAATACGCTAGCACTTGACGCAGGTTTGTTGCAGCTGCAAGGAATAAAAGATACTTATTGCAATGAAGACAGTATTCGCCCCATCGTTACTTTGCGCAATTATGGCAGCGTGGACATTACCAGTGTACAGATTTTGTACAGCCTCAACGGTGCGCCAAGCAGCGCTTACAACTGGACAGGCGTGTTGACTAGCCAAAATACGACTTTGGTTGCTTTACCAGCTGTTGCACTCGGAACAGGGGCACAAACCTTTACAGTCACGTCCAGATTTCCCAATAATGGGGTAGATTCCAACAGTACCAATAACACTACTGTTAAACAATTCAACGTAGTAACGAACGGCAGTTTGGTAGAGTATAGTTTGGCGTTGGACTGTTATGGTTCAGAGATTTCTTGGAGCTTAGAAGATTCTGCTACTGGAAATGTATTGTACTCGGGCGGGCCCTATAACGATAATTTCAGCACTGTTGACACCTTAAGAACAGAATTTTGTTTGCCTGAAGGTTGCTACCGCTTTATAATTGAGGATTCTTATTGAGATGGCTTAGATGGTGGTA
>CAYUZF010000222.1:2903-8755 GCA_964449615.1 uncultured Aureispira sp.
CTTCGTGTAAATTCAATTAATCTCAACCAGCGTGTTGCTGTTTTTCCTAACCCTGCACAGGATGTAGTTGCCGTACAATTGGATTTGCCTCAAATTAAGGAGGTAACCGTTACCCTTTACAACGCCACGGGGCAGGAGCTACAACAGCTAAACCGCCGCCAAGTAAACACAGCATTGTTGGAATTGGACTTGTCTGCTTACAGTAAAGGCTTGTATTTGGTTCGTCTACAAGTGGGTACGCAAGTATTGACCAAGAAAATAATCAAACAGTAACGAGGTCTATTGCACGATGGATGTATTTCAGGATGTGTGCTAGAAGGGGGCGAGACCGCCGAGCGAAATCGAGGCGTCGCCCCCTTTTAGCACATGCAATAATTGGAAGCTATAAAACAGCGCTCTACACAAACAACAGCGCTAATTTAATGGTCGTATAATCTAGCTTGCCCTCTAAGGCATCGTGCAGCAACTTGGACGATACCGAACCATCGTCGCGCAACAGCGAAGGATCGCCCTGCAAGAGGTTTTCTTTGGTCGTTTTGATGGCTTGTAATAAACTCTCCTTTGGGCGATAAGCCGAAAAATCCATATTGGGGTACAACCCGTGTAATTTAGTAATGTGGTTCATAATGGTACCTTCGGTCAATCCGCGTTCTTTGGCAATGGCCGTTATGCTTTTGCCCGACTCTATTAATCGTTTGGTAATCAAATGTGTGGGTTCTTTTTTCTTTTTCTTACGCTCTTTGAGTTGTTGATTGTAACGATCGATGGCATCGGGGTCGGTAATACCGCCGCAGTGCCTTACGAAGATTAAGGCCCGTTTTTCTAGGGCGTCAAGTGCTTCTTCGTCGATCTTATTGGCTATTTCTCGCGATAGTTCCTGAAAACGTTGGTCTGCTTTGAGCGCCAACCCATCCACTTGCAGCGCAATTTCATTAAACCCAACCAACTGCAAGCCCTCCAACCGCTGCAAGCGAGAGAGGGCCACATAGCCTTGTCCTTGCTCAAAACAGCGCCTCAAATCGACTTTGGCTTGTTCCAGTGTCATGCCTTGACTTTTGTGAACCGTAATTGCCCAAGCCAGCCGAAGCGGTAGCTGGGTATAAGCCGCCAGTATACGTCCTGTATCGTCCTCTACGGTCCAGTCTACAGGTTCTACTTCCAACTGGCTGCCATCGCGCAGCTGTACAATGGGGCCTTTCTCGCCAAAATCCAATACCTCGCCCAACGTGCCGTTCATGTAGTGTTGGTCGGGGTTGTTTTTGACAAAAATAACTTTGGCTGTTTTTTTTAAGTACAAACTTTCATCTGCTTGGACAGATTTTTTCAGCATATTGCTCAGGCGCTTACTTCCTTTAGTCGTCGCTTCATAAGTCACCAATTCGCCTTGTAAAGCGCGGAGGTGGGCATTGTTGGTACGGTTGACATCGTGGTTGTGGCTGTAGAGCGTGGGGGGAATGTTGTTTTCCTCAAAACGGTGCTGTTGAGCTTGTTCCAGCAAGGCGCGGTTTTCGGACGATACCGAACCCGTGCGAATATCGTTGAGAATACGTTGCAATGCACCTACTTCTTGGCGGTGTTGCTCACTGAGGTAACAGATATTTAATTTAGCCTTGACCCAAGAAGGGGACATGAAGGCAAATTTGTCGCGTTTGGCCTCTCCAGGAAAGCCGACAGGCGGCAGTTGAAAAAAGTCCCCTGAAAAGACCACTTGGATACCGCCAAAGGCGTATTGGTTGTTTTTAAAATACTGCAATACTTGATCGACCAATTCCAATTGCTGCCGATGCAGCATAGAAATCTCGTCAATAATTAGAACCTTGACGCTTTCAATCTGCTCCCGCAAATACTTTTTGCTCTTCATGGCGGCCAACTCTTCTGTAGATATTTGTTGGCGCAAGCCAATGCCCGACCAAGCGTGTACGGTCATTCCTTTGAGGTGCGTTGCGGCAATACCCGTAGAAGCGGTGACTGCCAGCGCTACTTTTCGACGTTTGAGGTAGTGGATGTATTGTTGTAAGACATAGGTCTTACCCGCGCCTGCAGAACCCGTCAAAAATACGTTTTTGCCTGCTTTCAAAAGTGCTAAAGCGGTGGATTGTTGCATGAATTAGAAATCAAACAGGTAATGAAATAAGCAAGGTTAAGATCTTGGTTGGTAAGTGGTTGGAAGGTCTGGATGGTCTTCCTTTTGTTCTTCCTCGGTCAAGGGTTGTACCAGCACACAATAGCAGTTGGCCAATTTATCGTGCAGGGCTTGTTTTTGAGGATCCATAAAAATTGTAGAAACCGAAGTTACGTATAAAAAGTAAGTAATTGTAAGAGCCAATCCATTGGTGCCTGTATCGTTAAAATTCTGAAGTTCTTCTAAGGTCGTGATTGCTGCAAAATCAGGAGATTGCAACAACATATAGGTAGAAAATAGCGTGCTCAAACTCACGGCAAAATAGGGGGCAAACCGCAAAAGAGCTTGCTCCAAACTAACCCCTTTACCTGTAGCGTCTACCACCCGCATTTTTAAGACCAACTTACCAATACTTCCTCCAAATTTCCAATCCATGAAGGGTTTGTAAATACACCAAGTGGCCGTAATCAACACAACAATCGTAAAACTTTTAGAATTGAAAAGGTTGTGCTGCGACCATAGATTGAAAGGCAGAAAGACAATGCAGTCTATCAAAAAAGCATACAAACGCTGTAGAAAACTAGCGTAACCAACTACTTGTAGGGAGGAAGTTGTTTTTTGATTCATAAAAAGCAGGCAGTTTTGAAATATAAAAAAGTTGTAAAAGGTACTTTATTTGGTGATCGGTCAATGCTTTCTGAATACAATCCTTCAACGCTACAACAGAAATAATGCTTTTTAGGTTGAAAACTACGGCACAGTTGTTTTCAAGCGCCTCTCTGGTTGCTAGAATAAAAACAGCAGTAGACCTCAGCCAATGCCGAGCATAGACTAGGTCTACTGCATTGTTATTTCAACTAGTTATTGATTATTTTTCCGCTTGTTTTTGGGACAAGTTTTGTAGCGTTTGGCACTGCTGTAAAAGCTCACAATCGGGATGTCAACCGCCAAAAATGCGCCCCAACGCCAACCACTGGCTTGTACTACATTGAGGTTGTCGTCCGTCACACTGCGCAAATTAGGGCCTACTTGCGCCCCGATTCCAAAGGCAATAGGATATTTGGGAACAGCATAGACTAAATAAGCACCAGGTGCAAATACGTTCTCAATTTTTAGATCGGGTAAATCACTGGCAGAATTGTCTTGAAAACGCAGCGCCGTTAGAGCGCCAATGTCAATAACGGAGGCCAAAACACCCAACGAACCGTAATTGTTAAATCCCCAGTTGAAACTCACCCCAATTGGTGTTGCCACTGCGTAATAGGGATTGGTACCCAACCCTTTGTTCAGCGTTTCCTGTCCTGCACCCAAGCCAACAAACGCATTGAGCGCAATGCTGAATTTGGAGTATTTTTTCATAGCAGAACTACCAGGAGGTAAAGCAAAAGCAGCAATGACGTTAGAAACTTCCTGCGGAGTTTGTGCACCTACCGCCGTGGCGATGAAGGTTCCGTATTTCAGTAGTACTTTGCGCTCACACTGGAAACTATCTTGTGGCAATAATTTCTCAATAATGAACAGGGAATGCACTAGGGCAGAAGTGTATTGCTGGCGTTTGATTTCCAAAGTGACCGTATTTAAATCACTAACAATACTCAAATAGCGCGTTACTACGGTATCCAGGTGGCTGGGCCCCATCAATTCAATTTTGAATTTATTGGCATACAGAACCAACTCACAAATTCCTTGTGTAAACTTGAAATAATTCTGATGTTCGGCTTCTGTTTCTGCAGCAGTCTTAGGCAATGCGTTGCGGTTGCGGCGGTTGCTGTTGTTTTGGGTACGAATGTAATTGGCCAAACGCTCTAGCTTATCCGCTTCATTCAAAAACAACTTGAACGTGTTTAGCATGCTGCGAATGCGATCGGTATTGTCTGATAAACCCGATAAATGTTCCGACAAGGTTTGGTTGCCAATAGTCATTTCTTTACCCTCTTCGTACAAGAAACCCAAGTAAAAAGAAGTGGTTATGGGATCGCGCAACAAATCAATAATGCGCTGTGGATCTACCCAGTAGCCACCGCCTTCTTGCTGCTCCAACGATTTTGAAATCACGCCTAGTACTTTTAAGTGGTCTTGTAGAAATTTGAGGTGGCCTGTGCTATCTTCTTCTGGTGCTAAGACTTGTAAATAAGAATCTTCTGCCAAGTATGTCAACACATTAGCTGGTGTTGTCTCTTCATAAATCAACTCTGTGATTTTAAACACATCACTCATCAAATGGCGCGCTGTTGGATTTTTTATACGGCTAGAAAACTGCACATAGTCGTCCAAGTTGTATACTAAGTTATCCAAATCCATTAGGAAAGACTCGCGCAACAACTCCCAGAAAGCTTTAAATTGATAGATTTCATCGTCTATTTTTAACAAAACGGATTTGGTTGTAGGGAACAAGAAGCCCATTTCTTCGGATTCATTAAGAGCTTTGCGCAATTCTATAAAAAAAGCGATGTTTAGCTCTTGCTTTGTCCGTTCTACCAAGAAATCAGTTAATCCCAACAAAAAGGTAGAACCTGGCAAGCCCAGACCCGTTCCAATTGCATCTTGGCTCCCACGCGTATTGGCTCTTACCTGGCTTAGATCGACGCTGTTGTTGGACAAGTCCTTGAACATCTCTTCGGGTAAAAAAGGCGCAATAAATGGATTGTTTTTATAGGCTGCTAGAATTTCTTTATGCGTCAATTTTTCGTTGGCCTCTGCGTTGCGTGTTGCTGGTAAATGACTGGCCAACAACTGGTAAAATTCTTTCTGGCGGCGCTCCGAAGTGCCATCTTGCAACGCGCCTTCACTGGTGAGGTAAGTACGCAGTTCAAAAGCACTGTGGATGGCTTGCGCCTCACTTTCTTGGACGTACAACAGAAGAAAAAAACCTACTCCCAAAAGGTGTATTAATTTGCTCATAGTAGTTTGATAGTGTTTAGTATTGTTTAAAAAGGTTCATAATTGTTTTTATTCTATCAGTAAGAACGCTGCCCAATAATAAGGGTTGGGATAACGTTTACGCATCTCTTTTTGAGCGTACTCGAAGGCAGCGTGTGCAGAAGTACCCGACAGGTAGCGCTGGTAAAACAACTCCATTAATTCAGCAGTCTGCTGGTCGGGAACTTTCCAAAGGCTAATGATCAATTGTTGAGCACCTGCTGTTTTAAAAGCGCGGCGCAAGCCCAATATACCTTCGGTATTGTCAATATCTCCGCGCCCAGTTTCACAGGCAGAAAGCACCACTAATTTGGTGTTGAACAAGTCTAAATTGGCCACTTCTAAAGCGGTCAAAATACCATCTTCTGCCCCTTCTGCAATGGGAGTTTTGCCTTTCCAAGCGCGGTTGACGCCCGCCAATGCCAATCCAGAACGCAGCAATGGATTAGAAGAAGCAGCTAAGTTACCCTCCGCGCCCTTCATTTTCTTGCGCTTGTCACTAGGACTGTTGCGGGGTGTAGGGAAAAAGTAGCCATGCGTAGCAATGTGTAAAATATCAGGTGCTTCGTTGGCAATATCTGTTAAATTTTCTTCTGTTGCAAGCGCACCACTTAATAATTTTACCACCCAGTCGTTTGGAAAAAGGCGGCTGATGGCCACTACTTCTTCCAGTGTTTCGGGAAGTGCGTTGAAGGTTTCGCCGCGTGTACTACCTACCGCAGTGCTAGGAGCAGAAGGACGACCCATTGCAACCACCTCCTTCAGCGCTTCATCCGTCAGATCAAATTGAACGCCGCCCACTAAAAGCGCA
>CAYUZF010000223.1:0-8718 GCA_964449615.1 uncultured Aureispira sp.
AACCAATAAAGAAGTTGTAATTGTCTTTAATTCCATATAGTGAATTGTTTGTATTATTTTTGAGTATAATCGAAGTGTTTTGACATCATACTGCTCTGAAAAACAGCCCTTTTTTAAACAACTTCTGCAATAAGGGGGAATTTAAAAAACTCACCGTACTCCATTACTAGAAGGACAACGGTCTAGTTTTTACCATATAAAGAAACACAAAAAAAATGAAAAAACTAAAAAACTAAGCGGCTAACTATTAAATAGAAGCACAGCTGTTGAATTCAACTTGCATTTTTCAGGCCAAACCGTTGCGCACACCAAGACAACCGACAACTTGTAGCAGCTTAATTTTTGAAATGACTAGCTATATGTTGTTAGTAATTTCGGATGGCGTGGTATTCTTCGGGAATAGAATCTAAAGGGATTTTTTCTAGTGGGGTAAGGGAACGAAGGTGGTGTGTCGTTTTGTAATAATTCCCGTCTTGTGTTTTATCCTTATAAATAAACTCCAACGTATCTACTTGCAAACCATTCCATTGGTATTTGTACAATCCCGCATCGCCTTCTTGGAAATAACCGTATTCTAGCCCTCTAATAATGCCCTCTTGCGGAGAAAATACAGCATTGATGAACGAGTAGGCCTTGCTGAATTGCTGTTGTTCCAATTGTAGATGAACCTCGTGGTGATTAGCGGTACAACAGCCCGCACTAGGATGCCATTGCACCACAAAGTCTTTGCGGCCATCGGCATTGACATCAAAAATCGTATCGCTGGTATAATTCATAGCTCCCTGTACATAAGTAAGTACATTTTGCAACTCGTTTTGAGCAGTAACGTGGTACAAATTTAAGTGCATTTCTTCTGCACCGCTGTAATCTCTGCGCACCAATACCCAACGCTCTTGCTCATCAAACAATTTGCCCACCTCTACATCCATCCAAATCTGCTCCGCACTATCGGGCGAATAAAAAACATAAGCGGTTGCCACACTGTCTAGCTCTAAGGTAGCTTGTGCGCCATTGAGGGCGTCTTGCAAAGCCAGCGACAGGTACAAGCTGTCCTGTTGTGCTTGCAACGCTTGCGCTTGGGCACGCTGCAAGCGGTATTGAGCTTTTTCTGTTTCCGTCATACCGTCCAGCGGGTCGGGGAGTAAGACGTCTTCCAAAGCAGTGGTGTCTGTGGGCATCACAAATTGCGGCTGGTCGGCGGCCAGCGGCGCTTGGTAATAAATATAAAATAGAAAGCCCAGCGTAGCGATAAAAAGAGGTAGTGCAAATTTCATGTGACTCCATTAGCGAATTGAATAGAACGATAACCGTTAATAATAACAAATAACGTCCACTTAACGAAAATCTACCCCTATGCACTCCAAATACTCGCCCCAATACAAAAGAGCATCGTATACACACGATTAGACAACAAGGTTTAGCGCAATTTCACTGCCTTGTCTAATGGAGGGGCATGCAATACGCGCGCGCGCAGAGAAGCGTCTTGAGTTTGATCGAAGGTCATCAATTCCAAATCAGGCGAAGACAATTTGCCCCAATAATTGCGCCCGATTGCCAAAATTTCGGGGTCGACTGCTTCGCAGCGGCCATATACGTGTACGTGATGGCGGTGACAATTGTGGAAATTGTTTTGTTGAATCACCACGGTTCCAACGTTGTAGTATTGGCAGCAAAGTTTTAGGTTGGTAGGGTTGTTTTTAAAATCGTTGCGTTCCAACAACACCGAAGAGCGCTGCGTAAGTTTGTATACTTTGACCACGTAATCTTCGAATTTCTGAAATTGATTGTTGCGAATTGTAACTTTGCCGCCGCCCAACATCCAAACAATGAGGCCCGAGTGGCGGCCATCGCTGGTAAAGCGTTTGAGCGAATTGGATTCAAAATTCGTAGTGCCACCCAGTAGGATGGAGTTGCAATTCAAAAATTTGTTGTGTTGCACATGGGCAATGCTGGTGTTGCGTACACTCAGCGCGCGGTTGCTGTTCCTAACCGTAGAATGCTCCAGCCAGATTTCCGCTTGCCGCTCGGTTAGCAAAGCGGCATAGCAGTCGTTGATTTCGCAATGTTCGAGTAGTAAGTTACAACCTTTGGAGCGCAACAACGGATTTGTATTGCCCTGCGAACCCCTGAATATACAGTAACTCAGTTTTACCCCTTGTTTGCTTCTTGGAGAATAATCGTTGCACGTTTTCAAAAATAGAACACCTCTCCACGGATCGCTGTTCCAACCTTCCCAAACGATAGTTTGATTGCTGCTTCCGTTGGCCACTAGATTACCTGCGACCCGCATTTGCGTGTTTTTAGAGAAGTAAATGGTAGCCCCTTGCTCTATAGTCAACGTGCTGCCCTCCTCAATGGTGATGTCCTCGGTAACAATGTAAGGACTACCAGCCTTAGTCCAAGTCGTGGGAACACCAATGGACTGGCCAACATAAGTTGTCGCCGAAAGGGGCGCCAACATTCCTAAAAAACACCCTATGAATGTCCAATAAGAGATGATTGTATGCATAATGATAGCGATTTGGCTGTGTAGGAACTCTACACAAGCCGTACAAAGGGAAGAAATAGCCGTTATCTATTTGATTTATTGGCAGAATAAAGGTACAAAAAATAACGATTTGATAGGTTGTTTTTTGAAGAATGAACGTTTCTACCCTTGTAAATATAGCCCTTACAGCTGCTTTTGAGCTATAAATGGATCATTCTTACAAAGAAAAACTAGTAAACTAGATTTAGCTAGACCAATATTGATAATCAATCCACTGTAAATTTAACTCCAACAACAAATTTAAGTATTGTTGGCGTGCTTGGAAAACCTGTTGTAGACTTTGCAAAACATTGAGATAATTCAACTCACCCACTGCATAGGCACGGCGCAGCAATTGCTGTTGCAACAAGAGCGTTGGCAATACCTCCCGCTCCAAATAGCGTACTTGTTGTTGCAAAGCTAGAACCTGCTGCCAAGCCTTTTTTTCTTCCAATTCAATTTGTTGCAACAATCCCGCTACTTGTACGCTTACTTGCTGCTGTCCCAGTTCATTGCCCCGCAATTGAGCCTTTAAGCCCCGCCGAAAGAGCGGAACGCTCAACCCCAACTGTGCCGCGCCATTCGGAAACAGCCCTTCTACTACTTGTACTTGTGCGCCTATGGTGAGTTGTGGCAACCATTGGCTGTGCAAAACCTGCGCTTGCTGTTGCAACACCGTTTTTTGTTGTTCCAACTGTAGCAACAAAGGGTGTTGGGTGTTCTCTAAGGTGCGTTGGTTTACCAGTGGAGCCGTCAAGGCGCTGTCTGCAACCGCTACCACGGTGCTGTCGTACAGCAGTTGTTGCAATTCGACAAGGCTTGCCTGTAACAGCTGTTGGCTTTGGAACTGTTGTAAAATTAATTGTTGTTGTGCCGTTTGGGTGGACAACAGCGGCAAGCGGCCTGTTTCGCCTACAGTAGCGCGGCGTTCAGCAATCACCGCAATGGAGTCGTAAAGCGCAATTAGTTGGGTATTGAGTTGGCTTTGACTTTTGTAAAACAAAATTTGTTGGTACTGCTGGGCTACGGAGCGTTCCAGTTGTCGTTCTAAGGCCAACAATTCACTGCTGCCTGCCGCCGCCAATGCCTCTTGAAGGGCTGCCCGCCGCTGGGCTACTGCGGGCAAATTAAAACTTTGGTTGAGGTAGAGGCTGTGTATGCCCGAACCCGCTGCGCCCCATTCCTCTACGCCATAGCCAAAATTGGTAGCAGGATGCCCTTTGGCCGCGTCTATTAGAGCCGCTTGTTGTTGCAAATAGACCCGTTGCGCTTGCAATTGCACGTGCTGGGTCCGCACGCGCTGCAAGGCCGAAGGCAAATCGACACGGCTTTGCGCCTGTAGGCCACAAAAACTACTCAACAACAGCCAACCGCTTAACCACCAAATTTTCATCTGTGTTATTTTGTAAAACTAAAAATCAACGGCTAAACTTGCTCCAGCTCCCGCTTTTTTAACAAATAAAACGTACAAGGTACCACCAACAAATTGAGTAAGGTAGAAGAAATCAAGCCCCCCACAATCACCCAAGCCATCGGACTCTGAATTTCGTTGCCCGCTTGCCCACTGGCCATCAACAGTGGAATCAACGCTAAGGCAGTGGTCGTCGCCGTCATTAAAATGGGATTTAAACGATCCAAAGAACCCTCTATAATCGCTTGTTTTAACGGAACGCCTTTTTGCAACAACAATTGATAACGCGCAATGAGCAACATACCATTTCTAGTAGCAATACCAAACAAACTAATAAAACCAATGGTACTGGCAATGCTCAGGATACCCGAACTGATATAAATCATAAAAACGCCTCCAATCAACGCCAACGGTAAGTTTAATAAAATAATAGCCGACAAGCGCAGATCTCTAAACTCGCGCCAAAGCAAGAAGAAAATCACGCCCAACGCCAACAGAGAAGCCAGCAGCAAACGATTGGTCGCTTTTTCTTCATTTTCAAATTGCCCGCTGTATTCCAAATGGTAGCTTTCGGGCAATTCCACCCGCTCGCGGATGCGCGTTTGGATGGCTTGTACAGCGCTGCGCAAATCGCGGTCGGCCACATTGGCCGCGATGACCAATTGGCGGCGTACCTTTTCGCGGTTGATGCGTTCGGGGCTGCTGCTCGAAACAATGCGCGCAACCTTTGCAAACGGAATGGGCATGCCTTCGTAGTTGTCTATAGTCAGCTGTTGCAAATCCTCGATCTCGTCACGACTGTTTTCCTTTAGACGCAACTTTAGGTTGTAGCTGCGCTGGTTTTCATACACTTGTAAAATAATTTTTCCACCCAACGCCACTTCTACAAAATCGGCAAATTCGGCTATACTAATGCCACTGCGCGCCAACATTTCTGTTTTGGGATAAATGTACAGGTGTGGAATTTCGGTTTTTTGATCCAAATTAACATCTACCACGCCGTCTATGGTTTGAATTTCCTGTTTGATGCGGTGGCCCAATTGCTGCAAGAGGGTGAGGTCTTCGCCAAATAATTTGAGGGCGATGTTGGAGCGCGTGCCCGAAATCATGTGGTCAATGCGGTGGGAGATGGGCTGGCCAATGTTCACTGCCACCCCTGGAAAGGCGCCAATTTTGGAGCGAATGTCTGCCAAGACCGCCGCTTTGTCCCGATTTTTCATGCGCAGCGGCACCTCTATTTCAGAAGCATAATGACTCTGCGCATGTTCGTCCATAGAAGCGCGGCCTGTACGGCGGCCCACCAAATCAATTTCAGGCAATTCCAACAGCAATTGCTCTATTTTTTGGTTGATGGCATTGGTTTCTGACAAAGAGGTTTCAGGCGGTACGACTACCGAAATGGTCAACGAACCTTCGTTAAAATCAGGTAAAAAAGAACGCCCCAGTTGAGTCAGTACAAACACCGCCACTCCTAACAAGACAACAGCGGTTCCCAAGATTAAGGGAATGCGTTTTAAGCTGCTGCGCAATACGCGGTGGTAAGCACGTAGGAGGTTGCGAATCAACCAAGTATAGTGTACCTCTTGTCGAATTAAGTCTGCTCGTTTTGGTTGTAATAAAATACTACAAAGCGCGGGCGTAATGGCCACCGCTACCAGCAGCGACACGGCAATGACTATCAAAAATGCCCAGCCCAAAGGTTGCAACAAACGACCTTCGACCCCTTCTAAGAAAAACAAAGGCATAAAAGAAGCCATGATGATCAACGAAGAATTGAGAATAGAAGCCCGCACTTCAAAGGTAGCTTCGTAAATAATTTCCAGTTTGCTCTTTTGTTGCTCCAATGGCAATACCGCATTTTGCCGCAGGCGCTTGTATACATTTTCTACGTCTACAATGGCATCGTCTACCAACACGCCTACTGCAATGGCCAAGCCCCCCAACGTCATGGTATTGATAGAAAAATCAAAGCCGTATAAAACCAGCATGCTCACCAAGAGCGATAGAGGGATGGTTAACACAGAAATTAGCGTAGTGCGCCACTCCATTAAAAATAAAAACAGCACCACAATTACAAAGAAAATCCCCTCCAACAGCACGCCCTGCAAATTATCAATAGACGTTTCAATAAAATCCCCTTGTTTAAATAAATCGGGATTGAGGCGGACATCTTTGGGCAAGTTATACGACAACTCTTCTAGTGCCTGTTCCACTCTTTCCGTCAGCTCCAAAGTATTGGCTTTGGGTTGTTTGAGCAAGGTAAGGGTGATGGCGTCTTTGCCATTGACAGAGGCATTGCCCTGCTTGGGCGCAGCGCCTATTTTTACGTGTGCCACATCGGCCACCCGCACCGCAATGTGGCCGTCCATTTTGACTAGGGCATGTTCAATATCCGCTAGGGAGCGAATACGGCCTTTGGCAGAAATCAAATACTGCTTGCCGTGTTGTTCCAAATAACCGCCCGAAGCGTTGTGGTTGAGCGCTTCTAAGGCCTGGTGCAATTCGTTTAGGGCGACGTGGTGAAATTTCAGGCGGGCAGGATCGGCCAACACTTGATATTCTTTTTCCTCCCCGCCATAAATCACTACTTTGGCAATGCCCTCTACGGCCAACAAACGCGGCTTGATGTACCAATTGGCTAGGCTGTGCAACTCCATACTAGAAAGCGAATCGGAACTCAAGGCAAGCATTTGAATTTCGCCCATGATAGAGGCAATAGGCGCCATTACAGGAGCGGAACTGTTGCTGGGGAGCCGACTTTGGACGGCGGTCAAGCGCTCGTTGACAATTTGCCGCGCCCGATAAATATCGGTTCCCCAATCAAATTCTACCCAAATCGTCGACAGCTCTGCGGTAGAAGAAGAGCGCAAGCGGCGTACACCAGGCGCGCCGTTCAACGCAGATTCTAGCTGAAACGTCACCAAGCGCTCGACCTCTTCGGCAGACATGCCGTGTGCCTCCGTCATCACCGTTACCGTGGGGGCTGTGAGGTCAGGAAACACATCTACGTCTACCTGTGTGCTTACCCAAGCCCCTGCCAGCAAGAGCAGAAAGGCTATAGCCAAGACCGTAAAACGATTTTTTAACGCATTTTTTATAAGAATATTGAGCATAGTAAGTGGTCGGTGGTGGTTGGGAAAAATGCTTAGTGCTGGTGGCCCGCGTGGGGGTCTACGGTACCCGTCATAGCGGCGAGTTTGATGCGTAGCGCACCTTCGCCCACGACGTAATCCCCTTCCGATAAACCTTCTAAAACTTGTACCTGTTCTCCATCGCTTAGGCCTAATTTGACTACTTGTTTATCGTAACTGTTGGCGCTGCGTTGCACAAAGACCACTTGGCTGCCCATTTCCTCTAAAACCGCAGACTTTGGAACGACCAATTGTGTGCTGTTGGGTTGGGTCATTAGGTAGACTTCAACCAATGTACCAGGCAATAAGTCGGGATGATTGTTGATTTCAAAATAAAGCGGTAGGTAATGGCTCTCGGCATGGCTGGTCATTTTTCCAAACGATAAAATTTGTCCTTCCAAGCTGGCGAGGGAATACGCCTGTTCGCTGTAGGGGTTGATAAAATTGGCATCCATTACCAATGGCAGCCAACTGCCATAGCGCGGCGAAATATCTACTCGAACCTGTAAGCGGCTGGTTTGTAGTAAAGTACCTAGCTTTTGCCCCGCTTCTACAAAAGCACCTTCCTGCACCGAGATTTGAGAAATAAACCCTTTGTTGGGAGCCGTTACCAAATGGCGTTTGGAGCCTTTGTTAAAGACCTGCTGGACATTCTTAAACTCCGCTTCTACTACTTGATAGCTGTTCAAGGCTTCGTCGTATTCTTTTTGGCCAATGATTTGGTCGTCGAGTAGTTGGCGCTTGCGCGCTAAGTTGGCTTCTTGGCGCTCTAAGTTGGATTGTGCTTTGACGTAATTCATTTCCAAATTATCAGAAACAATGCCTTTTCCCGCTACTGAAAATAGCAATTCGCCACGGCGAACAGGCGTGCCCGAAGTCATGTTTTTTTTGCGTAAGCTCACAACCCCATCTCGACGCGCCACCATTGTGACTAAATTGCTTGTAGCGGGTTCTATACTGCCCGAGGTATGAATAATTTGTCCAACAGGACGTTTTTGGACTTGCACCAATTCAAAATGGTCGTTCCACATTTTTTGCCGTGCAAAAGTAATGCTGCCTTCCTCGTCTTGTTGCGGATAGACGGCCTGTTTGGCGGTTGCCACATCGGGCGATACAGGGAGAGGTGGCAAGGAAAAATTAAGGCTGCGCTCAGGCATGCGCACTCGAATGGTAAGCTGTTGAACGCCCGCTTCTTCAAAGTGCAGTTCACTGCGATAGATGCCCGCTTCTGTACTAGAGGCTTTTTGTGGAACTTGCTCGTTGAGAACAAGGCTAACAGGCAGGGAGAGGGCTTTCAACGGCTGCAATTGCGTCAAGGTTATTTCCAATACCTGACGCTGGCCAGCAACCAAAGGCGCAAATTCTGCAAATACTTCTATGTTCTCCTGCTGCAAAGTGTAGGTGATCAAATTGGTAGAAGAATGGCCCTCCGCTGCTTTGCCGTGGTCGTGTCCTCCGTGTGCAGCGTGGTCGTGTGCGCTGTGGTCGTGGTGGTGGCAAGCGCAGCACCCAACGAGCAGCCCGCTGATGATCCAGATGTATTTTTTCATGCTAGTATAGTTTAGTAAAAGAGGGAATTCTTGATTGATAGTTGTCACGAATAGAGTTGTATAGGGACTTAAATTGAGAGATTTTTTTGTTTAGCGATG
>CAYUZF010000224.1:0-6221 GCA_964449615.1 uncultured Aureispira sp.
ATACTCCCAAATATTTATTGTTTATATTGTTTAACTTGTCGTGAGAACCGCTGACAAAAAGCACAATGATTAGCACATTATTCATATACTCATGGCACAGTTACAAAAAGCTATCGATTTCGCACCATACATGCACATAAATTTAAGATTTATCCGCATTGCGAACGACTTTCTTAGCACTTACGCTGACTTGGTCACGATTGCCAAAGAACAGGCGGACAACTTGAAATTCGTTATTGTTGCCGCGTTTATTACCTGTTCTATCATCTAACGCAACTTGTCTACTATGCAAGTCTACAACAAAGGCTTATCTATAGGGTTGCTACAGATGTTAAAAAACTAATATTTTGAGCATGTCTTGTACTCTCTTACAGAAGATATCATCTTTTGCTCATCTCCATACCGCATGGATGAAATTAAATAAAACAAACGGACATTCGCATGGTCTTTCAGGAGAATCTATCCAAGATTTCGAAAGAAATCTTTCTACTAGAATCTCCTCTATTAGTAGTAAGCTAATAAATGGTGAATTTGAGTTTTCCGCTACTCGCGCTGTTGCCTTGTTAAAAAGCAACGGAAGTTATAGACCATTACAGGTACCCGAAATACAAGATAGATTGGTTTCAAAAGCTATTGCATTAGTACTGGAAGATGAGTTAGAGATATTACTAGAAGGCAGTAATGGAGTTAGTTTTGCATATCAAAAAAAATTAGGAATTAAAGAAGCTATCCAGTAGATAGAAACTCTATACAAAGACGGGTGTACTGTAGCTTTGGTAGCAGATATAGTGCGTTTTTTTGATGAAATTAATAGGAATCTATTATTGAAAAAAATGGTATTCCCCAATATCAAAGATGATACTATAAATGACTTGATTATAAACGCGCTTTGTCAGAAAGTGAAAGGTATTGATAGCGTAGATAAGAAGGCTCGTCAACTATTCTATAACTTACAAAACACTAGTTCTGGTATACCGCAAGGAAATCCTCTTTCGCCACTTTTATCTAACGTTTATTTAACGCAGTTTGATCTAGAGATGAAGAAAAAGAACTATGGTCTCGTTCGTTATGCTGATGATTTTGTTGTGTTGACTCGTAATAAAAACGAAGCAAAGGAGGCCTACCAGTGCGCTGTTGATACACTTCGAAGATTAGATTTAAATCTGCATTCAATTAATTGTGAAGCTAATAATGGTAAGACTAAGATATTATCAATTGAAATTCAAAAACCACTCTCTTTCTTAGGTATTTCTTTTGATGGAGATGAATATTATCCGAGTATTGATAACGTAGACAATTTTTTAGATAAGCTAAATACGGAGAGAATACATTGTGTTGATGGTGATGTATTAAACATTCTTCAAGGTGTCAAATATTCATTGCATGGCTGGATTGCTACTTACTCCTATACGTCAATAGAAAGATATTTCTGCAAAATAGATACATACATCAATAGAAAACTTTTTCTAAAATTGAGTAAACTAGGGTGGAAACTCAAAAACCCAGGTAAGACGCCATCGTATAACGGAAAGAATACAAGTAGAGATTGTTTATCGGAGAAACAAAGAAAACATGCTGGTATCCCTACTTGTGCCAATATCTTTCAAAAAGTTAAATCTGCTCAAGCTACAAAAACAGCCACTCCAACAAAACGCTAGAGTGGCTGTACTATAGTTCAACTACGTTCTACCTACATAGAACCCGTAGTTTCTTTTTCAATTAGGCTGCGCATAGCGCTAGACGTCAACGACTTTGGACGCTCTAGCGGCATGCCCAAAGCACGGGACCAAACGCCAGACGCCAATACGCCCATTGCACGAGAAACGCCGAACAATACGGTGTAGAAACTGAAATCTTTGAGCCCGTAGTGCATCAACAAGGCACCAGAGTGGGCATCTACGTTGGGCCAGGGGTTTTTCACTTTGCCCATGTCTTGCAACAACGGAGGTACAATATCAAACAACTTCCAAACGATTTTTACAATCGGGTCATCGCTGATGTAGTCTTCGGCAAAGACGCGTTGAGCCATGTAGCGGGGATCGGGCTGGCGCAAGACTGCGTGGCCGTAACCAGGAATTACTTTTCCTTCTGCCAACGTTTTGTTGATGTAATCGGTAATTTGGTCTGTGGTTGGGGTTTGTGTACCCAAATCTTCGGTTAGGTGCAAAATCCACTTGATTACTTCTTGGTTGGCCAGGCCGTGCAGCGGCCCTGCCAAAGCATTCATACCGCCCGATAGCGAATAATAGGGATCGGCTAAGGTAGAGCCTACCAAGTGTGTGGTGTGTGCCGAAGCATTTCCGCCTTCGTGGTCAGCGTGTATGGTCAAATACAAACGCATCAAGCTTTTGAAATCAGGATCGTCACTTACGCCCAACATGTGAGCAAAGTTAGCGCCCCAATCCAAGTCGTTGTTGGGTTCAATATGGTCGCTGTTGTGGTAAGTACGGCGGTAAATATAAGCGGCTACACGGGGCAGACAAGCCACCAGGTTCATGGTATCTTCGTAGTAAGCATCCCAATAGTCTGATTTGCTAATGCCTTCTGCGTAACGCTTGGCAAAAATACTCTCTGTTTGCATGGATAGGATCGCCGTGCTAAACTGGGTCATAGGATGTGTATCTACAGGCAACGCATCCAACATTTTGAACGTATGGTCGGGTACCTTGCTGCGTTTTTTCCATTCGTCAGAAAGCCACTTCACTTCGCGATCGGTTGGAATTTCACCAATGAGCATCAACCAAAATAGCCCTTCTGGCAATGGCTCTTTGCCACCTTCGGCTTTGGGCAGTGCTTTGCGCAATTGGCGAATAGAGTAGCCACGGAAACGAATGCCTTCGTAAGCATCCAATTCAGAGGTTTCCCAAATCATACTTTTCATGCCGCGCATGCCACCAAATACCTGACTGACAGATATTTTGTCAATCGACAAATCGCCGTGTTCTTTGAGAAGTGTTTTATTAGATTTGAATAAGGCGTAGGCCTTTTCTTGAAATTTCTGTTTTAAGATATCCATTTAATTATTTTTTTTAATAACTTTCCTATTAATTGACTGAGGACAGGTGAATCTGTCGGTTCTTATTGATTGCTAAGCCTTTGTGTTATAAAGCTCTCGAAGCAGGCAACTTGGTATGTTGGTGTAGGTATGCGCGGTTCTTTAGTAAGGTACTATTTAATAACAGCGCACTACACGGTTTTTGGTTCAACACCCTTTGTGTTGCTTTGTTCGCTGAATTTACTATTTTATTATTCGTCACAGCCGAAAAACTAAGCAGACAAATCGACCCCATTAAAACGGGACTTAAAGCACTATCTCGGGCGTGGAAGCTAGCCAACAAGGCAACCTGCTCAGTCCTGCTTATCGTATGCTTATTTTTTGAGTGTACTGCTTATTGACGCGAAGCAAGTAAGTCCCAGAAGGCAGTTCTTTCAAGGACAACTGCTGTGTGGTTCCCGTTGTGGTATTGCTATAAAGCTGCTCCCCTATTAAACTATAAATCTCTATGGTGTTCTCTGATTCACTGAGGCCATCAATGGTCAGACTGTTGTACGTTGGATTAGGATACACCCGATAAGCATGCTTTTCGTCTATCTGCTGAATACTCAACAGTGGATTGGCATTGCGTAGGCGAATAATTTGATGGGTGAACGGTTGTGCATTGACATAAGAATAACCATTGGTTGCTATGTAAATCTCCCCATCTGGCCCTTCCAAAACGTCTCTCAATCGCCCCCAATTAGAAGCAAACCAATCGGTCACCGTCTGCACCTGCGTACCTGTAGCATCTAATTGTACTTGTGTTAACTTTTGGTCTTTCAAGGTCGTCATCAAAATCGTATTCGTAAACTCTGGAATCGCGTTGCTACTGTACCAGATGATATCCGACGCCGCTACGGTTGGTGTCCAAGAATAAATAGGTTCTGTGACGGCATTGTTTTGGCAGTAAGCTATTTCCGAGGGGCTGTTGCAAAAGCCTGTAACAGAGGGCCAACCGTAATTGCCCCCCTTTGTTAAAATATTGAGTTCATCATCAGTCTGTGGGCCGTGTTCGGAGCTGTAGAGCAATCCGTTGGGCGCTAGAAACAGCCCCTGTGCGTTGCGATGCCCGTAGTCATCAGCAAAGTAGAATCAGGCAAAATCAACAGCCTAGAACCGACATGGTTGGTCTCGCCTGGGACACTGTCCAATAAAATTACTGGGTTGATCAGTTCACTGCCGTTGTATTCGTAGCGTACCAAGCGCTCCAAAATTGCAATACCACTCACATAATTGTATACCAAAAATACTTGCGCAGTCGTATTAAAATTAGGGTGCAGTACCATTCCCAACAAACCCGTCTCGTTACTTTCGTAAACAGGCGCGGTTAAATCTAAGACGGTATCTTGTATTCCTGTAGTGGGATCAACACGACTGACTACGCCCCTTCGCTCTGTCATCCAAATCCAACCATCGGCTCCCCATTGTATTTCCCAAGGAATATCAATCCCTGTAATAATAGTATCAACTTTTAACACCGTTGAATCTAGGGTTATGGTAGTTTGCCCTTGTAGCAATAGACTCCACAAAATACACAGGCTTATGGACAGTGTTCGCACGTTGAATTAGATTTTAAAATAACAAGATGATCCAACTAATTTATAAAAACCACTTTTACTCCAAAGTTATTTCTATCCCACATACAATTCTATGGCATCTCGTAGACGATTATTAGAACAGGCTGCCGTTCCTTGCACAGTTCAGCAGCCTTCTTATTTTTTGTTCGCCTAATTTAGTATTTTTTTACATTATTCAACAAGAATTAACCCAACAAATACAGCCGCCCATTCTATTCCCCCTCTAAACAAAACAAGAACCTCTGCATACAGCCTGCAAACAGCTACTTAGAAGCACTATAAACGAAGTAATTTATAGCATACAATCAAAAATTATTTTTTATTGCTGCTGTGGCAGGGAAGCACTAAGCCAAATCATCGCGCCATTCCAATACCTTGTATAAATATTGTCCATAGCCACTTTTTTTATAGCGTTCAGCAGCTTCTTTTAGTTGTTCGGCATTTATAAAACCTTGTCGATAAGCTACTTCCTCAATACAGCCTACTTTCAGTCCTTGTCGCTCTTCGATCACTTCAATGAATTGCCCCGCTTGCATAAGGGAGGTATGTGTTCCGGTGTCCAACCAGGCTACCCCTCTGCCCAACGGCATCACTTTTAGTTTGCCTTCTTTTAGATAGTGTTTGTTGACATCGGTGATTTCATATTCTCCCCGTGTACTCGGTTCTAGATTTTTAGCAATTTCTATTACAGAATTGTCGTAAAAATACAAGCCTGGAATCGCGTAATCCGATTTGGGTTCTTTGGGTTTTTCTTCAATCGAATAGGCCATGTTGTTTTCATCAAATGCCACAACCCCATAGCGCTCAGGATCGGCTACACGGTAAGCAAAAACGATTCCTCCATCGGGCTTACCGCTCTCCCCTAACAACTGGTTGAGGTTGCTTCCATAAAAGATATTGTCACCTAGAATGAGGCATACACTATCCTCCCCAATAAACTCCTCGCCCAACACAAACGCTTGTGCCAAACCGTTGGGAACTTCTTGCGCTTGGTACTGTATACGGCAGCCAATATGCGCGCCATCCCCCAATAGTTTTTCAAAATTGGGCAAATCGTAAGGCGTAGAAATGATCAAAATGTCTTGAATCCCTGCCGACATGAGTGTAGACAAAGGGTAGTAAATCATAGGTTTGTCGTAAACGGGCATTAGCTGTTTGCTAACAGCAAGCGTCAAAGGGTGCAAGCGTGTCCCTAAACCTCCTGCTAAAATAATTCCTTTCATGGCAATGTGTTGATTATTGGTAAATTGGGCAAGGTGTACCGCTCTACGCTGTTGGTCTTTTTGGCACAGACTGTGCTTCTTATTCTAAAACCAAGACCTGGTTAGTAATAAAGGGGCTTTGTAAGTGTGGCAATGTGTCTTTGTACTACACTCAACAATTCTTTGAAAATGGAAAATAGATTACAAACTTAAAAAAAAATTAGGCGGGGCGGCCAAAGTTGCTGTATTATTCTTGTTCAGCAACTTACAGCAAGCTTGTTTTGCAGGGATTAGGGTTTATTTTTATCTTAGCAGGCGTGGCCGTTGATGTGCCCTTTGACCACCCCCAATAATTGGCACTGTATTGCATACCGTACATTCTAGTAAAACCGTTGATCAAGTGCA
>CAYUZF010000224.1:6281-6492 GCA_964449615.1 uncultured Aureispira sp.
TTCTCCTTTTGTCGGTTCTCTTTGTGGGAATGGCGCAAGCTCAAAAAACCCTGCCGTGGCGCAAACGCCTAAAAATGGCGCAAGATTATGAAAAATCTGGGGATTATTACCAAGCCGCTGTGTACTACGAGGGGGTTTATGCAGAGAAAGACGACAAACCCGAATACACGTATCTGGCAGGCAATTGCTATTATTTGTTGCGCGATTATTT
>CAYUZF010000224.1:6551-8670 GCA_964449615.1 uncultured Aureispira sp.
GTTCGATAAGCCTGGCTACAAATATGCGCTTGCCCTCAAACAGTCGGGCCAGCCCGAAGCGGCCAAAGCGGCCTTCCGTTCTTTTCTTCAGAGTTACCCCAAAGAAAGTGAAGATTATGCTTTGCTCAAAGCAAGTTCGGAAAATGAAATCAAAGGCTGCGAGTATGCTATGAACAAAGAAGAGCATCAAAATGACGGCATTACGGTTGCTCTATTGGATGCCAAGATCAATACCAACCGCACAGAATTTGCCCCCATTCCCTTCGGCACAGATGTGTTGTATTTTTCTTCCTCTTTTTCTGGAACAGCCAAAGTTTATCACAGCAAACGCCAAAATGAGCGCTGGTCGCGTCCGCAAGTGCCTACTATTTTTGAGGGCAAAATGGAGCGCCCCCATTTTGGTAACGGTACGTTTACGGAGGATGCTGAACGTTTTTATTTTACGCAGTGTGAGGTCAATGGAGGCAATCCTTCTTGTGCGTTATACGTCATGAACAAGGTGAGCGACGACGAATGGTCTACCCCCGTTTTGCTGCCCAATTACATCAACGAAGAAGGCGCCAATACAACCCACCCTTGTGTCGTTACGGTAGACGACAAAGAAATTTTATACTTTGTGTCGAATCGCGAAGGCGGTCGTGGAGGGTTAGATATTTGGTTTACCACGCGTACGGTGGGCAGTGCAGGCAATAATTTTACCTTGCCCAAAAATCTAGGCCGCAACATCAACACGCCTGGCGATGAAATAACGCCCCACTACGACAAAGCAGAAGGCGTTTTGTATTTTAGTTCTACGGGTCGCATTAGTGCTGGGGGATTGGATATTTTCAAATCAAAAGGCACCAAACTGCAATGGGAAGTTGCCCAAAATTTGGGTTTCCCAATCAATTCGGCTGCCGACGATTTGTATTATGTGGTGAGCGAGGCGCACGGCGGCGGCTATTTTGTTTCTAATCGCCTGTTGGCCCCCAACAAAACCGCCACAACAGACGACGATATTTTTTATTTTGGCGAAGAAAAGATTGTGGTGACCATCAGCGGAGATGTTACGGATGCCAATTATCCAGACGATGGAAATTTAGAAGAGGTAACGCTCAAATTATTTGACGAAGAAGAATTGGTAGAAAAACGCATTTCTTCGACAGGCGAGTATCGCTTTAAGCTGGCGCCTAAAAAAATGTACACCGTAGAAATCAGCAAAGAAGGCTACAACGTGGCTAGTTTTGATGTCAATACAGGCGATTTTGAACGCTCGGAAGATGTCATTAAAAATGTGGCGCTCGAAGTGCCTCAACCTGATATTGTACCCGTGGATTGGGAAACGATTAAGCTTGCAATTGTCCCTCCTCAATACAACTCTAGAGACAACCCCTATACCTTGCCCAGCGAACCCTTCGATCCCACTACGGGCGAAGAATACTTGGGGCCTTATCTGGAAATGTACGAGGAAATCAAGCGCGATGTAGCCGACTTATCCGAAACGGGACAATTGTATTACGATGGCGCTGGTGGTGAATTGTTGCCTTATATGGGCGAAGTGGATTATGTTGATGTAGACCCACCCACAAAACCTGAAACAAAGCCAATAGATAATGTATACGAACCCGATGTACCCGCACCTCCAGGAACGGTGTACGTGATTCAAGTAGCTGCTGTACGTCGTTACAAAGCTTATAAATACGAGAACTTGAAGGATATCGGTCGTTTATTGTTTGAGAATATTGAAGATGATATTCGCCGTGTAATGGTGGTTCCTGAAGACCAAGCCGAAGAAGGGTTGGATGGGTTCAAGACCAAAGCAGAGGCGTTGAATACCTTATCTTATGTCATGAACAATACGCGTTTTGAGAACGCTTTTGTGATCAAAGTAGTGGATGGAGAGCGCGTAGGCGAAGGCTTTAGAGGCTGGGACGAGGAAGAAGGCGATATAGAAGAAGGCGAGTCAATCAAAGACGATTACGATGGCTTCTAGGTAGAATGTATTTTATATTTATACCGTGCGTTGGTAGGGTACATCCTACCAACTCACGGTTTTTTTATTAAATTCTTTACTAAAATCGCTTTAGTACAGTGTGTAAGAAGTAATCATAATAATTGTGTATCTTGATTACAAAAAGCG
>CAYUZF010000225.1:0-1639 GCA_964449615.1 uncultured Aureispira sp.
CGTCGAAAATGAAGGTATCATTGGGACAAGGCGAAAAGCCCAGCGTTAAAACGGTCATAATAATAATTTAAGTTTTTTAGAAGTCGTAATTGGTGGGTTTCACTTGCGCTTTGGCTCTAGCCGCTACCATTAAGGCACTTTCTTGATCTTCCGCAGATACCTCCATCGGTTCGCCATCGCGCAGCGTCAGCACCAATTCATCGTTTTCAACAAAATAATCAACGCCATCGCGGTTCAACCAAATTTGGCCATTGGGCAACCAATACACCATATCAAATGTACCTGTGTTGTATGTGTAGCGTGTTTTGACGGGTTTTGTTTTTTCTTCATCCAAGTAGTAAGTCGTATACTCTTTGGTGTCGGCGTCTACGCCATCTCCCGTTTGGTAATAGCCGCTGTTCCCTTCCAGTACCTCGTCAATTTTTTGGCGTTCACCCGTCCACATTCTAGTCAATTCCGCGTTGTCGTTGACATCATCTGGCGTTGGGCCGTCTCCAACATTTTTCTCAATGCGCTCATCTACGGGCAGTTTTTTGGGAAACGCATTTTCAGAATTGTCGCCGCCGCCACAGGCCGTTGCAAAAAGAAGCATTAATAAGCAGCTGGTAAAAAATAGTACCTGTCTCATAGTATAAATAATTTTTATAGTAATGGTGTTAATAAAGGCAATGCAGAAACTTATATAAAATAACCGTTAATGAAGATGCAGAAATAGCACAGACGCCTCGTAAATGTGATTGCACTGCGCTATTTGATGAAACACTAGAAGTAATAATTTGTTGGCGAAAGCTGGCGGTTGAACGCTTAGTGTGCCACCACCAAACGCTTGGAAAAGGTGGCGCTGCGCCCTGCTTGCCCTATGGTAATGCTGTAATTGTAAAGCCCACTGGGCAACGCACCAACGTCTAACGTGTAGGTGTACACGCCTGCGTTTTGTTGTTTGTTGGTCACCAAACTGCGCACGGGTTGCCCCAAATGGTTGTACACTCGGAGGGTAACCTGCTGGGGACGATCCAATTGGTAGCTCAACTGTGTCTGTGTCGTGGCTGGGTTGGGCGCATTGTTTTGCAAAAATAATCCGTAATCCTCTTGGCGGTGGATGCTGTTGGGCGGCAAGCAAGTTTGCGCGCAATAATTACAGCGGTGGGGCAAGGTACAATCCTTGACAAAAGGGTTGACTTTGCCGTTTTGGAAAGGCGCAATCCTAGAGGTACGCACCCATTCCATGCTGTCGACGGGGTCGTTCAAGTGCCACTGGCAAAGAATACTTTTTTGACTGTTAAAAAAGTTAGAGTCTTCGCCGTCCGCTTCCGTTTTGTACATGGTATAATAATAAAACATAGCGCGGGCAATATTGCCTTTGAAATCATCTCTAGGCTCAAAACGCACGTTGTTTTCTTGTTTGCTGTAAAAAGGCGCTTCGGAAGTAGGCGGAGGACTAGTCCGCACAAAATCATCACGCCACCATTTGTCGATGCTACCCGTTGCAATTTCTCCGAAAGGAGAGGAGCCGCGCCCGTTGTTGGTCAAGGCTCTGGTTGGAAAAATGTGGTGTAAATCTGCTTTGCCCGCTTCGCCAACCACCTTGCTCTGTGGATAGGTGTGTTAGGTATTCATCGAAACGTTGCTGTTGTTGTCA
>CAYUZF010000225.1:1649-8667 GCA_964449615.1 uncultured Aureispira sp.
CGGGGACTTAGCGCGCTCGGAGGCAAATAGCGTTTCATACCCGTATAAACGCAAGTAACCGTATCGTCTTCCTCGTAAATGTAACGAAACATATTGTCCCGCGCAGCATCATAAGTCGCTATGATATTCGGTTTGTAATCCGTGCGCAAATTACTGAGCAAGGTATTGCCCGTTTGGCCAGGCAAGATATCTTGGTGGTCGTATTGCGCTTGCGTATTCCAAGAGAAAAGAACCGACAACAATACTAAGAGGTAAGCGTTTCGCATAATAAGGAGATTGAGAGACCATAAAAAAGTTGAACAAAAAAAGCTAGTGAAGATTGGTAAGGTATCGCTTTTTTGCCACTTTTGAAAGTTGGAATCCGCCTTTTGACCCCTCAACACTTTTAGGAGTTCTAATAAGACCACTACTTAACAATTGCCATACAAAACTACCCTCATTTTGGAAAAAGATAAAATTGACCTCAATTCAGATTTTAAAGCAGCCCTGCACGAAATGGAGCGCACCCGCAACTGCCTGTTCATCACAGGTAAAGCGGGAACGGGAAAATCGACACTCTTGCGTTTTTGGCGGCAGCACACTCGAAAGAAAATTGTAGTCTTGGCTCCCACAGGCATTGCCGCCCTCAACATTGAAGGGCAAACCATACACTCCTTTTTTGGCTTTCCGCCCCGCCCCCTCAAAAAAGAAGAAATTCGGGTGCGCCGCAACCGCCGCATGTTTCAAGCCCTGCAAGCCATTGTGATTGATGAGGTGTCGATGGTGCGCGCAGATATGATGGAGCAAATAGATTATTTTCTGCGGGTCAATACATGTAATCCTGCGCCTTTTGGGGGCATACAAATGATCTTTTTTGGCGATTTGTTTCAATTGCCGCCTGTGGTCGCTTCCAATGAAGAACGGGCGCTGTTTCACCAGCATTATGAAAGCCCTTATTTCTTTTCTGCTGAGGTGTTTCAAACTAGAGCGTTAACGATCAACATGATTGAACTGCGGCACGTCTATCGACAAGAAAACCGCCGTTTTATACGTTTGTTAGATGCCATTCGCTTGCGCAGAATTGACGAAGAAGAATTCAACGAACTCAATGAGCGTTACCAAGAGGAATTAGAAGACGAAGACTTTTACGTGATTCTCTCTGCCCGCAACGCCGAAGTAGACGCCATCAATGAGCAAAAATTGGCCGAATTGACCACCGAAACCTATTCCTATCTAGCCAAAATCACAGGATCGGTCAGCGTATTGCCCGCCGAGACGCCTTTGCACCTCAAAGTAGGCGCGCAAGTCATGTTTTTAAAAAACGACCCCAAAAAACGCTACGTCAACGGCAGTGTTGGCCAAGTACACGCCCTCACACCCGACAGTATAAAAGTAGCTTTGCTGCAACCCAACGGCACGATTGGTTACATTGATGTAGAACCCTTTGAGTGGGAAGTCATTCGGCACGACCTCAACGACCAATTACAAATAGAAACCAAAAAAATAGGCACCTTTACCCAGTACCCTTTGCGCTTGGCTTGGGCCATGACTATACACAAAAGTCAGGGAAAAACCTTTGACCGAGTGATTATTGACATGGGCAAAGGGGCATTTGAATTTGGACAAACCTACGTGGCGTTGAGCCGTTGCCGCACACTGGAGGGCATTGTTTTGCGCCGTCCTTTGCGACCGCAAGACGTGATGGTGGATGAGCGCATTGTGGATTTTTATCAGCAGCATTTTTAACGGATTGTTCCGTAGGGGATGTCTTATAAAATGCCCCTACAGAACAATCTGTCTATAATGATATAATGAACAATTGTTGGGCTTTTACTGTTGCATTCTTATATAAACTAGAGACCAATAAGATGAGTCTGGATGTTTATTTTAGGTACCTAGTGTATAAAAAGATTAATTATCTAATTTTATAAAACCACACACACATGTCAAACAAAAATCAGAACGAGCAGAATCAACAAGATCGCAGCACACGCAGCAACGATTCTCAACAGAAACGCAATGCCCGCGAGCGCGAGCAACAAGAATCCAACGACATCAAGAAAAAGGGGGGCATAGAGCCCATGGATTCCAGTCGTCTAAGTAATGAAAATACAGAGAACGATAAAAATACAGAGAAGGATGAAAATGTAAAATAGGCTAATCTATTAGTTGTTTTCCTACGTAAAAACAAATGCTCAATGACCCTAGGTTGTTGGGCGTTTTTAATTGAAGGTAGCTTCTTTGAGAATAAAGTATGGTTTTTGTAGTCCGTAGAAAGACTTACTATTCGTTTGGTTGATCCTAAAAACACTCTACCATGCTTGCATTTTTATTGTGTTGTTTTTTTACTATAGTTGGCTACAGCCAGTGTCCCGATGGCTACAGATTGGAAGCCACCAATTTGTTGGCAAATGGGGATTTTGAAGAAGGACGGCGTTATTTTGCTACAGATTATGTGTTTTCTAGCAACGACACTTACCCAGAAGGACGCTATTCGATAACTACTTCTCCTAATGTTGTACATCCAGATTTTGTATCATTTGGTGACCACAGTACTGGGCGTGGGAGAATGATGGTTGTAAATGGTGCTACTATTGCCAACCAAATTATTTGGCAACAAAGCATAGAAGTAAAACCCGATGAAATTTACGCTTTTTCGGGATACATCAGGACAGTAGCGGGGGCAGGAAATCCTGGGCATCTTTCCCTGTATATAAATACTAGTCGAGCGTTGAACATACGAGCCCCTTACAACACTAGAGAATGGCAGCAATTTTCCCGCTCTTGGGTGTCGGGAAAAAAAACAACTCTAGTTACGTTTAGTATAGTAAACAATAACACAACGGCAGGAGGAAATGACTTTGCCATAGATGATTTGGAGGTGTGGCGTTGCCGACCCATTTTTGCCCATTTGCCAAAGGACAATAGTTTAGAGCAGGGGAACGTTTTACTCGTCGCTCAATATTGATGAAAATTAGCCCTCTTTCGAGCACTGTAGTACTGAAAGAGGACTTTTGTACGGTAACTAGGAAATCAACGTTGCGCGCTGCCTGCCTGTAAGGTTTGTAGCTGTGCTTTTAAACGGTTTAGTTGCGTTTGTAAATCTTCAAAGGACTGCTGCTGTTGCTGTGCCTGAAGCGCTTCTATCTGTACTTGCTGTGCTTTGATGGCTTCAAGTAGGATAGGAGTGAGTTTAGAGTAATCGACGGCTTTGTACCCCGTTTGCGGGTCTGTAAACACCAATTCTGGATAAACCGCTTCCAATTCCTGAGCAATCAGGCCAATTTGTTCGCCTTGTCCCTTGTCTTGGTGCGCTTTTTTAAATTGGTAGCGCACACCGCGCAATTGCTGTAGTTGAGCCCAATCAAAGTCCAAAGAACGGATGTTGGTTTTGTAGCGTTTATCGGAGCTGGTAATGTAGCTGTTGGCGCGGACGTTGCCGATTACCTCTAGTTTTTGACTGGGATTGGTGGTACCGAGGCCTACGTAGCCGTTGTCTTTGATGAACAAGCGTACTTGGTGGCTTCCGTTGGAAGTTACCTGTCGGCCAAGAACAAAATTTTCGCGGTCGTTAGACGTCCATTGAGTTCCCCAGTGGTAACCGTCGCCTTGCACCTCACTCCTGTAGTAAGCAGTGCTGTTGTTGGCAGAAGCGGTGTTGTAAATGTTAATGAAAGAGCGATGGGAGCGATAATCGTCCGAACTGGCATTGTTGATATTTCTGGCAATGCCCAACGGTTCAGAAGAACCACCTACGCCCATTCCAATATTTCCATTGCCTGCAATATGCAGAATGTTGTTGGTGGTAGTAGCACCCGAAGAAACCTGTATACCACTAAGCAATAAAACATCGTCGTTGTGGTCGTTGGTACCCGTGTTTTGTGTGTGCCATTTATACCCCGTAGCACTAGACGCATGGGTATTGGTGAAAACAACCCCTCCCGCCCCTACATTGCTAGCAGAGGAATGGAATTTAGCGGTATAACTGTTGGTAGAGTTGCCACCTGCTGCCACTTCTAAGCGTGCCGCAGGCGTGGGGGTACCCAGCCCCAAAGCCCCATTGCCACGCAATACCATATCTATGCTGCGTATGTTGTCTGCGCCAGTATTGGCAAAAATAATTCCGCCGTCAGGGTCTGTTTGGTTGGCGTCCGTTTTCTCAATAATTAACGCATCGCCATGAGTACCGAAGGGGTGGTCTTCGTAATAAATCTTAGCCCGATCAGAGGTGATGCCGCCAGAGATAGGCACGGCACCACTAAACCCAACGCCATAATTTCCATGCAGGGTAATTCCGCCGCCTACAACTTCCAATTGAGCGGAGGGGGTAGTAGGATTGTTCAATCCAATGCCTACCCTTCCTCGAGTGAAAATAGCATCGCTGATGGCATCTGGGTTGGTGGTAGTTGTGGTCTTGTACCAATCGTGGTCTACGTCGTGGTCGGTGGCTAACTTAATCCACTGGCTTCCATCCCAATAATAATACCCCAACCCTGTGGTCGTATTGATGTTAAAAACTAACAGCGAACGCGCAGGAGCCGCCACAGGAGCAGCGGCATTTAAATTGGGAATACTGATGCGAGGAACCAACAAGCCTTTATTCGTAGCGGTAATATCCAGCTGTGCGGAAGCATCGGGCAGGTGGGTGTTGATGCCCACATTTTGGGCTTGTACAGAAGCAAAAGAGAACAGGAAGAGCCCCCACAGGTAAATGTTTTTGAAGAAACGCAACATAAGGAAACGAAGTTTAAAAATGAGGAATTTGTTGTTGAAAGGCAATAGAGAACACATAAGCCACCAATGGCTTACCATTCAAAGTCAAAGCGCTGTGTGCTACTGCTTGAGCACACTTAGCCAATTGGAAAAACAAAAGCAATTATTGATTAAGAAGTGGTACGAATTAGAAGGATGTAGGACATTCGCAACAATTTTTGATAAAATAAGCACCTAGAAATGTGTAGGTATACGTTGCTTAGAATTCTTAAAACTACTAAAAAAACACTAAAATTTAGAGGTAGAAGAAGAAATAATCGCTCAAAACAGAGAGAACCATTCTAAAAGAAGCAAACAAAAAAGCGGTTGATGCATATTTTTGAGGACTCCTACAAACTTCTGCTTGCACTAACTAGTTATATAGAAAGAGGAATATTCCCAAGTCCAAAAATACAAAACATGCAAACGAATTTGTTTAAAGGATTAATAGCAGGTATGGTAGGAGCAGCCGTAGCAACCAAAATAAAATCAGAATTGGAAAAAGTCTTGCCCGTGCGCAAAAAGACAACAGACTCACCGCCCGTAGTCCTGGCCGACCGCGTAGCCAAAAAAATGGAAAACAACGACGGCCTAGACAAAGAGGAAAAGAAACCTGTTGAAAAGACAATCCACTGGTCGTTTGGCGTACTTATGGGCGGTGTTTATGGCGTCTCGGTAGAGCGCAACCCCAGTGCGGCGGCAGGCTTTGGAAGCTTGGCGGGAACGGCTTTGTACGGGGGGACACACGGTTCTGTTTTGCCTGCATTGGACACCGAACCCTGGCCCACCGAAAACAAACCTGAATTTGTCGTCAATGAATTTATAGGACACATCGTTTATGGAATGACCACCGAAATTATTCGTCGCCAAGTGCGCAAACTACTCGGCTAATTCTTTGTTACCACCAACACTACCACAAGCAACCTCTTTCCCCGTTGGTTGCTTTTTTTATGAAAGCAGCCTGTTTCGTATAGCCAACTGCCATCGTCCTAAAAAAATTAACAACACTATGCTGGAGGTAAGAGCCATTGGCGAATTGGATGCACAGCATCACTTTTTTGTGCCTGCTTATCAACGGGGCTACCGCTGGACGGCGCGCAACGTTTGGGAGTTGTTGCAGGATTTGTGCGAATTTGCAACCAGCCCCAGCACCGACGCAGAGCGCATGTATTGCCTGCAACCCATTGTTCTCAAAGCAATGGACAAAAAAGATCCCCGCTTGCGCGAAACGCCCAACAAGCCCCACCAAAGTTACGAGTTGGTGGATGGGCAACAACGGTTGACCACCTTGTTTTTAATTTTACATTATTTGCGGCAGCAGCGACCGCGCGAAACAACCCTGCAGCCCTTTTCTCTGGAGTACGAAACCCGCCCGCAAAGTCTGGCTTTTTTGCAGCAAATTCGCCTAGATTTGCCCGAACGCTTGCCCCTGCAAAACATCGATTTTTACCACATGACAAAGGCCTACGAAACGATTCATCGTTTTTTTGAAGCGCCCGAGCAACGCGCCTGTTTACCGCTGTTCGAAACGACACTGCTGGCCTCTACGAAGGTGATTTGGTGCGGCCTTTCGGTAAAAGCCGACGCCCAAGAGGCATTCAAACGGCTCAACAGCGGCAAAATCCGCCTGACCAACGCCGAGTTGGTAAAGGCGCTGTTTTTAGGAGACAAAGGCGAGACATTGGCAGAACACGAGCGCTTGCTCCGCCACAAAATAGCGTTGGAGTGGGAGCAGATCGAAAACCAGCTACAAGACGATCAATTTTGGTATTTTCTAGCCAATGACGAAAAAGAATTGGAACACCGCATTGAATTTATTTTTGCTTTGGTCGCCAATGACATCAACGAAAGTGACCAAAATAAAATTGATATTCCAAAAGAAGATCCGTTGTACATCTTTCTCACCTTTAACCACTTCTTTTCTAAAAATTCTAATTTGCGAAAAAATT
The DNA here is from genome assembly GCA_964449615.1 of uncultured Aureispira sp. GTDB lineage: Bacteria > Bacteroidota > Bacteroidia > Chitinophagales > Saprospiraceae > Aureispira. Next base: position 8,330 of record CAYUZF010000225.1, read on the forward strand.
GGCAGCGCGTCAAACGCTATTTCCTGCGCTTTCAAGATTGGTACAACGACCAACGCCTCTACCACTACATTGGCTTTTTACTAACCGACCGCATCGCCGAAGTACAACTCGCCGATATTCTGCGCTGGTCTAAAGTCAATCAAAAGTCAGCGTTAGAAGCACAACTCTTGGAGGTCATCGAAGACCATTTGGAAACCAACCTCAACAATTTAAGTTATGGCAAAGACAACGACAAAGAGCGCTGCTGTCTGCTGTGGTTTAACATGGTAACGCTCTTGCGACAGGGTTTGCCTTCTTCGCGCTTTCGCTTTGACGAATTTAAAAAAGCCGATTGGGAT
>CAYUZF010000226.1:0-1424 GCA_964449615.1 uncultured Aureispira sp.
AGAAGATGTCTTTAAAAAAGTGCGCAAAAGCGTTCGCAAAGCTTCGGGTGGGCAACAAATTCCCTGGGAGAGTTCTTCGGTAGAAGACGAGTTTCATTTCAAAAAACCACAGTAGGGATACAGTTAAGAGGGGCGTTTTTAGGGGCATGTTGCGATATGCCCCTAAAAAACACACCAATCAACGTAAAAATACGTCATAAAACGGCTTTAAAAGTTGTTTTTTTGAGAAATAAGTTATACTTTAGCTGTATACCACCACAAGACTATGTAGTATGAATAAAATGACGCGTGTAGAAGAAGAGATTATGCAAATTATTTGGAAACTGGGCCGCTGTACGGTTCGGGACGTCATTGAGCAATTGCCACAAGACCCCCAACCCCCACACAGTACGATTTCTTCGGTGGTGCGCATTTTGGAGAAAAAAGGGTTTTTAGACCACAAGGCTTATGGGCGTACTTATGAGTATTTTCCAATAATAGAAAAGGAAGCCTACAGCAAGGAAAATTTGCGGGATTTGCTGCGCAATTACTTTGGCGGCTCCGCCAAACGCCTAGTTTCTTTTTTGGTAAACAAAGAAGATTTGTCAGTGGATGATTTGTCGGATATGGCTAGGCGTTTGGACGAACACGAAGGCGACGAGGAAAAAAAGGATCAATAACCTGCTTTACTCCATTTACTACATAATTTAACCAAACTACTATGTTAGACTATCTATTGGAGAGCAGTTGCTGCTGGGTATTGTTGTATGCTTTTTACGCTTTGTTTTTGCGCAGAGAACAGCGTTTTGGCTACAACCGTGCTTATTTGCTGCTGGCGTTGTTGTTGGGCATTTTGGCTCCGTGGTTGAGCGTGGACAACCCCGTGGCATCGGTATGGTTGGCACCTGTAGACTTGTCGGATATGGCTGGCTCTACACTAAAAAAATTGGCGCAAGCCGCGACGCCTACTGCTGCTCCTTCTTTTTTGGTCATCGTATATAGTTTGGGTGTGTTGGGATTTGCTGGGCGTTTTGTAGGAGGCTTGTACCGCATTTGGCGCTTGTACCGACGCAGCCAAGTAGAGCGCACAGCACATTACCGATTGGTTACAATGTCGGAGGCTTACCCGCCTTTTTCCTTTGCAAATTGCCTGTTTGTGCCCAAACATTTAGCGCAAGATTCCGAAGCTTACCAGTGTATTGTGACCCACGAAGCGGCACACATTCAACAGGCGCACAGTTTAGACGTTTTGTTGGTGGAGCTGTTGCAAATTGTATGTTGGTTCAACCCTATTTTGATTTTATATAAGATGGCTTTGCGCGACCAGCACGAGTATTTGGCCGATCAAGCCGTACTGCGCAACACTTCGGTGGCGCAGTACGGACATTTGTTGCTCGACCAGTCCGTGTCTACCGTTTTACCTTTAGTCCATCCCTTTTTTCATT
>CAYUZF010000226.1:1434-6625 GCA_964449615.1 uncultured Aureispira sp.
TAAACGCATGCCTGTTTTAAAATATGCTCTAAGCATATTGGCCTGTGTATTTACCGTAGGCTTAGTAGCTTGCCAAAAACCCAATCCATCGACGACCGTAGAAAAGGAAGTTGATACCATGCCTTACTTAGCAAGCTGCGAGAGTGACAGCAGAGACGAACAAACCCAATGCTCCAACAAAACGCTGTTGACTTACATTTACGACCATGTAAAATATCCTGAAGCTGCCAAAAAAGCCAAAGCGGAAGGCATGGCGGTACTGGATTTTGTAGTCCAAACCGATGGCCGTATTGGCGCTATGAAAATTGTCCGCTCTACCAAAAATGACGCCCTAGATGCCGAAGCGTTGCGTGTATTGGCCCAACTGAAGGAGGACGGCGCGTTGTGGAAACCTGGCACAAAAGATGGAAAGGCGGTCAATGTTTCTTATAAATTGCCCCTGCGTTTTAAATTGCAGTAAGTAAAAACGAACACTAGGTGCCGTGTTTTTTTGGACTTTGCAACGTATTTTTACGTTATTAAACGATAAATTACGTTTTTAGAGCATTCAGCGTTCTTTCTTACGGAGAGAACGCTGTTTTTTCTTGTTTTAATAAATTTACTCTACTAACATTTTGAAGAATTGCCCACCTAATACAACTCATTCTATTATTTTCTTTATTTTTAGTTGTATAATAAGCTACTTCATACTAATTTACTGTACTTAAACGGCTGGTACTATGAGTAAATTCTTACTTCTCGCCATTCTTTTTTCTTGCATATTACTACTGCTTGGACTGCTGCTTAAACTCACGGTATTTCGGCGAAAAGGATTATCCTTCGGCAATCGCAACCCGTGGCGAGCTTCCTCCTCTTTCACTAAAAATAGAAAGGTAGGTAACCGACAGGTAAAACATATAATTTGGGTAATCTTACTCTTTTTTTTACTGCTTCTTCTTTTTAGTTTAGGAAGCGAGGGCAACGACACGATGTTGCCAATTATTTATGAGCACATTAGTAAGTGGATCGATGATGCTTTATCTTAGTTGGTGTTGTTTTATAAAAAAACTTCCGCTTTGTCTACTTCAATTTTCCCACTCTATTTCTTGGCAATCGGGCGGCTTTTTGCTACTATGGTACAAAATATGTGCAACGCTTCTCTATGACAAACCTCAACGCTTCTAGACAACTTATTTTTCGCCCTATTTTGTGGTGTTTGCTTTTGGCTGTGCTTGGCTTTTCGATGGGCAATATTATAGAAAACCGTGCCCACCAACCGCCTGACCCTGCGGTGTACATCGAGCAGATTGAAGCCGAACTGCACCAAGCAGAGCAAGAAATTGAAGGCTTGTTCAACAATGGTGCGCTGTTGCTCAATGCGGTAGAGGGTTATGTGTTGGGCGACACGGTTACCAAGTACATTGACAAACCTTATACGCTGTTGATTTACAACGACCGCGATTCGGTGGTTTATTGGAACAACAACAACATTCTCCCTTTTCAGTCAGATATTCGCTATTCGCGCAAAGATACCATTGAGCGTTACGAGATGAACGCCTCGGTTTATCTTAAAATTCATCGTCCCTACGATTTTTTGATTGACGATAGTACCTACTATTATAATTTAGAAGCCTTAATTCCGATTTATCGGCATTATTCTATTAACAATAATTATTTGCAGGATCATTTTGAATTGGTTCCCAAGCAAGTATCGGAGTTTATTGCCATTAGCGAAAGCGAAACGGACTACGCGATCAAAGACCGTAGCGGGCGGCCTATTGTTTACGTAGAAGCGGAGCAATATTATCCGTACCAATGGTACATTGTGTTTAGTACGCTTTGCTATTTTATAAGCAGTTTGGTGCTGTTGATGGGGGTGCATTTGTTTGCGCGACAGTGGAGTCGTAAGAAGGGGTATGTGGTATCTAGCGCGCTGTTGCTGCTGGGAAGTTTTTTGTTGTTCAGAATGGTGAGTGTCTTTTACGACTTCCCTTTTTTGGCCAATGAGTACAGTATTTTTAACGAACGCCTTTCGAACACCAACCACATTTGGTTTTATTCGTTGGGGGATTTTTTGATTGATGTGAGTTTGCTGTTTTGGTTTGCTTTGTATATGGCGCGCACCATTCGGTGGAAAGACATTCAACACTATTTGCCCTGGCAGCAGTATGCGATAGGCGCAGCGGGTTATTTGTTTTTGGTGGGTGGCTTGGCGGGCATTCAGTTTGCACTGCGCGATATTGTGCTTTCGTCGTTTATTTCCTTTGAATTTGACGATTTTTCTAGGCTGGATTTGTACTCGTTGCTGGCGCTGATGGGTATTGGTTTTTTGCTGGTTTCTTATTTTTTCTTGACGCTGCATTTTGCGCAGTTGTACCGACGTTACCAACTGCCTTTTAAAGTACATGCGGTTTTGTTTGGTACGGCTTGGTTGCTTACGATCGGTATTTCTGTGGCCGTTGACAATTGGGTTATGGACCAGCTGGTGTATACCATTGCACTAGTCACTTATGCCCTAGCCTTGCATTTTTTTGTGCAGCAGCGCAGCACTTCGTTGGCTTGGATCAGCATCTGGCTGTTGCTCTTTTCTGTTTTTATAACCATGGTTATTGAACGGGCTAATGTCGATAAAGGCATTGCTTTGCGTAAAGAGTACGCCAAAGATTTGGCGATGGAGCGCGATTTAGAAATGGAGGCGATTTTCAGTTCTTTGGTGCCGCGTATCTTAGACGACGGCTCCGTCAAAATTTCCATCAACAGCCCGCTTTCCCCTTCGCCCAGAAGTCAAGCCGTAGAATTGTTGACCTATCGTTATCTGGATAATTATTTCTTTGGTCGCTACGACTACAGCGTACACATTTACAACAGCAAGGGCCGTCCTTATCGCGGCGAGAAACGCCCCTATCAAGAGGTTGTCGAGCGCCTTAACAACAGCAGTCCTACTCAAGACCCTTATCTTTATTTTTATTCCTTGCCCGACGGGCAATATTCGTACATGGCACAGCTTCCGCTTAAAACCAACGAGGTAGTTTTAGGTTTGATTGTCATCGAATTTACCCCCAGAAAGGATTTTAAAAAATCGAACATTTATGTAGAGTTACTGAGCCGCAACCAAGATAAATTGGAAAAAGTCAACAGTCAATTTACCTATGCGCTGTACAAACACCAAGAACGGGTTGTGACCAATGGCGCGAATTTCAAGGCGCAACTCTCCTACGATATGGCACTGCCCGAAGCGGGAGAATCCATTTTGCTGCATCATCAAGGTTTAGAAGGCAAAGAGCATTATCTAATTTATAGAGACAACGTATTGCCTTCTAATGTGGCAATTGTGACGGTGCCTATTTTTGATGTTTTTAAGGCCTTTACCATATTTGCTTATATTTTTTGTTTTGGTATTTTCCTGTTGCTCTTTTTGCAGATTTCTAATGAACTGTTGTTTAAGATTACCAAAAAACGCTTTATCTATACCAATTTTGAAAGCTCGTTGCGGGAGCAAATCCAGCGGGGCATTATTATGGTGACCTTAGCTTCTTTTGTCGCTATTGCCATTATTACAATTTTGTACTACAGCAGCGAGTACGACGATTACCACCGCGCACGCCTGCTGCGCAAAATTAACAGTACGGCACGAACGGCCGTTTGGCAGATCCACGAGCGCCAAGATACCTTACCCAAAGCCCGCAGTTTGGCAGACATTCATAAAATTGATGTCAACATCTACGATCTAGGCGGCAATTTGCTCAGTTCTTCCGAAGAGGTGGTTTTTGAACGGCATTTGATTAGTCGCAAGATGAATCCAATTGCTTTTCAGCGGCTGCGCAATGAACAACAAAACTTGGTATCGCAAGAAGAGGTGATCAATAACTTTAGCTATTTATCGGCGTATGTTCCACTCAAAGATAAAAACGACGCAACCATTGCATACCTCAATTTGCCCTACGATTTGGCAGGTTCGCGCAACATTGGTTCCCAGGATGTCGCTGAGTTTTTGGGGACGCTGCTCAATGTGTATGTAATCTTTTTGCTCATTGCAGGAGGCGCGGCTTTTTTCATCGCCAATTCAGTAACCAACCCCTTGTCGGTTATTGGTGCTAAACTCGACGAAGTAGAATTGGGTAAGAAAAACGAGCCGTTGATTTGGAACAACCAAGATGAAATCGGAGAATTGGTGGAGCGTTACAACCACATGATTATAGAGTTGGAAGAGAGCAGTAAAAAACTGGCGCGCTCTCAACGCGAGAGTGCTTGGCGAGAAATGGCCAAACAGATTGCGCATGAAATCAAAAACCCACTCACGCCCATGAAGCTCAATATACAGCTTTTGGAGCGCGTCGTAAATACCAACCCTGAAAAAGCGCAAAAAATGGTAGAGCGGGTTTCTAAAACATTGATTGAGCAAATAGACAGCTTGGCGCACATCGCTTCCGAATTCTCTAATTTTGCCAAGATGCCCAAGGCCAACAAAGAACCACTCAACATCAACGAGTTGGTCAGCAACGCCTATAGTCTATTTAAAGAAGAAGAAAACGTGCAGGTCTATTTAGAAATGACCGAAGAAGAATGCTTTGTATTTGCAGATAAAACGCAGATTATGCGCGTGTTAAACAATTTATTAAAAAATGCCATCCAGGCCATTCCCGACGACCAACTTGGTATTGTTAAAGTAGCCCTGACCTATGTGAGCAACAAGGTGTTGATTCGCGTTTCGGACAACGGAATTGGGATTCCCGCATCTCAGGAAGATGATATTTTTGTTCCTAACTTCACAACCAAAAGTTCGGGTACGGGCATAGGTTTGGCCATGTCCAAAACCATTGTAGAGATGGCCAAAGGGCGGATTTATTTTGTGTCGGAAGCGGGCAAAGGAACGGACTTTTTTGTGGAGTTGCCCGCCATGTCGTAGGGGGTAAGGGTTGTCGCATTCTACGATTTTTTTAATTCCAAAATGCTCAACAAAAAGCTGCTTTGTGCAATTTGAATGCCACCAATAATGAGAAATACCGCAGGCAGTACCAAGCGCAACGTTTCGCGGGGTTGCAAATTGCCAAAATCGGCGGCGCTCCACATGCGCCAAGCTAGGATGGACAAAACAATGCCTGCCAAAAACAACAAGGCGCCTAGCAACAAGCCTTTTTCCAGAGAAAAAGAGCGTCGGTATAAGCGGTATAGTTTGCCTTTTGGCAAAAGTCCGTTAAGACTAGCGTACATT
>CAYUZF010000226.1:6707-8522 GCA_964449615.1 uncultured Aureispira sp.
TTTTAGAAAATACAAAAAAGAACAACAGCTGAAACCCGACAAAAACGCTCGCTCCACTGTAAACTAAAGTATGAACATCCAACTCGACGCCCAATAATTGAACAGGTTTGACCAACAAGGTAAGAGTGATCAAAGAACCCAATACCAACAAAAACAATCCTGGGTAAAGAAACAACCAAGTAGGACTGTAAAGCAATAAAAAGCGCAGATGTCGCCAGCCATCCCGCCAAGTGTTGAGGTGCGGCGGACGGTCGCGGCCATCTTTGGAAAGTGTGGTCGGCACTTCCGTTATTTTGAAGTCGTTCAAAATGGATTTGACCACCATTTCGGAGGCAAATTCCATACCTGGACATTCCAAATTGACCAAGAGCATGCGTTCGCGGTTGAAGCCGCGCAACCCGCAATGAAAATCTTTGATGTTGGTTTTGAAGAACAAGCGCCCGATAAACGACAAAACAGGATTGCCCAGATAACGGTGCAAAAAAGGCATAGCGCCCTCTCCTATGCCCCCCTTGAAACGGTTGCCCATGACCAAATCATACCCCGCCCGCAATTTTTCTACGTAGGGCATCAAGTTGGAAAAGTCGTAGCTGTCGTCTGAATCCCCCATGATGATGTACGTCCCCTCAGCCGCTTGGATACCTCCAATCAACGCGCTTCCATAGCCCTTTTGTGGGATGCGCACCACGCGTGCCCCCAAAGCTTCGGCAATTGCTATAGAGTTGTCGGTACTTCCGTTGTCCCCGATAACAATTTCGCCCTTGATCTGCTGCTCTTCCAAAAAGTGTTTGGCTTTTTTAATGCAGGTTCCCAAAGTCAGTTCCTCGTTGAGGCAGGGCATTAATACGGTTAATTCGATAGCTTCTGTAGCCATTGCGGGTGTATTTTAGGAGGTTATTAAAAGTAATGTATTGGTAGAAGTTATCTAAAAAAATCAACAGCTGGTGTGCGCTTCTTACAAGCGTTTTAATACAGAAACAAACTGTAATTTGCCAGGAAAAACAGTATTGAACAGTACATTGTGTTGATAAAGCGGAATAGGACAAATACGCTCTACTTCTTCTACATTAGCCAATTGGCTCACCAATTCTTTGTAACTTGTTTTAGAAAAATAGCGGTCGGGAATAGAAACCCCGTAGCCCCAGTTTCCTACAAAATCCATCAGGCGCAATTTTTGTCGAGAAATTATTCCATACTCAAAATGGTCTTTGATCAGGACGTATTGGGCAACACGAGCGGCCTCCGCCACCAGACGCGCTGCATAGTCAAAATCGTGGTGCAGTACATCGCACAGTACCGCCACTTCAAAACTGTCGGCCTCAAATGGAAGCGTGCGGCCATCAAACGATACGTATTTTTCCCAACGCGGATCGTCCTTTAAATTTTCTGGAAGTGGATAAGTATCTAAACAAGTTGCCTGAAGGTTTTCTTTATTGGCCATCAAGTTTTCGGCAATAGACATATCTCCGCAACCGATATCGAGTAATTTAATGGTGTTCAAAGGCAGCTCGTCTAGTATTTGTACCAACAACGCGGAAAGGTAATTGATGCGTTTGTCGTGCGAGAGTTTTTGGTGCGATTGGATTACCCATTTTTCTAAAACCCCTTTGGTGTTTTTTGCAATTGGAGAACTCATAAAGCTTGTTTTTGGTCGGTTGAGAAATCGGTGGATTGTTTTAAATGCCAAGCATCCCATCCCCTAAAAAATAGCCAGCAAGCAGGCAGCGTCAAAAGCCAAGCGATGCGGCTCTGGTAGCGGGCTTCGTAGCCCCAATAGCCTGCGGCGATGATGGCATTGGCCAATATGCCCAAGAC
>CAYUZF010000227.1:0-7152 GCA_964449615.1 uncultured Aureispira sp.
TTTTTTTGTGAGCAGTGCTGCGCTGTTGAAGGTGTTTAAACTCTCCCGACCAGCTGCCTTATTTTTGGGACTTATACTGGGCATAAATACCATTTCTGCCAACCAATTTGCTTCCTTTTACTTAGACGGCCAAATCGCCAATTTATTCATTATCTTATTGGCGGCCTTTCTACTCTTTTTTGACAAGGTCTACCGCCCTATAGCACTGTTGTTAATGGTTTGTTCGGCTATTATGACGTGTAATTTAAAGTTTCCTGCTTTGGTATTTACCCTTTTGTTTTGTGGGGTATTTGCCTTGTATATTTTGTGGAGAAAGGAATTTGCGACATTTTGGAAAGTCAGCTTGCTTTTTTTAGTCGCCTTTTTATTGGGTACATTGGTATTGGGCTACAGTCCTTACACCGTCAATTTGGTGGAACATGGGCATCCTTTTTATCCACTCAATGAAAAACAGTTGCTCACCACTGGTACCTTACCGACTAATTTTGAGGGTGCAAATCGCTTTTATAAATTGTACCATTCTATTGTTTCCTTACAGGGAACGGTATCGGACGATACCAAATTAAAAGAGTTGTTTACACAGGGCATTATGTGGCCGTATGCCCAACCCGACGTTAGAATTGGAGGACATGGCCCTTTCTTTGGGTTGATTCTGGTTATCATGCTGTGCTCGTCTCTATTTTTGTTTAATAAAGAGCAGTTGGAGTTCAAGAAACTTGCTTTGCTCGTTATGGGGACTATTCTACTAAGTATATTTGTACATCCCGAAGCTTGGTGGGGAAGGTATGTACCTCAATTTTATCTACTGCCGTTTATAGTAGGCTTATTACTAATTATGAGTAAGAACAGCATAAGAAACTCCTTAGGAGCCTTTCTTTTGGGTTTTATTGCGTTTAACCAAGTTAGTGTTTTTCATACGTACTTAAATTACAACCTGAAAAGTTCTGCCATATTGGAGATACAATTTGCTACCATGCGCGAGCACAAAGTGGTTATAGATTTGTGCACGTTTCCTATGTTGCAACACCGACTCCGAGATGAGGGGATAGACTTCACGATGGTAGATTCTTTTGACCAACTCCCTTGCAAGGATGGTGGGGCGCACATTCTTTACGGGTGTTTTTGCAATCCCAAGTTTTGTTTGGAAGAAAAATAGGGCTGAATTGCTGGCATCCAGCCCTAGTACTAAAATAATTGTATGGTGTAACGGCTACTGGTACCGCTTTTTCCGCTTCAACAAATGGGCACTGCCATCGGTTTTGTTCAAAACGCCCTCGGAGTAACGCGGCAATTCGGCGGCATTGGCCTCGTCGGTATCAATGTGCATTTCCAATTTGTAGTTGGGCGATACCCGCACAAGCACATTGCCAAAGGTCAACGGGCGGCTTCCGTTGCTTACTTCCACATCTACAATATCTTTGTCCTGCACCCCAAAAGAAGCAGCATCGTCGGGCGTCATGTGTATGTGTCGCCAAGCGCAAATCACTCCCTCCTTCATCTGGTAACTGCCTACCGTACCAATAAGCTTGATCCCAGGCGTATTTTCTACCTTGCCCGATGCCCGCACAGGGGCGTCTAATCCTAAGAAAAACTCATCGGTGCGCGATATTTCCAATTGATTTTTGGGGCGGGTGGGCCCCAATACACGCACGCGTTCCAATTGATTTTTAGGCCCTACGATGGTCACTTGCTCGTTGCAGGCAAATTGGCCAGGCTGCGACAACGGCGCTTTTTCGGTGAGTTGATACCCCTTGCCAAACAACGTCTCTACGGCCTCTTGCGTGAGGTGGATGTGGCGCGCTGACACAGCAATTGGAATAGTGGGAATGGTGTTGACTTTTGTTTTTTCCTCAATAATGCGCACCGCTTCTTGGGCAATGGCGTACTGCTCATTGGTGCGTATGGCCAGTAATTTGACACGGCTGTGGTGCATAGAAAATTCAGCTACAGGTTGCTCGTCCGACAACTCTACATCGTGGTTGGTATCTTCGTTGATGATCGCCCCCAAGAAATCTAAGCGCTGGCTGGCGCGGTGGCGTACCACGGGACTGTTTTCCCCAATTCCCCCTGTAAATACAATGGCGTCCACGCCACCCATTACCGCGGCATAAGCGCCAATATATTTGCGCAAGCGGTGGGCAAACACTTGTAAGGCCAAACGGCTGTCCTCATCGCCAGCAGTCGATTTTTCTATAATATCGCGCATGTCGTTGCTCCAATCAGACAAGCCAAGTAAGCCGCTTTTTTTATTGAGCAATTGATCCAACTCTTTGATGCTGACCTCTTCCTCGCGGGCTATATGCAGGATAATCCCTGGGTCGACATCGCCCGAACGCGTTCCCATGACCAACCCCTCTAAAGGCGTCATTCCCATCGAGGTTTCTACTGAGCGGCCATATTCTACCGCAGCCACACTAGCGCCATTGCCCAAGTGGCACGTAATAATACGCAGCGCTTTGATGTCCATCTGCATGTATTCTGCCGTTAATTCAGCGACGTATTCGTGGCTGGTACCGTGGAAGCCGTAGCGACGCAGGCCGTATTTTTTGCGCAAATCTTTGGGCAAGGCGTACTCGACCGCCCTGCGGGGCATGGTTTGATGAAAAGAGGTATCAAAAATAGCAACATGGGGCAACTTGGAAAACACTTCTCTGGCCACACGAATGCCCAATAAATTGACGGGGTTGTGCAAGGGCGCTAATCCACTCACTTCGTAAATTGCTTGTTCTACTTGCGCATCAATTAGTACAGGCGCATCAAAACGATCCCCTCCATGTACGACGCGATGCCCAACGCCCCCTATGGCCAAAGCACTTGCCCGCGTTTTGAGCAGCAGTAGAGCATGGCGCAAAGCGGCCTCGTGCCCAGAGGTGGGACAGGCTTGCGTTGTTCCATCCAAATGAATAATGGGATTGTCCGTAACGCGTTCTATGGTCATGGTCAACTTGCTTTGACCGTCAAGGCTGTTGATGACGGCTGCTTTGACCGAAGAACTGCCGCAATTTATCACTAGGATGTTCATGTTGTATTAATTTTATGCTGATTTCTGTTGTTTAAATGGTAGGTTGAATGTAGAGGTTTTGTAACAAAAAAGCGGTAGATTGGTTGGATTTTTATTAGAACACTATGGAAGAAGAAGAAGCAAAAAAACGCCTTATAGAGCTTTATGAAACTGGCAAACAAGCCAATGCGCTGCTCGCCGCCCAATTGGCAGAGGCGCTTGGGCTGGATTTGTTGGAGGTACTGCGCCCCTACGAAGAGTTGGCAAAATTAGCGACAACGGCCACGTCCCTCTCTTTGGCCAATTATTACCAGCTGTTTGCTAGAAGTTCTTACATCTGCACTTACAAAAAAGTTAAAAAGATTCCCGCGCGGTTGAGCAAATTGCAACATTTGGTCAATATTTCTTTCCCCAGCAATAATTTGACACAGATTGAGCCGATCCTATTCAACTTTCCAAAACTCACCGTCCTCATCCTACCTGTTAATAGAATAACCGCACTTCCTGAACAACTAAACGGCTGGGAACAATTGGAATTGCTAATTTTAGCAGACAACCGCCTAAAAACACTACCTGCTGCTATTGGTACACTAGCGGCACTGCAACGCCTAACCCTCGCCCGAAATCGGTTGCAACAACTGCCCGACAGCATTGGCCAACTTCAGAAGTTGACCCACCTCAACCTCAGCAACAATCAATTGCAACGATTGCCCAACACCCTGCTTCACCTATCCAGTTTATCCAATTTAAACCTCAGTTCTAATCAGTTGCAAGAATTACCCGAAGGCTGGGAGCAACTGCAACAACTCGCTTATTTGTCCCTTTCCAACAACCCGCTCCACCACCTTCCTAAAGGCATTCTACAGCTTTCTCAACTTAGAGAATTATCCTTGTACAAAATAAAATTATCTCAAAAAACCTATCAAGCGCTAAAAACGGCGCTGCCTGATACAACCATCCGAGTAAGCGAGGGTTATGTAGGGTAAGATCCTTATTTTTTGCGGCGACTTATGAACGAGAAACTACTAGCGCTTTTTAGAACAGGAGAAGCGGAAAACATGCTGTTGGCAGAGCAACTGGCACAAGCGGCACAGGTCGATTTGCTGGCCTTGCTCCAACCTTATGCGGCACTGCTAGACACGCCTTTTGCTAGTTTGGAGGCCTACAAGACGTTGTTTGCCAAAACCGCTTATGTATTAGAACATAAAAAATTAAAACAACTTCCCGCTAAATTGGAAGATTTATCTCGTTTAACGCATCTGCTCTTCCCCGACAACCACATTAAAACACTCGATGCCCGCTGGTTTCAATTTCCCAATTTAACCATGCTGCTGCTGAATAAAAACAGAATTGCAGCGCTGCCCGAACAATTAGACGGCTGGCAATCACTATTTTTTTTGTGCTTGGCGCAAAATCGGTTAAAAACGCTGCCCACTTCCATCGGCCAATTGACCAAACTGCGCACGCTCCTACTGTCCAACAATCGCTTACAAGTGCTGCCCAACAGCGTGGGAGGTTGGCAACAATTGACGCACTTGCACTTGTCGTACAACCAACTCCAAACCCTACCCGACAGCATCGGCCATTGGCAGCAAGTTCGACGCCTCAACCTGGGCTACAACCAATTGCGCACACTGCCCAACAGCATCGGCCAATTGCGACAGCTACAGTATTTGGATTTGAGCGGCAACCCCATTGCACAACTGCCCGATAGTTTGGGGGAGTTGAAGCAACTTAAGGAACTGTTGTTGCAAGAGGTTCAATTGCCCAAAAGTCTGTACCAACAGTTAGTACGATTGCTACCAGACACCCGCATTGAGTTGGATGCGGTTCACTTATAAATACACGGCTACACCGTTTCCCTATACAAAGTTGTAGTTATGGGATTGTTCCTTATAAAAGTACTGTACCTTTACCTCCTATTCTAATTCATTATCTAGTACAACCTTATTGCATGACGCTGGAAGAACAACAAAAAGCTATTTTGGAGCTTTTTCGATCAGGACAAGCCGATAACATCCATCTTGCCCTTACCCTAGCAGAAAGTTTAAATATTGATTTGTTGTCCTTGTTGGTAGTTTATCAACCTTTGTTGTTGGGCAATCCCCCTAGCCTATCTGCTTACCAGAAGTTGTTTACACAAAAAGAGTTTTTTGGCAACACACAACAGCTGCAACAATTGCCCGATTGTTTCAGAGATTTGCAACATCTCCATTCCGTTTATCTTCATTACAACCGCGTTAAAGTCCTACCCGATTGTCTATTAGCGCTTCGACAACTTCAACGCCTCAACCTCAAAAAAACGCAACTGCAAACGCTACCCGAACAGTTGGAGCATTGGCAGCAGTTGCAAGAACTAATCTTAGAAGACAACAATTTAAACGTGCTACCCGATGCCGTGGGTAATCTTACCGCTCTTCAGATTTTAGACATTAGCAAAAATAAACTCAAAATACTTCCGCCCACCGTTTCCCAATGGAAACAATTGACCCACCTCTACCTAAGCAGCAACCACCTGTTGTACTTACCCGATGAGATTGGTGCCTGGCAGCAACTCGAATGGTTGGATTTGTCGTACAACCAACTCTACAGCTTGCCCGATAGCTTGGGCGAGTTGCACCAATTGCAACGCCTTGACCTCACGGACAATCCCATCGACCGACTGCCTGAAAGCATCACGCAATTGACCCAGCTTCAAGAATTAATTGTTCACAACACGCACTTAGAAGACGACTACGTAGACAATTTAGCGCTGCTTATGCCACATACCAAAGTAAAGAGCAATTTTGATTATTTGTTTTAAGAGATTGGTGTAGCGTTGTTTTTATAAATGAAGTTGCCTATTAAATAAAACTCTTGATTTCAATCAAGTTTATTCTCCTACCAATCGCGCACCTTTGTAGGACTTCCTCATTACAACCATTATACCATGAAATTCAACAGTCAAGAATTAGTACAAGACCTAAAACAGCACACCGAGAGCAATCTACAAACCGCTCAAGAGTGGTTGGAACTCCCTTTAAAGGTGCTGCAATTTAAACCCAGCGCTGAAAGCTGGAGTCTATTAGAATGTTTGGAACACCTCAACTTATACGGTGATTTTTATTTGCCTGAAATTCGACGCCAAATGGAGAACAGCCCTTATCAAAACGCTGCTCCTATCTTTAAAAGCAGCTGGTTGGGCAATTATTTTGCCAAAGCGATGTTGCCCAAAGAACCGCTTAACAGCATGAAAACCTTTCGAGAAAAAGATCCTAAAGGCAGCAGCTTAGATCAACAAGTTGTTCAAAAATTCATAAACCAACAACAAGAAATGCTGGAGCTGTTGCAGCAAGCTAGGCGTGTGAATTTGACCAAAATAAAAACAGGCATTACCTTGACGCAGTGGATTCGACTCCGTTTGGGCGATACGTTTCGCGTGGTAATTTATCACAATGATCGGCACCTCGTACAAGCCAAACAGGTATTAGCTTATCAGAAAAATGCCTCTAGCAACCCTCCAAAAGCGACGGTTTAGCTTTTTTTAATTCTGGAAAGTGTTTCGGGCATCATGCGCAAATACGAGGCGATGTATTTGTGCGGAACGTGCTGAAAAAGTTGGGGACTGCGTTTCCAAACACGCTCGTAACGGGCTTTGGGGGAGTCGAGTAAGAGGTCTTTCTCACGCTCAATTTGTTGGTAAACCAATTGCTCCAGCAGCGTGTACCAAAGCGCAAACAGTTCTTGACTAGATTGCACCAACTGCATGAAAGCTGTTTTGGTAATGACCTTTAAATGTGTTTTTTTGATGGCCTGTAGGCAAAAAGAAGACGGTGCTTCCGTGATAAAAGAATCCAATGCCCCAATAAAATTGCCCACATAACCCAAGCGAATCGTGTGCAAGCGCTCTTCCTGCTCCACAAACACATGTAGACTGCCACTGACAATGTAATACAAATTCGTGTCGGTGGTATCTGCCATTTTGAGGTATTCGCTTCTAGCCAAATGGAGTTCTTGGTGCCACAGGCCTTGTTCGTCTATTTTCTGTGTCAGAGCTGCAATAGGATTCATGAAATTGATGGTTAAGGGGTGTTTTGTAAGGCGCGGAGTTGTTGCTGTATGGTAGCCAATAGGCTGCTCGCTCCAATTCTAAAATAACGCGGCTGCAACCA
>CAYUZF010000227.1:7162-8424 GCA_964449615.1 uncultured Aureispira sp.
GCTTCCCCCAATTCTTTTTCCACCAATAGGAGCCATTGCCAAGCGTGTTGGGCGCGGCGCAAGCCGCCCGCGGGTTTGAGTCCTACGCGCAAACCCGTCTGTTCGTGGTAAGCGCGAATCATTCTAGCCATAACTATACCCGCCTCTAAAGTAGCGCCTACCGCCTCTTTGCCCGTGCTGGTCTTGATGAAATCTGCTCCTGCCAGCATCGCCACATAGCTCGCTCGGGCTACGGTATCCAAATCGGGCAGCTGCCCCGTTTCCAAAATCACTTTAAGCAAAGCTGGGCCACAAGTCTCCCGTAAAGCGCGCACATCATCGTACAAACCTTGCCAGTTTTGCGACAAGCTAAAATGACGCGGGGCAACCACATCAATCTCTTGCGCACCCAACGCTACCGCACGTTTGACTTCGTTGAGCCGCCACTGCATGGGCAGCAAACCCGTTGGAAACCCCGCCGCTACGCTTGCTATTGGTACGCTGCTCTCCACCAATGCTTGCTTGGCAGTAGTGATAAACAAAGGGTATAAACAAACCGCCGCAACTTCCAACTCTGGTTCGTCCATCAAAGGCCGTTGCGCCGTAGCGCACAACAAACGCACCTGCTGCGCATCATCGCCCCCCGACAGCGTGGTCAAGTCCATACAGCGCACTGCCAAACGGAGGCGCTCGGCTTTTTCACTGCGGCTAAAACGCGGATTGCCGCTGTACAATTTAGCTTTTTGTTGCACTTCAGCCGTGTTGGTCTGAATATGCTCCAGGACTTTTATATCAAAATCTTGTGGAATATTTCTACTACTAGACATGCTTTAGCAATTTTAACAGAATTATGGCTCCGCTCAGATACTTACCAAGCCAAGTAATCTTTGTCAAGCCAAGCCGAGACAAGCATCAACAAAACAGTCGAACCGCTTTTGCGGCTCCACTGCTATAAAATAGCTTATTTCTTAGACAACTACTCAACCTCGTCCTTGGAATCTTTGTTGGACGTCGGTTTCTGTTCTTTCTTATTGTTGTTGTAATATTTATCCGCTTCGCTGTCTTTCTCGTAGGCGTCGATAATTTGTTTGACCAAACGGTGGCGCACCACGTCTTCGCTGGTCAATTGCAGCATACCGATACCGCTGATATTTTTGAGAATGTGCAAACTTTTGATAAGGCCCGACTGTTGGCGGCGCGGCAAATCAATTTGAGACAAATCTCCTGTAATGATGCATTTAGCGTAAGGGCCTAAACGCGTTAAAAACATTTTCAGTTGCGTT
>CAYUZF010000228.1:0-2659 GCA_964449615.1 uncultured Aureispira sp.
TATATGTACGACTGGAAAATTTCGCTGTTGGATGGCACTTGTACGTCAGATTTGGATTCGGTGCTGATCAACAGTTTAGAAACCCCAGTGGTAGCACTGGGGCAAGATACCGTTTTGTGCAACGACAGTTTGCTATTGGATGCAACGACCGCCAACGGAGGCTATGCTTGGAGTACAGGAGCAAGCAGCGGAAGTATTTTTGCTACCACAACCGATAACTACAGCGTTACGGTTACTAAAAACGGCGTCTGTCCTGTGTCGGATTCTATTTTGGTGAAAGTGATCCAACAACCTCAATTTCTACAACGCCCTACAGATCAAAGCGCCTGCCGTGGTTTGGTGCCTTTGGTGGCGGCTGCGGATATGGGAGTGGTGCAGTGGTTAGACAGTGCGGGCTTGGTAGTCGCGGTCGGCGATACTTTCTTATACGATTTACAAGACACGGCGCAGGTGCGCTACCAAGCGGGGTATTATACGCCTTACAGCGCCCGCGTAGGCGTGGACATTAGCACCCAGGGCGAAGGTTTTATCGCATTGGGCGACAGAGGCGTGCAGTTTAATACGGCGGAATTCGTACGCCTCAACAGTATAAGAATGGAGATTGATGGGGGGGCTTTTACGGCCAATATAGAAATTCGAAATGCGCAAGGCCTGCTGTTGTACAGCATTCCTATTTCCTTGCCTAGTACAGGACAATACCGCGTTCCTTTGAATGTGGATTTGCCTATTGGCAACGGTTTTACCATGTATTTGCAAAATATAACGGGGGGAACAGCTCGATTTGATCGAAACATCAGCAGTTGGGCAGCCTTGAGCATTCCTGCTATAGAGTTGGTAAGCGGGGGGCGTTTTCCCAATGTCTACGGTTATTTCTACGATTGGGAAGTTTCTTTGCTGTCTAATTTTTGTGCATCGGCGCAAGGCGCGGTGGTATTGGATGTGTTGCCTACGCCAGAATTTACGCTGCCTGCAGATACTTTAGTGTGCAACGATTCGGTGCGTCTGGATGTGGCGTATCCCAATACTACTTACAATTGGGCCTTTAATGGCAGTACCAATTCCGAGGTTTTAATTACCCAAGAGGGAACGTATACCGTCACCCTTAGCATCAACACTTGTAGCATTACCGATTCCATAGCGGTCTACCTAACCCCAATTCCAACACCCAACATACTTTCTGCAGATACCACTACTTGTGTGGGTTTGATCGAGCGAAGAGGAACGGGGGCTGATATGCTCAATTGGTACGACGCTCCTACGGGAGGGCAATTGCTAGGACAGGGGGCAGGTTTTCAATATTTTGCGCAAAGCAGCGATACCATCTGGTTGGAAGGACAAGACTTTGCCAACAAACGCTATACGCAGGGCTTAGTGGATACCTTTGTCGCCAACCAAAGCGCTTATTTTTTTCCTAGTAATGTACGAGGGCTCTTGTTTAACACCAAAGAAGACATCCTACTAGAAGAAGTAACGGTCTATCTCGGACGTACGCCGTTGGTAGGAACCATTTCTTTATGGGATTCGACCGATCAAGTAGTGGACAGCCAAGCAGTGGTGTTGACTAATATGGGCGCTAATGTGGCTCCTTTGAATTTTGTGATTCCAAAAGGAGAGAATTATAAATTAATGCTAACGCGTTACAATTCCGTGAGTTTGTTGATAGAAACGCCATTTACCAATTTTCCCATTGCAGGCGATCAGGTAGAGGTGATCAGTGGGTTTCCTTTTGTTAATAATTATCACTACTTCTACAATTGGCAAGTGAAAACGTTGAGTTGTCCTTCGTCTCGACAACCGAGTATAATCGAAGTATTGCCTACGCCCGATGTGGATTTTCCGACCGATACCATTGTCTGTGGCGATAGCTTGGTGTTGGATGCGAGTAGTATTGGAGCGACCAGTTACAACTGGAGTACAGGAGCAACTACGCCGAGTATCGTGGCCGACAGTTCTATATCGGTAACGTTGGTGGCCAGTATTGGTAGTTGCAGCGATGAAGACAGCACCAATATTTTTGTCATAGAACCCCCAAGCATCATCAACCCACCCAACGACACGGTTTTGTGCGAGGGCAACGCCATTTTTAGAGCCACTGGCAACGCCGCCTATTACGCTTGGTACGATTCTCTGAACAGTCGAACCCCTTTTGCAATTGGCGATTCGGTGCGCATTAATTTGACGGATTCCATGACGTTTTGGGTGGAGGGAATCGGCTTTTTATTACAATCAGAATCGGTTGGAGAATCCTACAACCCCAATTCTACCACTGCTATATGGGGCAGCATACAAAATAGTAATTTCCCAGTGCGGGGAATGGAGTTTCGAGCAGAAGAACCCTTTGTACTAAATTCTGTAGACATCTACGTAGATACTTTTACAACCGCTCAATTGACCCTGTACAAATCGGGCTTTCCTTATTGGAGCAAAACCATCACGATGCCCGATAGTGGACGCAACACTGTGGGGATTGATACCTTATTGGAGTCGGGCGCTTACCGCATAGAATTGAGTAATAAATCAGAGGGGTTGATCGTATTTGAGTCGCCTTACGGCAACGGACGTTTGCAGCAGCTCAACACGCCTGAAATTACCTTTTTGGGCGCTGTGCCCGTGCCGTCTCAATACGTGTTTTTCTACGATTGGCGAATTTCTACGCCGT
>CAYUZF010000228.1:2727-3600 GCA_964449615.1 uncultured Aureispira sp.
ACAGTAACCAACAATGGGCAGTGCTCTTCTACGCAGAATACTTTTGTTCAATTCTTAGCAACACCGCAGGGCACCCAAGTACCCGACCAAAATATCTGCGCCCCCGAAACCCTCAATTTGTCGGTACCCGTCAACGATGGAATAGTAGTATGGTACGATTCCAGCAATCTGGGTCAAGTCGCCTACCTAAGCAGTCCTTATACGCAATACATTGGCGATACCAGTAGTTTTTGGTTGGATGTAGCCCCCAAAGCGACCACTAGAATAGGTGTGCAAGCTTACGCCAATCCCAATGAAGCGGATGCTTATCTGAGTTTTATCATTGCCAATACGTTTGATGTCTTGCAATACAGCTTACTGGATTCGGTGGCTGTATACGTGCAAGACGCGCCTGCCAATGTTGCTTGGGTACTCATGGATTCTCTGGGCAACACCCTTTACAGCGGAAGCAAAACAATCACGCGCGCCAAAGAAAAAATATTCTTGCCGCTCAATGCGCTGTTAGCACCCAGCGAAAACTACCAATTGAGTTTCAGTAGCATTTCTACGCCTTTTCTGGTAGATCGAACTGCGCTGCAAACGCCCAGTTCCAGCGCACAAGTTGCCCGCTTGACGGGAACTACTTTTGTAGGTGTGGATTATACCAATTTCTTTGATTGGCATTTTAGTTACGCCTTTCCCGATTGCCATGCGCCAGCAGATACGTTTACCATTCGGGTACAGTTGCCCATTAATTTGCCCGATTCTATCTACAGTTGTGACTCGGCGGTGGTGGATGTGCGCAATCCCAATGCGGCGAGCTACCAATGGAGTACAGGCGCTACCACAGGGCAAACAACGTTGTACCAAGGTGGGCAGTATACCGTAACCATT
>CAYUZF010000228.1:3610-5065 GCA_964449615.1 uncultured Aureispira sp.
CTGTACGATTGTGGACACGGTGCAGTTGCAACAACCGCAAGCAGTGGGGTTGCCTACCGCAGGGGCCATTTGTAGCAACCAACTTTCTACCAACTATTTGGGAACCAATGCGACCTACAGTTGGAACACAGGCGATACCACAGCCATCATCACGGTGCCTGGCCCCAACGTTTATTCAGTAACGGTAACTACCCAAGACGGTTGTACGGTAGTGGATTCGGCCTATATCGCCCAATTGATTCCCGATCCCGACCCCCAACTGGGCGGCAATCGAGTGCTGTGTTTCAGCGATACATTGGACGCGGGTTTGAGTGGTTTGGGCATGACTTATTTGTGGAATACGGGCGCCACCACCCAACGCTTGGCGGTCGATCAATCGGGGCTGTACAGCGTTACGGTTACACATCCGCTAGGCTGCACAGGCACCGACGCGGCCTTCATAACCTTGGACAGCTTGCCCAATGCCAGTTTCACCGCCACCAAAAGTGGCAACACGGTATTGATGAACAATACATCTACCAATATTGATTTGTCTACGACTTTTCTTTGGTCGATGGGAGATGGAACGCTCTATAGTATTCCCAACCCCTTCCACAGCTACAGCGATACGGGCTGTTACGAGGTGTTGCTGGTAGTATATGGTTCTTGCGGAAGTGACAGTATCTTGCAGACCATAGGCGTCGGACGTCCCGATACGAGTTGTACGGTGTATATTCGTCGTCTAGCGGATGCTGATTTGTTCCAAGTGGTGCCCAACCCCAATTCAGGCGTATTTGAATTGTGGTTAGAACGCCCTTTGCAAGAGCAGCGACAATTGTCGATTTACAACAGCCAGGGTATTTTGGTAGAAACGCGCACGCTAGAACAACTAGGACAGCAGCAACTTACTATTCGTTTGGACGATTTGCCGACAGGCTTGTATTTCTTACAGTTGCAAAATGGGAAGTACCAACAAGTGCGCCGTTTGATGCTTCAACGACCGTAGGGATTGGGGGGAGAAGGGAACTGCTGTGTTTTTCTGTTTTTTAGAATTGTTTATTTTGGGTATGGGATAAGTTAGGTCTCTACCTTTTCAAAAAAAACTATGTCATCCACTGTTAAATTTGCCGTTGTTGGCGCGGGGCATATTGGCAAGCGCCATGCGGCCATCATTCAAGCCAATGCCGAAGCAGAATTGCTGGCGTTTTGCGATGTGTTGCCCGCCGAAGCGCTGGGAATTGAAGCTTTTGAGGTGCCGCTTTACGCAAAATTAGAAACGCTGTTGCAGCAGGAACCTGCGGTAGAAGTGGTCTGTATTTGTACCCCCAACGGCTGGCATGCTGTGCAGGCGGTACAAGCTTTGGAAGCGGGCAAACACGTGGTTTGCGAAAAGCCGATGGGCTTGGATAAAAAGTCTTGCGAAGCGGTGATTTACAAAGCGCTGCAAATGGATCGCCGTTTGTTATGCGTGATGCA
>CAYUZF010000228.1:5169-5437 GCA_964449615.1 uncultured Aureispira sp.
CCGTGGAAGGGACAATTAAAATGGGATGGCGGCCCCCTGTTTACCCAATTTTCACATTTTGTAGATATGCTGTATTGGCTATTTGGAGACATCCACAACATAAAAGCGCGCTTTCACAATTTTGCCCACGCGCATTCTACTGAATTTGAAGACACAGGGGTAGTACATTTTGAACTCTTGCAGGGGGGCATGGGCAGCCTCAATTACTCGACCGCTGTTTATCAGAAAAACCTAGAGAGCAGCCTCACCGTTATCGGGAGCAAAGGCT
>CAYUZF010000228.1:5505-8412 GCA_964449615.1 uncultured Aureispira sp.
AACCACCACTACGTTATTCAAAATGTGGTAGACGTTCTAAAGCAGCGCCAACCCATCAGCACCAATGCCCTCGAAGGGTTGAAGGTAGTTGAAATTATTCAAAATATTTACCAACAAAAATCATGAGTTACTTTGTGCATCCCACCGCCATTGTCGACGCGCCCTGCGAAATTGGTGCAGGCAGTAAAATTTGGCACTTTTGCCATTTGATGCCCCATTGTGTACTGGGCGAAGGCTGTAACTTGGGGCAAAACGTCTTTGTTGCCAGCGGCGTCCAGTTGGGCAACAACGTAAAAGTACAAAACAACGTCTCTATTTACGCGGGCGTCACTTGCGAAGACGACGTGTTTTTGGGCCCTTCTATGGTTTTCACTAATGTTTTAAATCCGCGATCAGCCGTGCCGCGTCGCGGCCAGTATACCCCTACTTTGGTACAAAAAGGCGCGAGTATTGGCGCCAATGCCACCATTGTTTGCGGCCATACGATAGGCGCTTATGCGCTGGTAGGAGCGGGGTCTGTGGTGACCAAGTCGGTAGCGCCTTATGCGCTGGTTGTGGGCAACCCCGCCCGTCCCATAGGTTGGGTAAGTGCCTACGGACACCGCTTGGAATTCGATGCGCAACAACGCGCCATTTGTTCGGAATCCAAGCAAGTCTATGAATGGCGCGCAGGACAAGTTTACTTATTGGAATAAGGTTGTAGGAGCGTATTACAATAAAAATGCTAAACCAAGTACCATGAATATAGAGGGGAATATTTGGAAGCTGTATGCCATCAAGTGGTCAAAATGGTTTATGGTTTTTATGCCTATTGTGGTGTTGTTTATGGAGTCCAATGGGTTGAATTTACGGCAAGTGATGACCGTGAACGGCATTTATTCCTTGTCGGTAGCCGTGTTTGAAGTGCCTTCTGGCTATTTCTCGGATCGGTTGGGGCGGCGCAGGTCTCTGTTAATTGGAACGAGTTTGATAATGGTACAATTCGCCTGTTACAGCTTTTCGTACAGTTTTTGGGGCTTGGCTGTCGCGGCTGTGGTGGGCGGCTTGGGAACGAGTTTTGTCTCTGGAACAGATTCGGCCTTGTTGTACGATTCTTTGCAGTATTTGGGGCGCAAAGAAGATTACATCAAATGGGAGGGAAGAACATATGCTTTGGGAACGTTCTCGGAAGCGGTAGCGGCAATTATCGGCGGCTCTTTGGCTTTTCATTATGGGTTGAGAATGCCCATTTATGTGCAAGTGGGCATCAGCAGTGTAGGCATTTTGGCTGCTTTAGCATTGATAGAACCGCCCGCTTTGCCAACTACGGCCCCAAAACGGAGCAACCGCGACCAAATGCGCCATATTTTGCAGTATGTTTTTGTAGAAAATCGCCGCTTGCGCTACTTCATTGGGCTGTCCACTATTTTTGGGCTGTCTTCTTTGCTAATGGCTTGGTTTGCACAACCCTATTTTCAATCTCAACACATTCCTGAAAATCAAATTGGGTACCTTTGGGCCGCTCTGAATGCAACGGTGGCGGTACTGGCATTGACGGCGCACCGTACTACCCGCCGAATTTCGCCCAAGTGGTTGGTAGGGTTTATTTTATTGGGTTTTGTGGCCGCTTACGCCCTGTTGGGGTCTTGGGGAAGTAGGTACACGCTGGTGGGGCTTGGTGCCATTTTTTTTATGTATGCCCTACGGGGAATTGCCACGCCTACCTTTCTAAATTTAGTCAACCAGCACACCCCCGACGACATGCGTGCCACCGTGTTGTCCATGCGCGGGCTGCTGATTCGGTTGGTGTATGCGTTTGCGGCACCTGTGTTGGGCTGGGCGGCAGATGTGTATTCGATAGGAGAAGCTTTTCTGGGGTTGAGCGTCGTCTTGGCAGTAGTAACTCTGAGCGCTGCGGGGTATTATAGGTTGTTGCTGCGCGCTAGTGTTAACCGTTGAAGCTTTGGCAAAATCGGTGGCTTAGGGTACACTTAAACCAGAGGAGAGCAGTGCCGAAAAAGGACATTTCTACAAGAAGCATCCTTTTTCGGCAACCCCTTTAATTGTGTTATTGAATAACTATTTTTTGAACGACTTCTTCCTGCCCAAACGCTATCGCCACCCAATAAACACCTGCTGGCAACTGGCTAGTCGTAAGGGTTATCGTTTGGGAAGAAATGACCCCTAACTGTTGTTCTAAAACTACCTGCCCAAGTAGGGAGGTCAGTTGTACAGCAACTACTTTGGGTTGGTCAAAGTCTAATTCTACAAAAAACTGATTGCTAGCAGGATTGGGATAGACGCTGATGTTGTACGCATTGGTGATGGCTGGGATAAAAACATAGTTGTATAGTATAGAATCTACAGCCGTACAGCCATTGGCATCGGTAACGGTGACTTCGTACCATACGTTGCTCGTTAGATTGGTAGCCGTGCTTGTTGTTTGAGCATTAGCGTTGTTATCCCACGAATACGTGTAAGGATTTGTTCCTCCTTGCGCAACAACGGTCGCTGTGCCATTGGCAGAAGCCGTAACCGAAGTAGCTAAAGTACTAGGTGCCATAAGGGTATAACTGGCCGTTTCTACACAGCCATTGTCGTCGGTGACGGTCAAGTCGTAGTTTCCGGCTGGTAAATTATTAACGGTGTTGGTAATGGCGCCCGTGCTCCAAGAGTAGGTATAATTGGGCGTTCCTCCCGTTGTAGACACCGCAATGCTTCCTAAGGAATCTCCAAAACACAGGTTGTTGGTTGTGTTGGGATTGCTGCTCAACAAAGTTGGTTCGGTAAGGGCATAGCTGGCCGTTTCTACACAGCCATTGTTGTCGGTGACGGTCAAGTCGTAGTTTCCTGCTGGTAAATTATTAACGGTATTGGTAATGGCGCCCGTGCTCCAAGAGTAGGTATAATTGGGCGTTCCTCCCGTTG
>CAYUZF010000229.1:0-1023 GCA_964449615.1 uncultured Aureispira sp.
TTGTACGTTTTTTCCCCTGGCTTTCGCAAATTTAGTAAAATATGATCCGATTGAACATTAATAAACCAACCAATTAAAAACAACAACAACCCTCCCACAAACCACGGCGACGACAGCCAAGCCAGTGAATAAGCTTCTCCATAATTGCCTAAAAAGTAACCGTTCAAAAACCCATTGATCACATTAAAAAAGATCGCTGACCCCATAATAGCTACAGGCATTTTTTTTTGATGGTCGCGTTGCCGCAACGGATAAATAAGAGCGCGGTTGGTGTAATGTGCCACCCACAGCCCCCAAAAGATCCAAGTAACGGCGTTGGGGCCTGCGCTTCCTGTAAAAAAGAAGTAACTCAGCACCAGCGGCGAGGGCAATTCCATCCAAAACCAGCCCCAACGAGCATTAATCGTTGGCCCCCAAGTGTCGGAAGTATGGCGGCCAAAAGGCGCGGTCACAAAAAATAACAACCAAAAGACAACGACCGCCAGCACCATCCAGCCATATACCAACGTGTTAAAAATAGTAGTGGTCATAGTACCAATGTTCTATTGTCGAATTGGAATTGCGCACAAAGAAAGCGAATTTTGAACGGCTCCAACAAAATATTTGCTAATTTTATACCCCTTCTTAACACTAAGCATTCCATTCAATGGCTCCTTTATCTACCATCGGTACCGTTCTTTCTTTTGTTCTTGTCATTTATCTTTGGAATCGCTTTGTCATTGCAAATTTGGGGCGTTGGATAGTCAGATTCAACAAGGGCAACCGCGAGCATCCTTATCTGCAACAACTCATAGCCAGAGCGCCACAGATCAGCTTTTTTATTGGATGGCGGGCGCGGTGACTGTTGTCATACTTCTATGGAGTGCTTAATCGGTATTCTTTATTTTAGCAAACTATTTCTATGAAAAATAAATTATTAGATTGTCATCAAACAATAGCCGCCTACCTGCACCAAACACCTGTGCTGCATTCGCGCTTATTAAACAAGCTGGCAGGTGCTGATTTGTATTTTAAATGTGAGAA
>CAYUZF010000229.1:1117-5485 GCA_964449615.1 uncultured Aureispira sp.
AAATGCGGGGGGCTACGGCGGCCATTTTGGAATTGTCGGAGGCGCAACGTGCCAAAGGCGTCGTTACACATTCGTCGGGTAATTTTGCGCAAGCCGTCGCCCTTTCGGCCAAAAATTTAGCCATTCCCGCTTATATCGTTATGCCCAACAACGCGCCACAGGTCAAGAAAGACGCCGTTCGGAGTTATGGCGGCCACATCACGGAATGTGCGCCCAATATTTCCGCAAGGGAAGCCGCCGCCAACCAACTGGTCGCCGACAAGGGCGCTACCCTCTTGCATCCCTCCAACCAACTGCCCGTGATTCTGGGGCAAGCTACGGCGGGCATGGAATTGTTGCAAACACAGCCCGACCTCGATGTCTTAGTGGCTCCTATAGGGGGTGGCGGTTTGGCCGCAGGCACGGCATTGGCGGCACATTATTTTGGCAACAACTGCATTGCAGTAGCGGGCGAGCCGATGAACGTAGACGATGCGTTTCGCTCTTTGCAAAGCGGTATCATAGAAAGCAATGATACTATTGATACCATAGCCGACGGCCTGCGTACGCAACTGGGCGACCAGAATTTCCCCATTCTGCAACAGTACTTGAACCGCGTGGTTCGCGTCAGCGAAGCGGAAATTGCTGCGGCCTTGCGCCTGTTGTGGCAACGCCTCAAAATTGTTTGTGAGCCTTCTTCTGCGGTTCCCTTTGCAGCCGTACTTCGAGAAAAAGCACCGTTTAGCAATCAAAAAATAGGTATTATTATTTCGGGTGGCAATGTGGATGTAGCTAAAATTGCGCCTTTGTTTGTCTAGTTTGTTTATCATAAAAATCACCAAGAAAAATACATTTTATGTGGTCTATTGATCGTTTACAAGAGTTGTGGCAAGTTGCTACCGAATTACACGAAGGGCAAACCTACGGCAGCGCTCAAAAAGGTCGACGCACCGAATACCTCAACCACATTGGCAGCGTTACCTTTGAAATATTGGCTGCCATTGCCGAGTCTCCCGACCTAGATGCCGATTTGGCGCTGGCCTGTGCCGTCCTGCACGATACGGTAGAAGATACGCCTTACACCTACGAAGCCGTTCAGGCGCGCTTTGGAACAGCGGTAGCCGATGGCGTCTTGGCTTTGACTAAAAACGAGGACCTGGGCAATAAAGAACTGCAAATGAACGACAGTTTGATGCGTATTTTGGAGCAGCCCAAAGCAGTTTGGGCCGTGAAAATGGCCGACCGCATTTGTAATTTACAGCAACCGCCTTACTATTGGAACAATGAGAAACGGAAGGCTTACCAACAGGAAGCGCAGTTGATTTATACACGATTAAAAGCGGGTAATACTTACTTAGCAGAGCGCTTAAAGACTAAAATTGGAGCGTATGAACAGTATTTTACACTTCATTATTGATAGAGAACATCCAACTTTTATCGCTTAGAACGGTTTGACTAATAAGCTTCACCTTACAACAACGATTCTATGAGCAAAGCAACAATCTTGATAGCAGGCGCGGGCGGCATTGGCCGAAGTGTCGCTCTAATTTTGGCCGAATGGTCAGCAGCGGACTATACGATTTGTTTGGGGGACGCCAACGCCGACACTCTAGTAGAAACTTTAGAATGGTTGCGGGCGAGTACAACCAAAGAGGCAGCAATTTTTCAGGGTTTTGAAATTCCCTACGAGGGTGAAAACGAGGCGTTGTTGGAAGCTTTGAAAAAGGGCGCAATTATTTTAGATTGTTTGCCTGGGCAACTGGCTCCGCGCATAGCACAGTATGCCCTAGACTATGGGTTGCACTATGCCAATTTGACCGAATATGTAGAAGAAACGGAGCAAATCACCCAATTGGCCAAGAACTCCAAACAGGGTTTTGTGCTGCAAACGGGTTTAGCGCCTGGCTTTATCAACATCTTGGGCAAGCGCTTGTACGAACGGTTTTGTACCGAACAAAACACCAAAAAAGCGGATAGAATGTTGATGGCTGTAGGCGCACTCACACAGACGGCACTGCCGCCGCATTATTATGGTTTTACTTGGAGTCCGATTGGGGTGGCTACGGAATACTTAGAAGCAGCCAACGCCCTCCGCGATTTTCAGATGACCAACCTACCCGCTTTATCGGAACGCGAAGCGTTGTTGGTGGATGGTCGCCAATACGAGTTGGATATCACCTCGGGCGGTGCAGCAGATTTGCCCAGCTTTTTAGAAGGTCGTGTCCAACGATTGGATTACAAAACAATTCGTTATCCAGGCCATTACGATTGGGTGCAGACACAGATCAAGCAACTCCAACAGCAAGACAAGTTGTCTTCAGAAGCCTTGCAACAAATTATGGAAGCAACCGTACCACGGGTAGAGGATGATTTAGTCGTTGTTTACTGTTCGGTTTCGGGTAAGAACGATAAGGGAGAGCTGCACCAATTAGAACAGTATTACCACATCTATCCCGCCCAAGTTGGCAAAACAACCCTACGCGCCATTCAAGTTACTACCGCTTCGCCGCTTGCGCAAATTGCAGAAAACTTGTTGAGTGGGAACATACAGGGGTCGTATTTTCAAAGCCAAATTGATACCAACGCATTTTTTGAAGGGACTTTCGTCAAAAAGATGATAGAGCAATCCTAGAATCTATTAACTACAGCCACCAACATGCCCACCATCTATTTAGAAACTCCTATTGAAGCCGCTCCAACACTTGTGTTTGACTTGGCGCGAAGCATAGATTTGCATACGGTATCGACCAAAGCGACCAACGAGCGCGCCATTGCAGGCGTTACTTCTGGTTTGATTAATTTGGGCGAGTCGGTAACGTGGCGTGCCAAACATTTCGGCGTGTACCAAACCCTCACTTCTTTAATTACGGCAATGGAGCCGCCGCATTATTTCGTGGACGAAATGCAGCAAGGCATTTTCAAAAGCATCCACCACAAACACGAGTTTGAAGCCACAGCAACAGGCACTTTGATGCGCGATATTTTTGCCTATCAAGCGCCCTTAGGGCCGTTGGGTCGGCTGGCCGATGGGTTGTTTTTGGAAGCGTATATGCGGCGTTTTTTAGAGCAGCGCAATTTAGTGATTAAAGAAACGGCGGAGTCGGGGCGTTGGCGGGAGTTGTTGGAGGAACCGCAGTAGGGAGCTTGTTCGGCCTAGTAGTAGAACAACAAGCATTTAGTAGCTTGGCAACAACGGCAATTGGGATCACCTACGCCTTACAACCCCGCTACATGGGCATCTATCTCTCCCAGACGCACTTGCATCCAACGCCACATCTTATCGCGCTCTTGCTGAATGTTTAACGCTTGTTGCCAGAGACTGCGCTCCAGTTCGACCACATCCGACCCCAGCAAAGGAGCTACGGCGCGGTTCAGGTACGTTTCCAACACTGCCGCTGTCCAGGGGCCAGCCCGCAAATTAGCCCAGCGCGTTTTCAAGCGTTGGCGAAAATTATTGGGATTGAGTGCCAATAACCGATCAAACAGGCTGTTGCCTATAATATAATCAGGCGTGAGCGGTTCGCCGTTCCACCATTGCCCCCAAGTAGCGTCTAAATCCCAGGGAACGATGGATAAAGGCGCGCTGCTATTGGGTCTTGTCCAAAAAGTATTTTTACCGTGGTTATCCGAAGCGCCGATCAAGTTGACAAACAAATAATAGTCGATGAGATTATCCAAATCTACTTGCTGGGCAGCTTGGTTGATAAAATCATTGTCGGTACTGCGAACCGCCCAAACGCGTAATTCGTGCAAGGGTTCCCAGTTCAATCCATATTTAGGTTTGGGGTATTTTTGTTCCCAACCTTCCCAGCGATCGTTGTTGCAAGGGACAGCCCCTGTGTACTGCTCAAAAGCAGTAGCGCCGTTTCCCCAATCGGTAGCTTTGTACAACACTCCGCCGCTTTCTAAATTCAATTTTTCGGCATTCATTTGCTCGCTCAAGCTGTACACGCCTCTGTATTCATTATTGAAATACAATTCTACCAAACGCCCCCTACTGCTCAAATCCTGCGTCTGAATACTTTGCCAAAGTTCAAAAGAAAGTTGGTTGCGGACTTTAGAAGCATCGCTGTACACCGCGTTTAGAATCCAGTCTTCGTTTTTTGCCCAACCCATCAGCGATTGAGAGGTTTTATCGGGCAAATAGTTACCTTTTAAAAAAGAGACGCCATAAGATTTTTTGGGGTAGTTTTGAGAAACACCTCCGCGATACTCCAACCCGATATAAGCAGCGTCGGGCGTTGGATTTGCACCATACAGTGTAAAGCGCGCCAATTTTTGAGGCTCGTTGGCAATCGTGCTGTTGCTCACCAGTTGTACCAAAGGCAAGGTGGTAAAGCAAAGTGTAAAATAATACGTTCGTCCCTGCGTTTCAATTTCAACAACATA
>CAYUZF010000229.1:5544-8400 GCA_964449615.1 uncultured Aureispira sp.
GTAAGCGTGAACCGTTCCCAAATTATTAACGGCTTTGTTCTTTAGTTCTTGGCCTTCCAACCAGATTTTTGCATGTGTTTGAAAACGAATGCGGGGCGAAAAATTAACGATAGAATCCGTTGCTATGCTGTAGCGCAGCCGATTGTTCGCCGCGTCTAACAAACATGCTTGGCCATTGATTTCCAGCAACAAAGGCAATTCCAATTGTTCACTGGGCAGCATAGTTCGAGTTCGTAAATTAATTTAGCAAAAAAGAAAGAAAACTGTTCTTGGGGCTGCAAGCTGTACTCATAGCCCAGTGCTACATTAAAAGCACCTACTTTGGTTTTGATTTTATCGCCTATGCTAAGACGCAATTGATCCAGATAGGCTTCTCTAAACGTACTGGAGCCGACAAACAATTCTGCCAGCGCATAACATTGGTGTTTTTTGCGGGCTTTACAGCGCACCTTGACGCGGTGGCGGTGGGCATTGTTTCGACGTACCAGAGGGCTAGGCCGTTGCATTCTAAACGCATCTCTAAAGAGTTGTTGGTAGCGGGCACGGTAAGACAAGCGCCATTTTTTGGACAAAGGCAAGCGCAGTTGTAGGTCGATGTTGTACCGCAATTGGTTGGCAACGCCTTCTAGCATTTCTTTTTTGTGAATGTAGCGTAGAATGCCCGTCAAGCGAAAATTTTCATTGATGTCGTATTGCACCCCCAATTCTGCAAAATAGCGGTCTAACTTGGTCGCATTGTAGCGCGTGCGCAGTTGTTGCTCCAAACTGAGGGCAAAGTTATGCGGCAATTCTTTTTCTATTTTAACCCCAAGCCAGGTTCCAAGATCCTGTTGAACCTGAATTTGTTGGGCAGAGGACGATAAACTAACCCCCAATAGAAAAAGGAGTAGTCCATAATAACGGTAACGCATGAGCAATACTTGATTTAAATAGTTTGGTTGTGCATCCTTGTGGGGAAGGAAGGTGGGTTTATACAACGGTACAAGACCAATTGAACTTCTTATTGTTTGTAAAACGTTAGTTATTTGTAAAGGGTTGGAAAATACAAGAGCGTCAAATTTAATAAAAAAATAAAATCAATCTACACCTCCTTGCTTTATTTGCTGCTTACTGTATTTTTTATTATATTATAGCTGACCTTATCGCAGCTTCGACCGCCTCTATCGAACAACTTTTTTCTACTTATGCCTAATTGATCACCCGTTGATGTTTAGCCCAATTCACTTCCCCAATGCATGGCTTTTCACAGGCTTCTAGTCAACACCAATTTCAACTTCATGGAACAAGAATTTTGGTTGGCCTCTTGGGAGGAAGGTGGCCGCAAGACCAGTTTCCACCGTCGGGATGTACATCCTTACATACTTAAATATTTACCCTCGCACCAACTAAAAGGCAAACGCGTTTTGGTGCCGCTTTGCGGCAAAAGCGTTGATTTAATTTATTTTGCCCAGCACGCCGAAGCAGTTATAGGCGTAGAATTGGCTGAGAAAGCCGTACACCAATTTTTTATTGAACAGGCGCTGCCCTATACCCGCGTAGGCAACCGTTATAGCAGTGGCAATTTGACCATTTTTCAAGGCGATTTCTTCGCTCAAAGTCTCGTACAGTTGGGGACGATTGATTTGGTCTACGACAGAGCAGCTTTAGTGGCGTTGCCTTTGGAGATGCGCCTACGCTACATTGATAAAATTCATCAACTGCTTCCAAAAGCCGCACAGCAATTTGTCAACACATTGGAATATGCGCCCCTCAAGGCAGAACCGCCCTTCAGCATTTCACCTAGCGACCTCCAAGAGTATTATGGGCAAGCGTTCAAAATAGAGCACCTAGAAGCGCCTTTGGTGCCGCAGCATGGTTTGATTCGGGTTTGGGGGCTGGATTATATTCGGGAGCATGGTTTTTTGTTGACGCGGGATTGATCCAACGCTTTCTATAGAACGGTAAATTTTAGCGTTGTTGTGCCTGACAAGACACGTCTACCTTTTCTAAACAATTTATCGGTAAAATGCCTTTCTTTGATGCTTCGTTTGAACAATTGGTAGCCGCTTTAAACCGCGCTGTCGAACCTAACTCACTAAACTATTCCAACAACAATGAAACTAGAAATTGGAGGGGGGAAAAACCCCCGTGCAGGTTTTCTAACTTGCGACATTCGAGACTTGCCCGAAATAGATTATGTCTGCGCCGCAGATGCTTTGCCTTTTGAGGCCGAAACGGTGGACGAAGTGTATTCGCGGCATGTGGTCGAACATTTTACCCTCAAAGAATTTTTAAAAGTCTTGGAAGAGTGGAACCGCGTGCTTAAAATGGGGGGCGAAATTTACATCATCTGCCCCAACCTCCTCTGGCATTTGAAGCAAATTTTGGAGGGCAGCCACGATTCGTTTTACACCAAACCCTCTGGACAAAATGCCCGTTATTGGGGCTTCGGTAGTCTTTTTGGCTGGCAGCAAGACGCCTACGACGTACACAAATTTGGTTATTATTTTGAATTGCTGCGCGATATTTTGGAAGCAATGGGTTTTCACCAAGTCGAAGACTTGACCAATGGGGAGCGCAGCCTAGAACATGCGCCCTGGCATTTAGAGGTACGCGCCAAAAAAAGCGCCACAGCACCCGACCACACCACTACGCGCTTTTATCAGCATTTTAAAGTCTCGCACTGACAACAGCCCTAGACAAAGTTGCCCAAAAACCTAAAAAACGCCCTTAGCAACGAAGCTAAGAGCGTTTCTTCATTTGTAGCCCTAGTTGTTTTTTTTGGAAGCTACTGCTAAAATTTTAATAAATACAGCTTGCTTAGTACAGTGTAACAAAAATAATCAACCATTTTTAAGCGAGCCTTTTTTCCCGAAC
>CAYUZF010000230.1:0-241 GCA_964449615.1 uncultured Aureispira sp.
TAGTTGAGGGACTACTTAAAAACAATAGAATACACGCAGCCCTGTATAAAACACTTGGGCGGATATTGCCACAAATCGCCACAACCATTTCAGATCATTTTTCAAACACTGCAACATGCCACTGGAAACCATTGCTGAAATTACAGGCTTGAGCGTGGCCGCCATCCAAGCCCTGCGGGTTCGGCAAAAAAATAGTACTCGTTTCCCCGAATAAATTCGGGCCAAGCTACGGCGCTCCAGC
>CAYUZF010000230.1:289-2019 GCA_964449615.1 uncultured Aureispira sp.
ACAACGTTTAACAAACAAAACTTATCTCCCCTACCATTCCACCACCAAAACACCCAATCTATCGACCAACCAATACTTTAGTTTTATTTTATTAATAACAACCACTGTATTATGGTAACCTTTCAAAAATGGGCGACGCTGTTCGCCACCGCTTTTCTAATTGCAACCACTTTTCAACCCTCCCAAGCACAAGCCCACATCCAGCACGAACTAGGCGTACAGGGCGCTTTTGGTGTTATGCCAGCCAGCATTCATATTGATCCTTTTTATGGGGTTGGTTGGGCGGCTTCGGGCGGTTTGCAGTACAATGTATTGCTGCCTCATATTCGTATTAACATAGGCATAGGCCTTATGTATCAATTAAGGAGTTTTTCTCAAGTGACGGAAGAAACCGACGACCAGGGCAATATCACAGGCAAGGGATTAGTCGGCTTCCAAAAAGAAAATATTGGGCTGCCCTTCACGCTGGGTTATAGAAGCCCTAAAAATTGGTTTGTCAACGTCGTTGTTGCTCCGACTCTGCCGCAAACGGCACGAAGTTCCTACCGTTCCCCACAACCTCAATTTGACGGTTACAAAAGTCATTACGTAAGTCCCAACGTAGGGCTAGAAATGGGCGTACAGGCGGGTTACCGCTGGGAGTTGAGCGAAGAGTGGCACCTGCAATTGGCCGCCCAATGGAGCAGCGAAGTCTTGACCAACGGCGACAACCTCCCGCGCTACCATCCATTGGTGGTAACAACTGGGCTGCATTACCAATTGTAGACTAGAAACAGAGGAACAGCGTAGGGCGTGTTTGGCGCTCTACGCTTTGTTTTTAAACAAGCAATCGATTATAGGTTTGGGCTTGGGTTATCAATATAAAAGTTATAATTTGCCTTAGGACTACACCAATAAGCAAGGGGGAAACAATAGGAAGTGCCCCCTATACGTTAAAAGAAGCGTAGTTGGTGTTGCCCATTTGGGTGGGGTACCGCTCGGCAGCGAACAGCGGCCATCATTAGTTTGTTAATGGATTGGCAGTGCCTACTATCTTAGTCAACAAGGCCTTTTCGAGTCGGCCAACCGATCTTTGTGCCTTAATGCGCTGGCTTTGGAAGCGGGCCTATTTTACAGCTTGCCTTAGCTATTTTTTTTGATAAAAACTTTTTTATAATAAGAGCAGCCTGCTCATTTAATACCCTTGCAATATGTGTAACGTTCAACATTTGTTATTGGCCTGTGCCAGTGCTTTTTTACTTCTATTTTCGGTTCAAACACAAGCCCAACGATTCGTACAACACGAAGTAGGCCTACAGCTAGAAGGCGGTATCGGCATGATGCCTTACAATGAAATGGATGAATTCGGCCCCCACTTTGGTGGGCAGTTTCAATACAACGCCGTTGTCGCCAATGGGCATTTGGTGTTTGGAGTAGGTTTGGGCTACAGCAACAGAGGTTGGACTTCTTCTTTGGTGGGCACCGACCCACAGGGCAACGATTTGAGTTTTTATTTTACTTCCGAACGCAAGGGATTGCTTCGGGTACCGCTCTCAATCGGCTACCGCACACAATTTCAAAGTCCTCATAATTTGTTTGCCAACGCTATTCTTTCGCCTACGTATTTGCTTCATTACAATTATCAATATCCGTTGAACATCACTGCGGACAGATCCGCTTCCACCGCTGCCGATACCAATCGCCCAGGCATGGACTTGGGCTTACAGGTGGGCTACCGCTTGCAATTGAGC
>CAYUZF010000230.1:2029-3704 GCA_964449615.1 uncultured Aureispira sp.
CAGTTGTTTGGTTTAAACATCGGGTTGAGTTATAGCTTGTAGTATAAGTCGGGGACAGGTTATCGAACAAAGCCGAGATACCCGTTCCCGACTCCCCTCCAAAGAGTACTAAAGGTTATTTCTTGTTATTTTTTGAAATAAAAATAACAAGAAAATTTGCTAATATGTGGCAAATGGTGTATCCTTGTAAGGAAATACCGCTGTATTGCTGTGCCTTTTTAGAAACCTGACAACGTTCTACCGCTATGCTAAAAAGAATTACCCTCGCCAAAGCGCTGGCTTTACTCCAACAAGGCCACTCCCTCGACGCGTACGCCATTGAACTGCCCAACCACCCCCTGCAAGCTAAAGAAGCAGACGACTTGCGTGCCGCAGGAATGGAAGTACCCGACGATGCTGTTTACTTAGATTACGAGGAAATACAAACAGAAAAGACAGAAGAAGAGTAGGTGCTTTTGCTTTTTTAGAACCACCAACTTTTAGAAAACTTGTTTGCACAAGCGCCCATTCATTGGAGGAAATCGGGTGTTTGTTTTCTTGGTAGGGTATAAAAAAGAAGCAACACAACAAAAAATTGGCAGGCTTTTGCGCCCTTTAAAAAATACGAATTACAAAAAGCAACACCAGAAGCACCGCCAATATCAACTGCACAGAACAATAATACAACAACAACAATTGGCTAAACCGCGCTTCATACGGTATTCTACTCCTAGAAAAAACGGCTCCAACCAGCACCACAACGCCAAGTATCCCGAACACCAACGTCTGCACCAGCATAACCGTAAACAGCGCTTCATCAAAAGAAGAATAGCCATCAAAAAAAACAAAAACAAAGATCAATAAACTGTTAATTGGTACTAAATAGCCGCGCAAGCGGCGCAGCCGTTTCATAGTCGCAGGAGAGCAGACGGGTTGCACAGCAATAGGAGGTTCTAAAGGGGCATCCAACGGGCTGTTTTCCAATGGTTCTGAGGGCATTGTAGGAAATTTAGGTCAAATTAGAATAAAGGGGCATCCAGCCAGCACTCAATGCCCCTCTACCCTTTTAAGAAGGCGTCACCTTCCAAATCACGTTTGAAGCGTCGTCCGTTACCAGCATATAGCCGTCGGGATGGAAGCGCACACAGGCTGGGCGTCCAAATACGTTGTTATCATCGTCAATAAAACCCGTCAGAAAAGCTTCTGGTTCCTCTAAGGGCTGCCCTGCGGCATCAAATGGCACAAACAAGACCTGATACCCCGAAATTTCGGAGCGATTCCAAGAACCGTGCTGCCCCACAAAAGCGCCGTTGCGGTACTTGCTCGGAAACTGCGCCACATCGCAAAACGCCAAACCAATAGAAGCCGTATGCGATCCCAACGCATAATCGGGATTGACGTAGCGGTTGCTCAACTCTTGCGGAACTTGTTCTTTGTAATAAGGATCAGTACGCTTGCCCCAGTACAACCACGGGTAGCCGTAAAAATCACCATCCGACAAACTCGCCAAATAATCAGGCGGCAAATTGTCGCCAATTTCGTCGCGTTCGTTTACCGCCGTCCACAGTTCTTTGGTGATGGGATTCCAAGCCAACCCCACAGGATTGCGCATACCCGAAGCAAATATTTTCATAGCAGAACCATCGGGATTGGCCTCAATGACCGCACAGCGGCGCGCATCTTGGCGGTCGATGTT
>CAYUZF010000230.1:3714-5064 GCA_964449615.1 uncultured Aureispira sp.
CCTTGTCGCGATTGGTCGCCGAGCCGACCGAAACGTAAATTTTAGAGCCGTCTGCGTTGCTTTCCAAGTTGCGGGTCCAGTGGCGGTTGTACCCCCCTGCAGGCAATTCCATGATTTTTTCGCCTTTGCTGCTAATTTTATTGTCGCCCAAAGTATAAGGGTAGCGCAACACGCCATCGGTATTGGCCACATAAAAATAACCGTCCAAATACAGCATCCCAAAAGGTCGGTTGAGCCCCTCCAGCAAGGTGTGTTTCTCGTCGGGCATTCCGTCGTTGTCGGTATCGCGTAGGAGTACCACGCGGTCTTTTTTGCTTTCCGTTACCGTAATGTCGCCGTTGGGCAAAATGCGCAACCAGCGCGGATAATCCAGCTCTTTCTGGTAAGCCGCCACCGTAAACCCAGCAGGCGCTACAGGCATTTGTCCATCCGACCAGCCCACTACTTTGGGGCTATTGCGCACCGATTTGGTGGCAAAGGGTTCTGGCAAATCTACCTCCATCCCTGTTTGAGCTTGGTAGTTTTGAATAGAAGCGGGGTAATCCGTAGGTTCCACCGCTGTAGATGTCGTCGTCGTCGTAACAGTCGAGTCCTCCGCATCCGAAGAATCTTTGGTTGGACTACAAGAAGCCGCCGAAGTCAATACGGCCAAAGTTAGTAAAAGTAAATAATAAAATGATCGCATAATAAAACTGTATTAACAAAAGTAAAAAAATCCCTCTCCTCCAGTAAGGGCAGATTGCATCCGCTCGCCTACCACATCCTATCGCATCTACCTCACACATCCTACTCCCACCAAACCACCAAAAACCTCTAAAAATCGACCTGCAAGCCCACATAAGCATTTCGAGGCAACCCAGGATAGTAATACCGAGGCGCATTGCCGCCGAAACTTCCCGCATTGACCAACAACATGCCCGCATAAGCGGCATTCAACGCATTGTCTACGCCCGCGAAGACCTGAAACTGCAAACGGTTTTCGGCAATAGGCACATACTGCAAGCCTAGGCGCGCGCCCACAACAAAATAGTCCGTACTGTATACCGAATTATTGTCCCGAATTGGCATCGCCGACACCCAGCGCCCATTGATGTTTCCCGACAAGCTTAAGCGATCGCGCTCCTCTGTCGACGTTCCTTGCACCAAAGGCATTTTAAAATCTACCCCTACGTTCAATACATGCGGTGGCACCCCCGTTACGCGATTGCCTGTGTACTCTTCGCCTCGATCCTCAAAATCTACAAAGGTATGAAAGGACCAACTGTACTGTACAAAGGGATGAATAAAAGCCCCCATACTAGGCCGAAACTCCATCGACAACGCCGCTTCAATGCCCGTATGTTGCGTTTG
>CAYUZF010000230.1:5088-8356 GCA_964449615.1 uncultured Aureispira sp.
CGCCGTCACTTCTAGACTAATCAACTTAAACAGTGCTGCCTCTGCCCCCACTTCTACGCTACTGCCCCGTTCGGGGCGAATGTCGTTGTTAAAACCACCTTCGGGCAGTTGTATTTCTTCGGCAGTGGGCACCGAAAAACCATAAGTGTAGGATCCAAAAACCGTTAGGTAATCGTTGACGGTATACCGTACTGAAAGCCGCGGTGAAAAATTGGGTTGTGGGCGGTAATTGCCACTTAAATCCAAACTGTCTTGTTTGTAAAAATCAGTGAGTTGGCGATTGGCTAGGTGTACGTTGGCGCCAAGTGCGATGTAAAGTTGACGAAACGGTTTAATCGTTGTTTCTCCAAAAAAATTGTAATAAGCGTGCTGCTGGCGGTTGTCCACTTCTATAGCGCCTGTGGTATTTTGTTGGTATAAATTTTCGTATTCGCTGTAGCGGCGCCATTCCTGATAAATTTCTGTTCCCAATTGCCACGTCCAGGGCTTGTCGAACAACTGGCTTTTGCCTTCCAAGCGCGAGCGCAGCCCCAGTCCGTAATTTTGCGACAGCATAAAGGCAAAAGGAGCCGCCTCCTCTTGCGAAAACGTATTGGCAAAAAGCGTATTGATGTGTTCTACGGAAGTACTGTATTGGCGCGCCACGGTGACCCCAAAAATACCTTTGGTATAATCCTCGAAACCTGCGGCAGCCGCCCAGTTGCCCGCGGCAGCAGTAGGATTGTTGCTAAAATCGTCCAAACTGAGCGAGCTGGGAATTTGGCTGCGTACATCCGCCACTAGCGCCAACAATTCTATTCTAGTTTTGCCCTCGTCGGCAAACCAACGCCCTGTAACCGAACCTGTGTAGCGGTCGTATTGGTTGTTGTTGCGATAACCGTCGCTGTGCAGGTGGCTAAACTGTGCGTTTAAGCCTTTGTAGTGCAACGACACGGCCGAACGGAAGGTGTTGTAGGCGCCATAACTAAAGGTTGCGCGACCGCCACTGCCGTTTTTTATGTTGGGTTGTAATAAAATAGCACCGCCCAAACCCGCGCCGTATTCTCCCGCTACAGGGCCCCGCAATACCCGCGCCGATTGAATTTGATTCAAATCCAAATCTTCTAACGTCGTTCGTCCTTCGCCGTCCGTTAGTGGAATGTCGCCGTAATACGCCCGTACTCTAGTGGTAGCGTAAGGCGACCGCGCGCCCATCCCCCGAATGGTGATGCGGCTGGTACTGCGCGTGCCTTGATGCGCAAAAACACCAGGCACACGGTTGAGCGCAGGCAATAAATTGGTGTTGTCGTCGCGCTGCAAAGCCAGAGTAGATAGTTCGTCGGAAGCGATGGGTTTCCATTTTTCTCGGTGCAGAGCGATGGTAATGTTTAAATCATCCACAGCCGCCTCTTCCAATGCTATTTGCAAAAAATCATTGTTGTTTTGAACAACTTTTAAATAGGGCGCTTTGCCCACATACGTAATCCGTAAGGTATCCCGCTTTTGTGCCGCAATTTCAAAAAAACCTCGGTCGTCGCTCACGGCTACGGCACTCCCTGCCGACACAGGGCTGTTGGCGTTGGCCTGTACCACAACAATAGTGGCTCCGATCACAGGCACGCCCGTTTCTGCTTCGGTCACTTTTCCTCGTATGCGGTTGGTCTGCGCTTGCGCGAAATGGGTCATCAAAAGAAGGCTACAGCAAAAGCTGGCCCATCGGATAAAATTGGTCATTGTGTGTTGATTGGTAGATAGTCTGTTGAATTGCTTATATAATTCTCAAAAAGAAGAAAAGGTTTAGTAAAATAAGCCACAAGGTTCAAATTAGGTGGGCTAAGTGCTCCCTCCCGCCTACTATTTAAGTAGTCTCTCCACTAAAGCGTAGCGCTTTTGAATGAAATGAACTAAAAGTTCTCCCATTAACAAGCGGCTAAAACCACCTGCGGCGTGTGCATTAAAAAAAACAGTCCCACACCCCTAGGAGTATGGGACCCTTCTACAGGTCGCCCAGCAACATTTCCACCATTGGCGTAGACGACTCTCTTAAAAGTTTCGAAGGTTCTTTAAATGAGGCAGTAAGGTTTGTTGCAATAGGGCTTTAGTTCCTTAAAGCTGCTGTTGTTTTATTGATCTGCGGGTGGAATACTCAAGGGAAAGTTAAAGACATTGTTCGGGTCGTATTTCTTTTTAATTTTTCTTAGTTGATCTAAGTTTTTGCCGTAATAAATTTTCAACAACTTCAAAACAGCAGCGGGATTGTTTTGAGGTTCCGCCCCTTCACCTTGTATACCGTCTAACAAATCTTTATCAATAAAATTAATAAAAGCGCCTTCCAAATACTCGTCCATCTCTTTTCTAAAGGTATTGACCCATGCGACATAATCCTCGTTGCGTTGTTCGTTGACAAACAAACGACTAGAATCGTTCCACCAAGATTGTATTTGGAGCAGATAGGGTTTGTTGGCATAAGCAAAAGCACGCCAATCGGGATTTTTCCGAACCGCCCCTCCCAAACTGTGGAAACTTACGTAACGCGCAACATCTGCGTAGTAACAGGTGTCTGCTAGATAGTTGTATATGAACGCTACCAGTTTTTCGTGTCCTCCTTTTTTATCTTTCTCCTCTTTTGGAAAGCCAGAGGATACTTTGTGGGGGTGGGGTTGGTCACAGGAACTTTTTGGCGCAGCAGGCAAAACCGCTTTGGGGCGCTCTTCACAGCCCTTTTGAGTATTGGAAGCGGGTGTTGTGATCCCTCCGATGACGGGAGCAGCCCTTCTACTGGGGTTTAGGCCCACCGTTCCCGTCGCCATAACCTGCGCCATAGAACCGCTTGTCCATTTTTTGGATTTACCGTTTCCAAAGCCCGTAGTAGTCTCTACCAAGGGGTCTGCCAGCAGACGACCTTTTCGTTTTTCACTAGCACCTGCTTTTTTACGCTCTTCGGATTTATTCATTAAATCAGCCGTGAAGAACTTATCTAGTAATGCCTCCAGTGCTTCGTTGGATCCGTAGTATTTGGCGCCCATTCTAGCGTAAACAACTCCTTTATTGCCTTCGCCCGAATCAGGTTCGCCCAACCCTAGTCTACAGAAACTAGATAGTTCATCGGGTAGGCGTTTTTCAGGATTCTCATCTTCTGCGTGGAGCTGCGTCCATCGGTTGAGTACCGCTTTTACAGCCTCCTCTTCGTGCCAGTTGTACTCTTTCCATCCCATTTCTGGTTTTAGAGCGCAGAGCTGAGTACAGGACAAAAAAAAATAGAGTCATTGAAAAAGTGTAAATTGAGAGT
>CAYUZF010000231.1:0-3883 GCA_964449615.1 uncultured Aureispira sp.
CTTTACAGGAATGTCCGAGAAACTAAGGTAGTTGATGCCTACATTGGTGCGAAAAACATGGCGGTAATCGCCTTTGCCCAACCATTTTTCCAACAACAAATTGGGTTGTATGCTAAATTCCCGACTTCTGAAGCGGTCGCTATAATGGTACAAATCTACATCGGCGCGGTAATTAATGTCGCTTTTGGTAATCTGTCCATTAAACAAGTGCAAGTTGCCCCCGATGTTCAAAAAACGTTGGCGCAAACTGTCGTCCGTGATGTCATAATTCTCAATCGCAGGATCAAAGCCGTAAAAGCGGTTGGTATGGAAGTCAAACTCTAAATTACCACCCAGCGCTAAGCCTTTCTCCGTAAAGTAATCCGCTTGTAAGTCTACCCCCGTTTGGGTAAACTGCTGGTTGGGCAAGTAACCGCGCAATACCGAATGGTGGCGC
This sequence comes from uncultured Aureispira sp., assembly GCA_964449615.1. Taxonomy (GTDB): domain Bacteria; phylum Bacteroidota; class Bacteroidia; order Chitinophagales; family Saprospiraceae; genus Aureispira. The sequence continues at coordinate 437 of CAYUZF010000231.1, forward strand.
ACCTGCGCGCCGTATTTTAACCGCTCGATGTCGTCGTTGAAATACGACAATTCTACCAGGGGCGACAACGGATAGCCAAAGCCCGCTTTGGCATAAAAATTATAGCCGTCTCTAGCTTTGCCGCGCGGCATGGCCAACGGGCGAATTACAGGCGCAGGGTACGGCAGACCAAGCAGGTGTGTCGGCACCACATAGGTCATGTTTTTATTAGAATTGGTATCGAGTTGTGGCAGCAAGGGCTGCGCTTCAAATTTCTGGCTTTGTGCCAATTTTGCCCGAAAGGGCTTTAAAAACTCCGTTTGGTTGTCGTCCAATTGGGCTTGTCCTGCATTGGTTAATGCCAAACAAACCACTGTAGTGAAAACAAATTTTAGGCCTTTATACATGGCTCTTTATTTTTAATAAAACTCAACAAAGATTAAAAAACACAGTTCCTAAATCATTGAGTTCCTAATAATTTTAAACAAGGGAAGCGCTGGCGCAACTTCTATTAATTTTCTTCAATCATCTCCAAATCGCCGTTGGGATTGTCGGGTTTGAGCTTGCTTTTGCTGCGCTCGGCGGCCTTTACTTGACTCAACTTGCGTTTGGCCTCGTCCAACAAAGCTTGGTCGCCGTCGTAATTGTCCACAATGGATTGCAGCGTCGCTTTGGCCTGAAACAAGTTGCCCTGCTCCGCGTAGATGTCCGCCAAGAGGATAAAACTCTTCACCAACCAATACGGATGTCCTGAAAGAGCTTTGTTGTTGTCAAACGCCAAATCTTCCGCTTTGTCCAAATTGCGCTTTTGGTAAGCGATAAACGCCCGCCAATACCGCGCCTCTGCCGAAAAACTATCGTCGCCCGACAAGGCAATATTTTTCTCAAAAGCCGTCAGCGCTCTATCGTAATCTTGGGCAGCCAAATAGGCTTTGCCTTTGTAATACTGTGCCTCGGCACGGTCGGGCGTAGTCGAACGCGGGTTGTTGATTAAGCGATCCGAAATAGCCGCTAGGTTCTGGAAATCGTTGGCGTAAAACGTACTGCGCATGCCGTATTGCTGGGCTTCAAACAAACGCTCTTCGGTGGTTGCCGTCTGTTCCAAGCGTGCATAATACTGTTGTGCTTGCTTAAAATCCTGAATACTGTAATAAGTGATGTTGGCCGCACGGTGGTTGGCCGTTTCCGCATAAGCAGAATTGCCCAAGTTGGAGACAAACGCATAATCGGGCAAGGCTTCTGCATAGCGTTTCAAATCAAACAAGGCTTCTCCGCGATTAAACCGCGCTTGAATGGAGTTGATCCCATTCGGAAAACGATCCAAGTAGCTGGTATAAGCCGCTACCGCTTTTTCCCAATCGGCATTCTCGTACTGCAACTGTGCCGCCATAAACAACAAAGAATCGCGCTCTAAATCGCTCACATTGTAGCCCTGCACGGTATTTACAAAATTGAAATAGCCATCGGGGTTGCCGTCTTCTACATAAATATCTTTGATTGCTGCCAACGCATCTTTGGCTTCTTCGCTTTGCGGGTTGGTTCTAAAAACGCCTTTGTAATAATTGAGTGCTTCCTCATTTCTACCTAGTGAATAGGCAATCAAACCCAATTTTAGCAAGCTGCGGTTTTTCAATTCGCTGTTGGGGTAATTTTGCAGCAACAATTCGTAAGCGTCTGTTGCCAAGTCACGGCGGTTCATAATAAACAAGGTATTGCCTTTGGAGTAATACGCATCGTCTGCATAACGCGAGCTGGGATTTTCATAAATGAGCTTGTCTAACAGTGCCAATTGAGAAGTATAATCGTCTTGTAGGTTATAAATCAAACTCAACTGGTACATGGCATAGTCCTTATTGGGGTAGTTTCTAGTGACTACTGTATTGTAAGGAATCTTAGCCGCATTGTAATCCCGCAAGTACAAACGGCAATCCCCTAGACGCAACAAGGCATCGGGATAGACAAAATTGGTCACGTATTTGTCGTTGTAGTTGCGTAAGTTTTGTTCCAATATTTTTACCGCATCGGCAAATTGAAGGTTGGCGTTGCCGTAGTCATTTTTTTTGATGTAAGAATAGCCCAAGCCGTAATACGCCACTCCTGGCGAAGAGTTATCGGGCAATTGGCGCGAAGCCGCCGCCAGCGTCAGATAAGTGTTGTACTGGTTGATGCTCTGGTCATACTGTTGTTTTTTATAATACGTCTCTGCAATCCAAAACCGCGCAAGGGCTTTGGTTTCTACGTTGGTACCCACGCGAATAGACTCCTCAAACAGGCGCACCGCCTCGTCGTATTTGCGGCTGCTGTACAATTGTACGCCTCTGAAATAAGCGACCTTTTGGTGCGTCTCTTGCAACTTTTCGGTTTTGTTCTCTTTCATGTTGCGCAGCGTCTGCAAGGCCTTGTCGTAATCGCGGGTATTTAAAAACACCGTTGCCATTAAATTTTGCGCTTCGTTGCTGTAATCGGTGCCTGGCTTAATTTTCTGTAAGGCCGTAATGGCATCGTTGTCAAAACCCAATTCGTAAGACAATTTAGCGTAGTTGATTAAGGCATCTTCTTGCAATATTGGGTTGAAGGGCATTTGACTGGCGCGTTCAAACGCTTGGCGGGCAGCGGCCTTTTTGTTGGTTTTCAGTTGCGCATCGGCCAAGTAATACAAGGCGTTTTGTCCCAAACTGTCGTTGAGCGTATTCAATTGCTTAAAATTCTCAATCGCTTCTGCATACTGCCCTGTTTTGTATTGGGTATAGCCCAATTGGTAAAGCGCTTCTTTGCTCACTTTGGGTGTGCTGGTCACGTATTCATTGAGGAGCGGCAGGGCTTGGCGGTAATTGCCCCGCTCAAAGTACGACTGTCCGACCAACTGAGCCACCTGCTCGCGCTCACGAATTTTATCGTTGTTAACCAACGGGCGGCCTTCGCGAATAACCTCTGCGTATTGCTGGTTGGCAAAGTAAATTTGAATGATGTACACGGGCACAATATCCTTGTAGCGACTTGACTGTTTGGCATTGTTGAAGCCTTCTAAAGCTTGGTCGTAGTTGCCGTCAAAAAATTCTGTGATCCCATAATAATAGTTGGAGGGATAATAATACTGCGTTTTGCTGTTTCTAATCTGCTGGAACAAGGTCTTCGCTTTCGCAAACTTCTTTTTAACAAAATACGAGTAGCCCAACTTAAATTTCTGCTCAATAATCTCCTCATTGCTCAGTTCTATGGTCGAGACTTGACTCAAATACTTGATTGCTTGGTTGTAATCGCGCTCGGCATAGTAATAATTACCCAATGCCAACTGCGCACGGGTAGCAATGCTGCTCGGTGCTTCTTCTTCAATAAAATACAACAAGCGTTTTTCAGCGTCGGGCTGTTTTAGATACAGCGCAGACAAACCCGCGTACAACTTGGCGCGCTGGCGGTACAAGTATTCACTTTTGTCGTCAAACGCCAACGGATCGGCCAGCAATTGCT
>CAYUZF010000231.1:3893-8353 GCA_964449615.1 uncultured Aureispira sp.
TGTCCGTACAGCGCTTGTTGGTAAAAGCGCATGCCGCGTTTGTAATGGTTGTTGGCATCTCTGTAGATGGCCGATTCTTGTGCTTGCAACAGCCCTAGACTACTCCCCCAAAGGAGCACCCCCAGCACTAGGCTCAATCGTAGTAATTTCATGTTGTTATTGGTTGTTCTTATCCAACGCACAGCGGCGCTCTTTTCTTATCCTTTATAGCGAAACAAGTTATTCTAAGGACAGTCGCCACCTGCATTTTGTTCTTTCGCCCTCCCGACAAATATAAGAATATCGGGTTAAAGGTGGTATTTTGAAAGCGGCATCTATAAATAAAGCTGTTTAGCAACAGCATAAAAAAGATATACTCCTAGTAATCGGTAGGAGTATCGGCAGTTTGTGTATAAACTTGTAAAGTGTTTTTTATTGGAAGTCTATTCTCATACAAAGCTTGCATAGGCACTTCTACCTCTATAGCTTGAAAATCGACTATTTCATTTAGCCCTTCGTAGCGGGTAATTTTCCACAAATCACTGTTCTTATATTTGTAGTAGACCTCAACCACCGCCTTTTCTTGCTCAATGAGTACGTACTCTTTTAGACTAGGTAATTGCCTGTACAAATGAAACTTATCCCCTCTATCGTAAGTTCCAGTAGATTTTGAAAGCACCTCCACCACTACCACAGGATTCGTAACCGCATTTTTATCCTCTTCTGCCGTTTCTAAATCCCCACAGACAACCATAGCATCGGGATAGACGTAGCTGTTTTTGTTTTTGATGTAAAGTTTCACTTCACTGTTTATAGGGGTACAAGAACCGCTTTTTTTCTTTAAGTTTGCTCTCAACTCGGCATATATATTACCACATATAAGACCATGATTGATCGTTCCTCCAGCTAAAGCCACCACATAACCATCGTGGTATTCGTGGCGAATATCAGTCGTCTGCTCTTGCTCTATGTATTCTTGAACGCTGAATGTTTTTATTTTTGTTGCTTTCATAGTTTCAATTTAGACCATCTACGAGGCGATATGCTTGACAAATTAAACGCGTATACGAGTATTCTTGTTCCGTATTCGATTGTTTCCACGCTTCTAAATTAACAAAAAAAGCGCTCTGAACCAAGTTCAGAACGCTTCTGTATCGTCGATGGAAGAGCAATTTACTCTGCTGTCTCTGTAGTTTCTTCTGTGGCGCTGTCTTCGTTGGTAGGGGCGACAGTAGGCGCATTGGCACCGCGGTCGTCGTCTACTTTAAATTTCAAAGGCGCTTGTACTTCTTTGTGCAAGTTCAACGTGGCAGTGTATACGCCCAACATTTTCACTTCTTCAGGAAGTTTGATTTTTTTCTTGTCGATTTCGATGCCAAACTGGTCTTTGATGGCGTTTACCAACTGTACGTTAGAAACTGAACCAAAGATCTTACCGCTGGTTCCTGCTTTAACAGCAACGTCCAATGTTTTGGTGGCCAAATCAGCTGCCAATGCCTTCGCATCTTCCAAAATTTTGGAAGCACGCTCTTCTTGTTGAGCGATTTCTTGCTGTAGGCTGTTTTTGTTAGCTTTGTTAGCTACAATAGCCAAGCCATTTGGAATCAAGTAGTTGCGCGCATAACCTGCTTTTACAGATACCAATGCTTTAGCCAAGCCTACGTGCTCTACGTCTTTTAATAATATAATTTCCATGATAAATTGTCTGATTATAAAGATTAGCGAAAAGCTACCCAAAGGCAGGCTTATTTCAAATTATCTACTACGTAAGGTAGTAAAGCAAGGTGGCGCGCACGCTTAACAGCAGTAGCCACTTTTCTTTGGTATTTTAATGAGTTACCAGTGATGCGACGAGGCAAAATCTTACCTTGTTCGTTGATAAAGTTCATCAAAAAGTCAACATCTCTATAATCAATTGACTTGATCCCATAACGACGGAAACGGCAGTATTTTTTGCGTTTCTGGCCAATCTTGGGATTACTCAAAAATTTAATATCTTCTCTAGTTGCCATGTTTATACAGCTTTTATAGGAGGCCAAAGCACAGGGCTTTGGTCGTTGTTGTTAAAATTAAATAATCAATGCGCTTGGCGGCCTAGTTTTCTTTTGCTTTTTCAGCCACTTCCATGTTCTTCGCACCTGGATTTTCGCCGTTGTCCTCTTTTTTCTCAAAACGACCAGCGCGCTTGTCAATGTTGTACTGTGCGCGGTGCTTGTCTACTTTGATCGTCAAGTAACGCATTACATTGTCGTCGCGACGGAAAGCCAATTCCATTTTTTCAATAACTTCACCACTTGGCGCATTGTACTCCATAAAGAAGTAAGCCCCAGAGCTGCGCTTATCTATATAATAAGCCATTTGTTGCACACCCATGTTCTCTAAATGTATCAATTCGCCGCCTTCTTGCTTTACAAAGTCGACGTACATTTGAGCTGTCTGTTTAATTTCATCACCTGACAGTGTGGGATTGATGATGAACGTTGTTTCGTATTGTCTCATTACGATTTAAAAATTTACTAACGATGGTTTACAAATTGCCAAAGAACATTTATCCTTTAGCGCCTGCAAAAATACGCCATTTTAGGAATTCTCACAATAAATAAGAGAGTATTTTCTTGAAAACTTCCCCGTAGGTAGCAATCTGTAGCTACTTGTACGAAAAGGCATTTCCTCTACTTACCTAAAAAATCCCTAATCCAATTTCCAATCAATCGGCTCCCTGCCTTGCTCCTCCAAATACGCGTTGGCTTGCGAAAAGTGCTTGCTGCCGAAATATGCCCCGCGCGCCAGCGGCGACGGGTGTGCCGCTTCCAATACCAAATGTTTGTCTTGGTCGATGAGCGCCCCTTTTTTCTTGGCAAAATTCCCCCATAGCATGAAAACAACGCCCTCGCGCTCGTCCGATATTTTCTGGATCACTGCATCGGTGAAGTTGCCCCAACCAATTTTTTGGTGCGAGCCTGCTTTTTTGTGTTCTACAGTCAAGAAAGCGTTGAGTAAGAAAACGCCTTGATCGGCCCATTTTTCCAGATTACCGTGGTTGGGAATTTCAAACCCTTCAATGTCTGTTTGGAGTTCTTTGTAAATGGTTTTGAGCGAAGGCGGTGTTTTGGCGCTGCGCGGCACCGAAAACGATAGACCATGTGCTTGGCCTGGCCCGTGGTAAGGGTCTTGCCCCAGAATAACTACTTTTACTTCGGGCAATGGCACGCGGTCGAAGGCGTTGAAAATTAGTTTACCAGGCGGATAAATGGTTTTTCCTTCGCCGTGTGCTGTTTTTAGAAAATCTTTGATCTCTCCAAAATAAGGCTTTTCAAACTCTTCGGCTAGGGCTTGCTTCCAAGTTTCTTCGATTTTAACGTCTTTCGCTGATGGCATAATTTCTTATAGTTCTTCTAATGTAGTGTGTGAATACCTGTAAAACACGAAGTTGCCTTCAAGGTTTACCTAAAGACAACTTCTATTTATAAGGTCGTTATTTTATTAGAAATCTAGGGCTTTTTAAAAGCTGCTCCTAAATAGGATAAGTCTCCTGCTACTTCTAATTTTCGGAAACTTTGCTTGACGGCACTGGACAAGTCTCCCGCAGCAGTCGCTTCTAAATACAAATCTATGTCGGCCTCTTCGTCACCAAAACCCTGCAAAATCAGTTGTTTGCCTTTTGGAATCAGGGTAAAAGAACGTTTTAACGTACCATTTAGAGGTACCCCCTCTATAGTGGCTTGTTTGCGGTCTTCTTTTTCAATAGCGTATACCAAACGCACCCCGTCGCTGCTAGGATTCACCAAAAGCAACCCTTCAGCGGTTATGGTCAAGCACAACTGCGTCATCATAGCCTTAAAGGGCTTTTCAAAATCGGCAGGCATATCCTTTAACATCTTGTTGTTGGACACAGTAGCGCGCCAATCTACGGTCCAGTATTGCCCAAATAAATCTTTGAGAATGGCTGAACGGCTGTTTTCTTGAAAATTTTCCTGCATGTCGCCCAACAAAGCCACTTCTTTTTCCCGCAGCTCTTGCTCCAAAAACTCGGAACAGTACAGCTCTATACATTGGTCGGCCTCTAGGTGAAAAATATCGCTGGCTTTTCGCCAATTTCTGAACGCCGTCTGCAAATCGCTCTTGGCTTGGTAGAGTTTGCCCAAACTAAAGTAGCCTTCTGCCCGCGCTTCTTCGTCGTCGTATTCCAGAATGGCTTCGAATGCCACTTGCGCTGCTTCCCACTGTTGGGATTTGGTAAGCAATACCCCTTTTTTATTGTACAATACCCAGGGCTCGTCGATGACCGCGTCTAAACCAATATCTAAATAATTAAGTGCGGCATCTAGTTCCCCTTGCTCATAATAGCTCTCCGCCAGTCCGATATAAGCATCGGCGGTTTTGGGTTCTAAGTCTACGACTCGTCCAAAATCTTCGATAGCGTCGTCCAAATTGTGCTGGGCCAACCGCGCCCAAGCCCTACCCAAGATAGAAGCCAGCGC
>CAYUZF010000232.1:0-3346 GCA_964449615.1 uncultured Aureispira sp.
TCGGATGCACTCGTTCATGCCTCGGACTAGAAAAAAATACTTCACTTTTTATCACACGGTTTCTTTTGTGTGCCTACTTGAGAAACAAACCAACAAGGAAGCTAGCAATTCTATGGATAAAATAGTAGTTTACTAGCCGACTATTTACAAGATGATATAAGAAAGGTAGCGAACCGCACTTCGTTGCCTCAAACTCCAAAAAAACGATTACAATGGCAGATATAGTACGCATGCCCGCCTTGAGCGACACAATGGAAGAAGGTACGCTGGTAGCTTGGCACAAAAGTGTTGGCGATCCCGTCGAATCCGGTGAATTGTTAGCAGAAATCGAAACCGACAAAGCAGTAATGGAATTTCAGAGCTTCTACGATGGCGTCTTGCTACACATTGGCGTGGAGGAAGGCAGTGCCGTGCCTGTGGATGCCGTCATTGCGGTAATTGGCGAAGAGGGAGAAGACTACAAAGCTGCCCTAGCCGCAGAGAACAACGGCAATGCCGCGCCCAAAGATAAGGAGAAAGATCAAAAAGAAGACAAGAGCGATCAAACTGCCGCCAAAGACAACCAAAAAGAAAGCGAACAGCCTTCTGACGAAACCTTGCAAAAAGTAACCCAGCCGTTGACGGAATACCAAGCGGCACACGATATAGATTCTAAAACCAATTCGGAAGATGGCCGGATCAAAGCTTCGCCGCTGGCCAAAGCAATGGCCAAAGAGGAAGGCATCGACCTCGGACAAGTGAAGGGAACAGGCGACGACGGGCGCATCGTGAAACGCGATATCGAGGAGTACCTCAAACAACCCAAAGAAGCGCGCCAGTCCAAAGAGCAGGCCTCTGCGCAAGGTATCGACTACGGTAGCCAAACCATCAACTTGCCAGAGCCACAGGGCGCTTACGAAGATGTGAAGGTCAGCCAAATGCGCAAGGTGATCAGCCGCCGCTTGGGACAGAGCAAATTTACGGCTCCGCATTTCTATTTGACAATGGAAATCAACATGGACAAGTTGATGGAAGCGCGCCAGCAGATCAAAGGCTTGACGGATACTAAAATTTCCTTCAACGATTTTGTAGTGAAAGCAACGGCTAAAGCGTTGAAAGAACATAAGAATATCAATTCGGCGTGGCAAGGCGAGGTTATTCGCACCTTTGACTACGTTAACATGGGCATTGCAGTAGCGATTGACGAAGGCTTGGTTGTGCCTGTAGTGCGCAATGCCGATACCAAATCGCTTTCCCAGATTGCCACCGAAATCAGAGAATTGGCAGGGAAGGCCCGCGACCGCAAATTGACGCCCGAACAGATGAGCGGCAACACCTTTACCATTTCTAATTTGGGTATGTTTGGAATAGAAGAATTTACGGCGATCATCAACTCCCCCGATGCCTGTATTTTGGCCGTAGGGGCGATTAAGCCGCGCTTGGTCTTGGACAACGGTGAAGTGAAAGAATCCAACTTTATGAAAGTAACGCTTTCTTGCGACCACCGCGTAGTGGATGGCGCTTCGGGGGCTAAGTTCTTGCAAACGCTCAAAGCGATTTTAGAAGAACCCATGCGTTTGATTATCTAATTAAACGTTTATACTCAACAATACAAGGCAGCAGCATTTTCCGACGAGGAAAATGCTGCTTTTTTTTGGAATGGGTGCTTTTTATAGGTTGTTTTATCCAAAGAATCGAAAATTCACCCGTTTGCTAACTCCTCTTCACCATTTATAAGGGCAAAGGTTTTTTATTGTTGCTGCTTCTTCTTAACTTGATAATAAAGAGGCACTAATACAATTTATACGGAGCCATGTTTCCCCCACCGCTCCCTTTTTATCCCCTGTGCTGTTTTGCTTTTCTGTGCTTTCCTCCCCCTCGAAAGCTGGTTGTTACTGCATGCCGATTATTTAGCTTTAAAAATGAACCTTCTGTTTAAAGAGCTTCTTCATAGACCTCCTTGTAATTTCTATTTCTTTCTTAAGTTTAACTATAAATTTATGGCGTCTATCAATCCTCTCCAACAGGTCTTGGGACATCGTTTTGCAAAGCACCTATTAAGGAGAGCTACATTCAGGTATTCCAAACAGGACATTGACGATTTTGCGGGCAAGACAGTTCAGGCAGCGGTCAATCAATTGTTTTCAGCTAGCACCGATCCTATTCCTGAGCCACAAGATCCAGAAGATGCGGTGCCGTTCTGGATCAACCACATCAGTCCTTCCGTCAACGTTAGCGGAGACTATAGAAAAAGAAGCTACGTAAAAGGCGCTTGGTTGTACAATGCGTTGTCTACGCTTTCTATTCGGCACAAAATGGTGCAGTTTCTTTACAACCAATTTACCGTTAATGCCGATAACGTCAGCTCTACTTGGTTTTACGATTATTTGGGTATTCTTGATTTTTATGCTTGGGGTTCGGTGAAAGAACTCGCTTTGAAAGTTACCTATAGCAATGCCATGCTGCGCTATCTGGACAATCGATACAACCATAAAAATGGACTCAATGAGAATTACGCTAGAGAACTTTTAGAATTGTTTACCATTGGAAAAGGGCCGCAAATAGGGCCAGGTAATTACACGACTTATACCGAAACAGATGTGGTCGAGGCTGCCAAAGTATTAACAGGCTTGGTCTTAGAAAACACCCGCACCAGCATTGATTCCGTCACGGGTATTCCACTAGGCGAGGTGTCGCTCAATCGGCACGATACCAACAACAAAACCTTTAGTAGTGCTTTTCAAAATCGAGTTATTACGGGCGCGACGACGGCACAAGGAGTAGAAACAGAAATTGTCTCATTCTTGGATATGATCTTCGACCAGACGGCTACGGCCAAAAATATCTGTAGAAAGTTGTACCGTTTTTTTGTACACGATACGATTACAACAGAAGTGGAGACCGATATTATTGCGCCCATGGCGGCGGCTTTAATCCAAAGTAACTACGTTTTAGAGCCCGTGGTCAAACTCCTGCTAAAGTCAGCGCATTTTTACGACATGGATGACGCAAACGCTACGGATGAACTTATTGGAGGGGTGATTAAATCGCCGTTGCAACTCTTGACAGAAGTCATTTCTTTGTTTCAGGTCGACCTGCCCGACCCAGTGTCCGATGCCCTAGATTTTTACAAGGTATTTAATCACAATTTCTTAGTAAGACGCTATTTCCCATCTGCAGGCATGCCTTTGTTTGCGCCTTCTACTGTGGCGGGGTATCCCGCTTATTATCAAAAGCCCTTGTATAGCAAATACTGGTTTGATTCTTCTACTATTATCGCTCGTTACAAACTTTTGGATTCTCTACTGTCGGGTAGAAATGAAACAGGCGGGAATAGAAACATCATTGGGTTGCAATTTGAGGTCGT
>CAYUZF010000232.1:3383-5205 GCA_964449615.1 uncultured Aureispira sp.
ATTTTTTTGCCAACAGCCCAATTTTTACCGACCGTTCTAATCCAGCCACGGTAGTCGCCGACGCGGTGCATTACCTTTTTCCAGAAAGTGTCGATTCCAGTAGATTGAGCTATTTTACCAACGATATATTTTTGGGTGGTTTAATGCCTTACAACTGGTCCAATGAATGGGCGATTTATCAAAACACCAACGACGATTCGGTCATCAAACCCCGGCTGGAAGTCCTGTTCACGTTTCTCCTCAATTCACCAGAATTTCAAACGTATTAAAGCTTACTATCATGAAAAGAAGATCTTTTATAAAGATGAGTAGTTTGGCTTCCTTATCTTCTGTTTTTTTGCCCAATGGCCTGGCGGCGGCTACGGGGTTTTCGCCTTTGTCGCTTCAATCTTGTGCAGGGATCAACGAACGGGTGTTGGTGTTGGTGCGGTTGATTGGTGGAAATGATGGCATCAACACCATTGTACCACTGGATCAGTATGGCGACTACGCCAATTTACGGCCAACCATTCGGGTTCCCGATACAGGGACAGACCAGTACATCAATTTGGATACTACTTTACCCGTTGCGGATCAAGTAGGGCTGCACCCCGTATTGGGTCCTTTTAAAAGCATGTATGACAATGGGGAACTGTCGGTGGTGCAAGGGGTGATGTACGACGACCAAGATCGTTCGCATTTCAAATCAACGGATATTTGGATGATGGGGGGCGATGGTACCGCCTCTAACAACAACCACGGTTCTGGATGGGTCGGGCGCTATTTGGAAGACCTCTATCAGGGAGTCATTGGAAATCCGAGTTTGTTCAATGCGCCTTTGGCGCTACAATTTGCAGAAAAAAAGCCCGCTTTGTTGTTTGAAGGGCACCAGCACCGCGTTTCTACCAACCTCACAGGACAAGATGTGAGCGGTTATTATTCGGTGGTGAGTAGTATAGGAGGCGCGCCTATCGCCAATGTTCCCAACAGCCACCACGGCGATCTGTTGGAGTACATTATGAATGTGGAGCAGAACGCCGATGTCTATTCTCAAAGTATTTCTACGGCTTTCGCCAATGGCACCAATGCCCTTACCTATCCTTCCTTTGATCTAGCCGATCAGTTGAAAACGGTGGCACGCTTAGTACATGGAGGCATACAAACCAAAGTATTCTTGGTTTCTCTTGGGGGCTTTGATACCCACAGCAATCAAATTGACCCCACAACAGGGGTGGGGGCTGGACGGCATGCAGATTTGTTGGAAGAGTTGGCGCAATCCATGAAAGCTTTTATGGACGACTTAAAAGCGCTGAACATCGACGACCGCGTGTTGACGGCGACTTTCTCCGAATTTGGAAGAAAGGTACAGGAAAACGGCAGTTATGGAACAGACCACGGCGGAGCCGCACCGATGTTTATCATGGGTACTGCGGTCAACGGAGGCGTCATTGGAACCAATGTTGATCTCTCCGAAGCGACCAGCAACAACAATTATCAAATTCAAACCCAACAATACGATTACAGGGCTGTTTATGCAACGATTCTCCAAGATTGGCTAGGGGCAGATACATCGGTGGTAGACGCGACTTTCTTTGACAACAACCAACCAACAACGTCTTATACGGCCAACAAACTTCCTCATTTAATTAACAATACCTACAAAGTTACTGCGGGCTGTTACGTAAATAATATCACTACAAATGTAGATGCAGTCAAAAAAGAAGATGGCATTGTATTTTTTCCGATTCCTGCCAAAAAATATGTAACGATTGATTTTGATGCGGCTTTTACAGGCCACATTTCTATGACGGATTTGAATGGCAAACTGGTTTTGCAAAAAACG
>CAYUZF010000232.1:5264-8172 GCA_964449615.1 uncultured Aureispira sp.
CACCGCGTTCAACTGCATTTTGGTAGAATTGTACCAGGCATTTATTTGGTACTACTCCTACAAGGCGGACAGACCTTGACCAAAGAGTTGATTGTTCATTAGAGCATCGAGGCGGCTTTTACACTTTTGTTAAAAACAAACAATCGCTGCCGATTGCTGGAAAATAAGCGTCCTTAGGGGAATAATAGTTATTATACACTAAAAAACTCCTATCCTATGCGTTTCCCGCTCAACTTATTGATTGGTATTTTCGGTTTATACTTACTGTCCGCTTGTAGAAAAGACAACAGGCAGCAGTACCATTATTTAGAACAAGAATATCACGTATTGGAGGAATATTTGTATGTGGAATACGACCAGCAAGACACCTCCATCCTATCTAGCCGTGCTTCTACAGTGGACAAAATAATCGCTGGAGACTATGAGAACGACCAATTTAAACTATTTGGTTATAATTTGTCTTTAGACGATGAACGGTACGATAGATGGAGTTGTAGTGCTTGTGGTGCCAGTGGTACAGGGTGGATGAACTACGCCTACAACAGCGACAACGATTCTATACGATACACTCATAAAAGTGCAGATTATGCGGCACCTGTTCCTCAACGGAGGCCATTTGTACAGGGCTGGGGCGTTAAAGTGACGCAGGCGCCAACACTGCCCAACAGTGGGGAAATCTATAAATTGAGTTACACATACGAAGCTACGGCCACCAATACTTACACCACCTCTAATATTACGGCGTCGGTATCTTATACCGAACAGTTGGGGACTTATGGGGAGGAAGTCAAGCTGCGGGTAGATGGAAAAGAGGCGACGTTTGATAAATTTATTAGTAGAGGACGCGTAAGTTACAGCGATGCTATGGTTAGTCGATCCAATACAGTTTACTGGAAAAATGACAGCTTACACCTGACGATTATTGAGGTGCGACCAGGCGCAGGGTCAACAACCGATATGGTTAGACATACGTACACAGGTCGTAAAAAGTAAGTTTTCACAAGAATACAACAAGCCTACACCTAGAACTGTGAGAAAATAGCGGGCTACTGAACTATTTTTATAGCCTCGTAGTTGTCTATTTTCTACACAGTTTTTTTAGCTTTGTTACAGCCTCGCGCAAAAGCGGGGCATTTTTATTCCTATTAAGCGGATTAGTATAAAAAATCCAAACTAAAAGTACGATGAAACAAGACGAGTTCAAACCCAAGCACGCGTTGGAGGTAGTCAATACCTTGACCCGCCAAAAACAACCATTCGAACCGCTGGAAGCGGGTTATGTAGGCATGTATGTCTGTGGCCCTACGGTTTACAGCGAAGTGCATTTGGGCAATTGTCGTACGTTTTCCTCTTTTGACATTATTTACCGTTACTTGATGTATCTAGGGTACAAGGTGCGGTATGTGCGCAACATTACGGATGTTGGCCATTTGGTGGGCGATGTTGACGAAGGCGAAGAGGATAAGATTTCTAAACAGGCGCGTTTAGAGCAAAAAGAACCGATGGAAATTGTGCAAAAATACAGCAACCAATTTCAAGAGGTGATGCGCCTACTCAACAACCTGCCGCCGAGTATAGAACCGCGTGCTACAGGGCATTTGATTGAGCAAATTGAGATGGTCAAAGCCATTATAGAAAACGGCTATGGTTATGAGCGCAACGGTTCGGTTTATTTTGATACACAAAAGCTGATTAAGGACGGCAAAGCCATCTACGAATACGGCACCTTGTCGGGCAAAAAACAAGACGACTTGTTGACGGAAACGCGCGATGACTTAAAAAACCAAAGCGACAAGCGCCACCCTTCCGATTTTGCCATTTGGGTCAAAGCTTCTCCCGACCACATTATGCGCTGGCCTTCGCCTTGGTCGGTGGGTTACCCTGGTTGGCATTTAGAATGCTCGGCCATGAGTACCAAATACTTGGGCAAACATTTTGACATACACGGCGGTGGCATGGATTTGGAATTTCCGCACCACGAAAATGAAATTGCACAAAATATTGGCGCTTGCGGTTGCCAGCCTGTCAAATATTGGCTGCACACCAATATGCTCCTACTCAACGGCAAAAAAATGAGCAAAAGCGATGGCAATTCGATCACGCCTGCCCAGCTGTTCTCAGGAGACAACGACTTGCTTTCTAAGGCCTACAGCCCTATGGTGTACCGCTATTTTATGTTGCAAGCGCATTATTCCAATGAGCTCAACATCACGGATAAAGGCTTGCTGGCCGCCGAAAAAGGTTACCGCCGCTTGATGGAGGCCAACCAGATCCTACAAGGTTTAAAACACACAGGCAAAAGCGTTGAAAACAGCAGCGAAGACCAACAAGTTAACAAACTACTAGATTTGGCTTTCAAAGCCATGAGCGAAGATTTCAACACCGCCGCTGCCATTGCGAAACTCAACGGCGTAGTTGCCAAAATTAATGCGTTGGCCAACGGGCGATTGGACATGCAACAGCTTCAAGCCAGTACGCTGGAACGCATGAAAACGGTGTTCCACGATTTAATTTTTGAGGTATTCGGCTTATTGGACGAAGCGAACGAAAGCGAAGGCCAAAGTGCGACAGGCGACTTGTTGGAATCGGCTATGTCGGTGATTTTAGAGTTGCGCCAAGAGGCACGCAGCAATAAAGATTGGGCCACCAGCGACTTAATTCGCAACCGTTTGAAAGAGGCGGGAATTCAGGTCAAAGACGACAAAGCAGGCGCTTCCTGGAGCAAAATTCCTTCGTAAAGACCAAGCGATAAAGTAGAGTGTAGATGGTGGACGGAATTCATTTTTCGTCCACTATTTTTTTGGATGGAAATCCATGCTTGCTACTACAACGTGCTTGCTATAGAAATTACGCTACTACTTAAGTAGTCCCTCAACTAAAGCGTAGCGCTCATGAACGAAGGGAACTA
>CAYUZF010000233.1:0-3502 GCA_964449615.1 uncultured Aureispira sp.
CACTACTGACACCCGCCCGCAACGTATGCCGATTACCGATGGTAGCTGTCAAGTCGCTTTTAAATTGAGCGTCTTCTATTCCTGAGCTAAGTTCTAAAAAAATACCCGTGTATTCTGTATTTACTTGGTTGTTGTAGCGGGTGTAGCTGGCGCTGGTATTCAGGGAAACGCTAGGCGAAATTAAACGATTCCATCGCAAAATAGCGGCTTGGTTGGTCCAGTTCAAATTGAAGCGCACCCTAAAATTCTCATCACTGAAATTATAACTAAACTGATCGTTGCCCGAATAAGCGCTTAAAAACAGTCGGTCTTTGTCGGTTAAGGACACATTGGCTTTGAGGTTGAGGTCGTAAAAATGATATTCAGGAAGCGTAGTCCAGTTGGAGTTGTCAGCATTGCCTTCGTTTAAGGCGCGTAAAAAGGGTCGTGCATAGCTGCTGCGCCCTGCTACCAAAAACGAACTTTTGTTTTTAACAATAGGCCCTTCGGCCAACAAACGCGCTGCAATCAAACCCAAGCCCCCCGATAAGTGGAACTCTTCGCGGTTGCCTTCCCGCAATTTTACGTCCAACACCGAGGAGAGCCGCCCTCCAAAACGCGCAGGAAAACTACCTTTGTAAAGCTCTACATTTTTGACCGCATCGGCATTAAATGTGCTGAACAGACCCAGTAAATGGCTAGGGTTGTAGAGCGTTGCGCCGTCTAGTAAAAAAAGGTTTTGGTCGCTGCTTCCGCCGCGGACATACAGCCCGCTGCTGCCTTCTATACTGGCCTGTACGCCAGGTTTTAATTGTAATAATTTTACAATGTCTGCTTCGCCCATCAAAGCGGCAATCTCTTTGGCTTCTTTGGCCGTAATGGTCTCCACACTCATCTGGACATCCTCCAATTGTTGACGGTTGCTGTTGTCCTCTACCACAATTTCTTTGAACAGTTTGTTGTTGCCCAGTTTAAAATTGAGGACAGTATCTTTTTGTTGTAATAAAACGCGTAGCAGAATAGGCTCGTAGCCCACGTAGGAAACCCGCAAGAGGGCAGAATCTTTTTTGGTGTAGAGTGTGTAGTGGCCGTCCAAGTCGGTTGTAGTGCCCGTGCTATCGTAGAGATTGTAAAGGGTAGCACCGATAAGCGTTTCGCTGCTGCTGGCTTCTTTTACATAACCGCTGATGCGGTGGCGTTTAGTTTGAGCAAACAAGGAGTGGCACAACAGACAGCAGCATAAGCTAGCAAAAAAGAGGCGAAACATAGGGAGTGGGCAGGTGAGAAAAACAACGATAAAAAAGCGCACAAAAGTACTCTTGAAAGAAGAACTTTTGTGCGCTTGTAGCAATAGAGTTAAGCGGTTAGCTTATTAATAGATGAAATTAGAAAAAACTATTTCCAAACGGTCTACTAAATCTTTGTACTCGCTGTACAAATCTTCTCTAGAATCATCTCTGTAAATAATAGTAATAGTTTCTGTACTACCATCTTCAAATTCTAAATCAGCAATATCGTTGCCTTTGTACTTTACAGATACTTTAATCAATTCATTAATCTGCGTTTGGCTAGGATTCAACAAATCATTCAAGGCTTTGATGTTTACATCAAAAGGCATGGTAAAATCGCCGAAAGTAATTTCACCAACAGCGCGCTCTACGTCATCGCTTACTAAATCACTGAAGTCACTGTCTGCAAAAGTCAACTCCCCTTCGAAACCGAACTCTTCTTCACCGTCGTTCATCGCTGTCATCTCCATATCGTACGTGTTACCAGATACTTTAGAAGACTTGATTTCAAAATCAAAAGGTGCCAACGTCAACAGCATGTCTAGCGTGTTGGGCATCATGAAAGTACCATTGTCATACGCTGCTTCTTTGAGTTCTATACCCATGCACTCACTGTTGTCTACTTGTACATCAATGGATGCTGTATTGGGCAAGTAGTATTGTTCGCCATCAAATACAGTGCTCTGCTGCGTGTAAGCGCTGACCGTAGCAGTAGCGTTGTTGTTAGCTAAACCCATCATAACAGGCGCATTTACAACAACTTTATCGTTCGGGCCAGAAGTCATCATGAAAGTTTGTGTGTTGGCATCCCAACTGTAGGTACCTACATGTCTGTTAAAATCAAACTGGCGAGTTTGGTCAACATAGCTGTAGTCTAGGGCTGTTTCTAATTGATAAGAAATCATGTCTACCCAAGAACGGTTAAGAGCAGTACCGTTATCGAAATTGTAGAATTTGTCAAAGCTGGATACGCCACAACCATTTCTAAGTTCTTCTGCATGCTCGACAATATCGTCGAATAGTGCTTCTACATTTTCTTTGTCTTCTGCTATAGTCGTTTCGTCGTTTTTCTTAGCACAACTATTGAAAAAAGAAAGACTAAAAGCGAGTCCAAGGGCGGCTAGGATTTTTTTGTTTGTTGTTAACATGTAAATTTAAGTAAAATTAAATATGATTAGATGAAATTTAATTCGCAAGAATTATCCGTTTATAGAAATTCAATAGCACTATGGTTTTTATAGCTAATGAATAAGGATATTAAGACTTTCTTAAGGTGATCCTTCCGTGAATGCTGTCTTTGTTACAAAAAACGTGCTACAAAAAGAATTGGTTGGAATATTCGAAATAAAAAGCAAAATAAATGTTAAAGACTTTCCAGTAGGTGGCAGCTAATGGGTTGATTATAGGAGCGGTATGCGGCTTGAAACAAAAGAAACAGCCGCCCTTTTTGTGTAGGACAGCTGTTTGAGTTATGTTTTCTGAAAAGGAAATAAAGAACGGCAAGTATTAAAAACTGGCAGAAGCTGCTTCGATGGAACCTCCTGCCGTAGCCAATAGTAAAAATCCTAATAAAAGTCCGTTAATGATAATCCCTGCAATGGCAAATCCTGGTCGATTGTAGCGGTCGCGGTCTTGTTGGCGCAACACCAAATGTACAATAGAAAGCCCCAGACCAACAACAGCAATTCCAATGCCTACCCAGAAGAGCAGAGCGCTGGTGCTCAACGCAGCGGCTGCGCTAATACTCAGACTAATAACCAAAGTAGTTATTGCTACTAATCCAGCAATGAAACCCATAAGCCCTAGTATGGAGGTGGGTTGTACGTTGTTTTCGCGGTCTTGTAAACGCTGCAAACGTTTTTGTAGGCGGAGCTGTTGCGCCTTAGATTTGGATTTGTCTAGGCGTTTTTGAAGGCGCGAGCGGCGTTTTTCAATCTGTTGTTGTTGTTTTGTTGGTTGCACTAATGGCGGTGCTTTTTTGGCTTTTTGTTCTACTGGAACCAAAGAGAAGCTAGATAGGAGCAGGGAAAAACTCCATATAAAGAGTAGTATCGGAATCCGATGTATAGCTTGTTTCATAATAATTAGATTTATTGGAAAGTGAGTTGTCTAATTCAACAAACGAAAAGTGCAAAAAGTTGAACCCTAGACGATCACAGAAACGATAGGAGGAGGGCGTAAAACGATACATACCAATTATACCAAAGGAAGATTGACCAATGCTGTCAGGAGCA
>CAYUZF010000233.1:3512-8145 GCA_964449615.1 uncultured Aureispira sp.
AATTGTGCCTACCAGAAAACTCAATCCCCCCAAAATGATTCCCAAAGTAGCCAAAGCGGGTTGTGGGTGCGCTGCTTTGTCCTGGTAGCATTTGTTGTAATAAATGATTCCCAATACCAGCGCCACCACACTGAATACAATGAAAAAAACAATGAGTACCGACAATTCAACGGTGCCACCAAATATCCCATAGGCAACCGCCACAAAAAGAAGTAGAATAAAACCCAGTAGACCCGCTGCAAAGCAAAAGATAGCCAACAACGAGCTAGGCGGATTTTGTTGCTGCAACTGGAGCAGCCGTTTTTTTAATTGCTGTTGCCGTTTAGGGCGCTTCGCTTTTGCTAAATATCTTTTTAAGCGTTGCACTTTTTTTTGAGCGCGGTACTCCTTTTTATGCGTTGCAGGCAACTGCGGAATGGGTAGGCGTGAAAAACTGCAACAACAGAGGAGTACTAGAATACTCATCGTGGGTAAGAACAGCAATTTGGGCAAGCGGAAACAGACCATGACTAGCGCAATTGTTTATAGCAGAACTTCAGGAAGCCTAAAGCGTAGAGAGCATTCCAAAAACTAAAATGAAGCCGATAGTAGTAACAATACTGGATAGGATAATGCCTATAATGGCAAAAGCAGGCTGTGTGTAGGCGCTGGGATCTTTTTTGCGTTTGGAAAAATACAGAATAGACAAAACCAGTCCCGCTATGCCTAGTGCCAATGCAATACCGACATAAATTCCGACGATTAAGGTACCGTTAACCCCCGAAGAAAATGCCAGCGCCACACTACTCACAACAGCAATAAACGTCATAGCTATCCCCATAGCGCCTGCAATAAGTGACAACAACCCCAATAGAAAACTAGGCGCTGCCGCACGGCCTTGTTGCTGCTGCAAATGGCGTAATTTACGATTCCAATGGTGCTTGCTGCGCGGCGTGCGGGCATGCTTTAACCGCCTGTGTAGCCGTGCTTCTTTCTTGTGCAATTGTTGCGTGCGGCGGTCTGCGTGCGGCGGTTTTTTTTCGGCGGGCACTCCTGAAAAACTGGACAATGTGCCACAGAACAGCAGCAAAAATAGCAGACCCAACAGTCGAGGTAGTATAGCAGGTATCGGCATGGTGCAGATGGTTTTGGGAAGATGAAGCAAGTATATCTTATAAGACAAATTAAGGGCAAAGGGTTCACCAAATCAGGTAGATGAGTACTCTTTTTACCTTGCAAATTTCGGAATTACTCCTTTCAAACCCCTTAAAATTACCCCAAAAATACGCTAGATAACGCTAATCGTCATAAAATAAAGCAGCGCAATCATCAGAATCAGTCCAGAGATAATAATACCTGCAATGGCAGGCCCTCGAAGAATGTAACGATCTGGATGTTTACGCATCGCACTCAAATGCAAAATAGACAGAATCAATGCGGGAACAGCTATTAAAGCGGCTAAGATTATCCAACCTAAGAACCCGTATAACGTCGAGATAGAAAGGGTAAACACCGCCAAAACACTCAGGCAAAGTCCCAAAATACCCATGGTCGCCTTAGGATTCTCTTCCTGCTGGCGCTCTACTTGGCGAATTTTTTCTTGCAAACGCAGGCGCTGTTTAGTATGGGTGCTTTGGTCGAAGCGTTGGTAGAGACGGTTGTAGCGTTTATTGAGGCGTTGTTGGCGGCGCGTTTCTTGGCGGGATTTTTTTTCTACAGGAGGGGTATCGGCGTGCAGGGGGGCAGTCGGCACGGTAGAGAAACTGTACAAAAAGGTACTAAGCAATAAAAGCAGCACACCTAAAAAGAGTTGTTGGGCTGGCAATTTAGTAAAGCGTTTCATGGTAGTGAAATGAGTAAATGATGAATCAAATGATGCAAAAAGAGCCTACAAAAGATTGTCCAAAAACGGTAAATTCCAGAATATCTTTTACTACCAACAAAAACGGAGCGGCAGAGAAGCGGGTTGGTTGATTCTTACATCTTAACAATTTAGTAAAAACCAATAGGTAGGAAGGCAAAGCAGTATAAGTGCAGCTATGGGTTATGGTTATAAATCGTTTACAAAACAAAAACAAAAAATACAAGAGAGGCGGTTTCAAAAAAAAGCTTCCGCAAAATGTATTTTTTTGCGGGAGCTGTAACAAAATCAGTCGTTTTACAATGGATTAGATGTTGGCAAAATAAAACAAAAACATGCTGATGGCTATTAAGAAACCCAGCATAACACTGCTTATAATAATACCAGCAATAGCAAACCCTTTGAAGGGATAACGCTCAGGGTCTTTTCTATTCATTATACTGTATACGATAGACAAAGCCAGTCCTGCAATAGCGGTCAGCAGACCAATAACAACAACGGGGCCAGCAGTAGCTGCGGCATTCAATCCGTTGAGGCCTGCTCGAATAAGCGATAAGAAACTCGCTATTAATAAGATGAAGCTAAGAATTCCCAACCCGAGGCCGATAATCCCTAAAACAGGGGAGCCGTCTTCCTGCAAACGCTCTACGGTACGAATTTTTTTCTGTAAGCGGTAGCGTTGCTTGGTGTTGGTGCTTTGTTCGAATTGTTGATGCAAGCGATTGTAGCGCTTGTTCAGGCGTTTTTTACGGCGCGTTTCCTTTGTGGACTCTACAGGTGGATTATCATCGCGAACATCTGCCGCAGGCACCGTTGAAAAGCTCGAAAGCCCGATAATTACTAATAAACCAAAACAGATGTTTTGAAAAAGAGAAGGTAAGGTTTTCATAAGTTCTCCTTGTATTAAAAAGGATGAAGAAATGCAGCATACAAGACGCATGCTGCTATTTATATTTAAAGGTATTCAACTTGGTTTATACGTATTGACCAATAAAAAGGAAAACCGCTAAAGCTATTGCCAATATGAAGGTAAAAATACTACCTACAACAATACCCGCAATTCCAAAACCCTTCATGCTGTGGCGATCAGGATTGTTTTTAATAAAAATCAAGGACATGATAGAAATAGCCAGTCCTGCAAGGGCAGCGATTAGCCCTATTAAATAAACGGCGATTACGCCTCCTATATTAATCGTACCTGTATTAGCAGCATTGCGAACAAAAGCTGCGAACACGGAGAACGATAGAATGAACAAAATAAAGGACAAGACCCCTAGTCCCAAACCAAGTATTCCAAATAAAGGGCTGCCATTGGTCGCTTGTTGGCGCTCCACGGTGCGAATTTTTTTCTGCAAGCGGTAGCGCTGCTTAGTTTTGGTCGATTCGTCAAAACGTTGGTATAGGCGGTTGTAGCGTTTGTTGAGGCGTTGTTGGCGACGATCTTCTTTGGTGATTTTCTCTACAGGCGGGTTGTCATCGCGAACGTCCGCGGTTGGTACCGTCGAAAAACTAGAAAGTACAAAGAGACTGGAAAAGAGGAACAGCAAAAAGGCAGGCAAATTTAAAACATTTTTCATAGTGTTGGTTGTATTGGTTGTAATATTTAAATAAATAATAATCGCTAAAAAAGCGATTCAGTTTACAAGATTTTCTTTTGAGTAGCCGTAAACTTACCCAATATATCCAGCTTCTAGCATAATAACCAGCAAATAGCCCAGCGTTTTATAAAAAATCTTAGAAGAACAGGGCGCAGATTAATTTGTACACCAACTTGTAGGCTGCCTCAAAAACGACTTTACGGTTTTATTGGTTGGGAAGCGCACGAAAATTAGTAACAAAAATCAATGCAAGTGATCACTTAACTGTTGTTATTAATAGCTAGACTATACAACGACAAAAGCCGTCTATCGACTAGGACAGACGGCTTTTGTACCAATAAAATTTTAAAAAGTGTTTGCTTACTGCGCAAAGGTCGCCAGTGCTTCTTTAGAAAAACGCTTGGTGCGTTGTTTCATAATAGCGATGGCCTCTTCATCGGAGGCGAACGTATCACCGTTGATGTTGACCAAATGCTTGGCCAGCACATCGTAGCGTTTAAACATCAACAAAACCCAAACCAATTGAAAATCCAAGCCTTCAAAGATCAGCGATTTGTTTTCAGCATATTTGTCTAAGTTTTTTTGCAACTCTCCAGGCATATCCGTCCAATGCATGTTGGGAACCAAGTGGTGGCCAATGTGGTAACCATCGTTGAAACACTGTTTGTTGTAGCCGCTGTTGATGCAAGTAATACTGCTGGTATAATCGTTGTCAGGTTCCTCTGCATCTACAAAAGCATGCTGCCCCCAGTTGCCCGACATCATAGCCAAACGAATGATAATCAAAGGTAAAATGAAAACAACCAACGTAGCACCTGTCTTAAAAAAGACGGCCAACAATACCAACGCCAAGATGTAACTGCCCTCCAAACGAACGGCTTTGACACCCATTGCGCTGCGTTTTTTACCAAAAAAATACTGCATCAATTCCAACACCCCAATGAACAAAAAGCGCAAATAGTAGTGCATAAAGTCCAGAAAACTATCGCGCTGAAAAGGCATGGTAGAACTCTTATCCTCAGGCATATTGCCCTCGTTGTGGTGCATGCCCATGTGGTGAATGAAGTACAAATCAGGTGATTGCCCCATAAAAGGGCCTAGAATCCAAGGAATAAACTTGTTCCACTGCTCGTACTCTTTTTTAAAGAAGGGACGGTGGCTGGTGTTGTGCAACATCAACGTATAAGGACCCAAA
>CAYUZF010000234.1:0-1292 GCA_964449615.1 uncultured Aureispira sp.
TTACTAGTCCTTGTTATGATCTAACAGGTATCACTAATCCCTATGTTGGGTTTCAATACCACATGTATGGCAACGATATGGGTACTCTTCGTTTAGAAATTAGTACCAACGGAGGCTTAACTTGGTCTACACGCTGGTCAAAATCAGGCCCTCAAGGGGGGAGTTGGAATGGTACCTCCCTACATCTTTTGGGGTACAGCAACAGCAGTAATGTGCGGTTTCGATTTGTGGGGGAGGTAGGCTCCAGCTACACCAGCGACCTAGCAATTGACGCCTTCAAAATAACCACTTTAAGCGTTGTTGGCTCAAATGTTGCTTCCAATGCGCCTGCCGCTAATTCCACAACAGCGCTGCCAGAACTTCAGACTGCCCCCACGCTGACAGTTGCGCCCAATCCGTTCCAACAACGCCTTCAGTTGACGACCAATTTGCAAGGCAATGTCTTTTACCAAGTGGCCAACTTACAAGGCCAGACACTACAGCAAGGGGCATTGAACAGCCAACAATTGGAGTTGCCAAATTTGGTGCCAGGCGTTTATTTTTTAACGGTTTACAATGAGCAAGAGCGACTAACGCGCAAAGTTGTGCGGCAGTAAGCGGTTGTGCAAACACAGGGCATATTAGTTAGCTCTTTTAAAATTGCTAACTATTGCAGAAGGCTGTCGAACACCTGTTCGGTGGCCTTCTCTGTTTGCTGGGGTCGCCCACTCCCCTAAACCATTCGCCGCGCCTGCTGTTGCCTCTACAAGATTTCTAATTTACACGCTTTTTCAATGACCACAACACTCCGTTTAATCTTAGGCGATCAACTGAATGCACAGCACAGTTGGTTTCAACAAGTCGATGCTGCTTATACCTATGTTTTGTTTGAAATGCGGCAAGAAACCGACTATGTGCGGCACCACATTCAAAAAGTAGTGGCTTTTTTTGCGGCGATGCGGCAATTTGCAGCAGACTTGGAGGCGCAGGGGCACCAAGTTATTTATTGGCGCTTGGACGATGCGCACAACACACAGCGCTTGCCCGACAATTTGACGAAAGTTCTAAAAAAAGGCAACTTTGAACGGTTGGAATACCAGTTGCCTGACGAATACCGCTTGGACGAACAGTTGAAGGCGTTTTGTGCGCAGTTGGGACTGGAAACGGCGGTGGCCGATACCGAGCATTTTATAACCGAGCGCATGGCCGTAGCCGAGTTTTTTGGAGAAAAGCAGTATTTGATGGAGCGCTTTTATCGGCATTGGCGCAAACAAACTGGCTACTTGATGGACGGCCAAGAGCCTGCGGGTGGG
>CAYUZF010000234.1:1302-7102 GCA_964449615.1 uncultured Aureispira sp.
GCAATGGAATTACGACCAAGAAAACCGCAACCGCCTCGACAAAAAAGCCGTTGTCCCTGAGCCGATGCCGCTACAAAACGATGTGCGCGAGCTGGTCGCCTTGCTAGAAAGAGAAGAGGTGGATACGTTTGGACGCCTCCAAGCCGAAGCTTTTATTTGGCCGACGAGCCGCCAACAAAGTTTAGCGCTGTTGGATTACTTTTTGGAACACTGTTTAACGGATTTTGGGCGCTACCAAGATGCCATGCACAGCGACCATTGGTTGTTGTACCATGCGCGCTTGTCGTTTTCTATGAACAGCAAAATGCTTTCGCCAAAAGAAGTGCTGGAGCGCGCTGTGGAGTGTTATTACAACAACAACAACATAACTTTGGCAAGTATAGAGGGATTTGTGCGGCAAATATTGGGCTGGCGAGAATTTATTCGCGGGGTGTATTGGACCAAAATGCCCGCCTATGAGCAAGAAAATTTCTTCGAGCACCAGCGCGACTTGCCCGAATTCTATTGGTCTGGCAACACCAACATGAACTGCCTTAGCCACGCCATCAACCAATCGCTGGATTATGCCTACGCCCACCACATTCAACGCCTCATGATTACGGGTAATTTTGCCTTGCTCATCAATGCCCACCCCGATGCGGTAGATGCTTGGTATTTAGGGATTTACATTGACGCCATTCAGTGGGTAGAACTGCCCAACACCCGCGGTATGAGCCAGTACGCAGACGGGGGGTTGTTTGCCACCAAACCCTACATCAGTTCGGCCAATTACATCCATAAAATGAGCAATTACTGCAAAAGTTGCCTTTACAATTACAAAGCAAAAACAGGAGACAAGGCTTGCCCCTTCAATTCTCTTTATTGGAATTTTCTGTTGCAACACGAAAAACGCCTTCAAGGCAACCGCCGTATGGGCATGATGTATGCCTTGCTGAATAAAATGTCGGACAACGACCGAGAAGCGCTGCTGTTGCAGGCCGATTATTATTTGAAACATTTGGAAGAGTTGTAGCCGATTAGTAACTGCTAAAGCCTATGTAGATTACATTGATGCTCATATTGAGGTTGTTGAGCCGACTACCCGCCGTTTGTTCGTAGACTTGCTCGGTTTGCCCGTCCTTATACTCATAACTAATTTCATAGACTTCGTTGTAGTTACTCGCGAGGTTCCACCCACATTCTATCCCTACGTGGAGGTTTTGTGGTAGCACTGCCACACCTGCCTGTAAACCAACGCCCCCTGCTATGCCTAGGCTACGAAGCAGCTCACGATCCGCTTTATAAACATAAGCAACGTGTTCTATTGGCTCTCCTATTGCATTTTCGTAACTCAATGACTGTTTCCCTTCATAAACGCCATTACTAGAAAGAAACTCACTACTCAACCCCAGCAGCACATAAGCCCCTACCCAAACCCGCTTGGTTGCTATGAAATTGTAGCCGTATTGAAATTGGTACAGCAGATGAGAAACACGGCTGTTAAAGCCCAATCCTACGCCATTGCTATCCGAAAACCCAAAGCCACTCCCACTTTGCGTAAACGCCAGTCGTAGCGCAAAATCATGTTGGCTGTTCCATCTACCCCCTACAACATAATAAATATACGGGTAAATACCCTGAGCATATTTGTCGTTAAAAGTGGGCATATCCAAGGAATAATTGGGCTTTCCTTGCTGGATTCCGACGCCAGCACCGCCCCCCATAAAAAACTGTCCCCCATCTTGTAGAGCGGTACTGCGGGAGGTATTTTCCTTTTTGCTGCGTCCCTTCTCTTGTTCGGACCCTACCGTTTCTAAAGGAATTTCTTCAAAGCCCTCCACGTTTTTTTGGGCAAAAGTGGTATTGTATGTCCATATTAGAACGCTTATAGGAGTTACTATACGTTTCATTTAGGATATTTATTATAAGAATTGGATATATCTTAAAGTTAATTTTTAACCATTACAAAACCAAAAAAACACCACCTACAAATGTAAATGGTGTTTTTTTTAAGCGTAGACAACTACAAAAACAGTCTAGAAATAACCGCGCAAATAAATACGGTAATGAAGGGTCAGCAAACTGGAGGCTGTTTCAAATGTAAGGGGCGGCGCGTGGTTACTGTAAACGACTACCTCATAAGTACGCACAGCTCGGTAGGGGCTGCCTACGATTTTGACAGAAGCACCAATGGCCAAGTAATCGTCTATGATCTCCCAATCAAAGGCGCTCCCTAGCCCGTAGCTCCATACCAGCGCTCGTTGCTGCTTCAAATTTGAGATTGAAAACTCGCCGTATGGGTAAGGCCCTGTACTATTCTGCGTTTGTTCTTGCTGTTCTGATACCGCTACCCCCAGCTGCACCAAAGGCCGCAGCGCCAAACGTTGGTGGCGCAATACATCAAAACCATATTGTAAGAAAATATTGTAGTAATCAGTGTCAAAACTAGCATAAAAAGGGCCCATTCCATCTTGGCGCTCGTGCATAAATTCACTCTTGACCAACGTATTTTCTACCCCTAGTCCAACATAGTGTCGATCCAGCCAGCGCAGTCCTATTTGTCCCGATAGCAAACCTTTGGCCGTAGGTGCACCTTTGTTTATCAAGCGAGAAGATGGGTTGGAATACTGGGGCTTGGTGTAAGAAGTGAAGTAGCCGCCTCCAAATTCTGCGCTTAGCAGTAGAGGCCGTTCAGAGCGCGCCGTGTTTTGTGCGCTAGACAGTTGGATTAGGCAGCAGCAACAAAGCAAGCAAAAAAAATAGTTCATTGGTAATAAATTTGGTGGTTGGATAAGGTTGGAGTTTTAGGGTTTTCAATATGAGAACGAGCTGTAGAAGGCATTTGCTGCATCTGCTTTTGTAATAAAAAAAATACCCATTGAGTGCGTTCTCAATGAGCGTTTTTATAGGCTTTTAGAATTTACTTTTTTAGAAATAGCCACGCAGAAATAAAGCCATATTTAAATTCATAATGCGGCCATAACTTTCGGTTTCTAGGTAAGGTTCTGTCCCTTGTTGGTATCCGATAGTTCTGGTACTGACGCTGTTGTAAGGGCTGTGGATCAATTTGGTGCTTAGACCAATACTTAAGCGGTCGTCCATAATTTCCCATTCAAAGGCAGCGCCTACTCCATACATAAATACAATTTCCTGTTGTTCACTTACTTCGGCTGCAACAAAGCGGTAGTTTTCTGGTGTTGTACCAGCTTGGTAATATACATCATCCAAAAATTCGCGGTCTACCGCAGAAAGGCCTACCCCTGCTTGTACCAAAGGGCGCAAGGCAAAGCGCTTAGAATTCAACAGATTGTAACTGTATTGCAAAGAAACGTGTTGGTAATACATTTCGTAACCCGTACCGCCGCCACCAATGCTTCCATTGTATCTAAAACTGTTGATCATTTTGGTAGGTTCTACCCCTAAACCAATATCGTGGCGCTCTAAAAACCGCACACCTACACGCCCTGTAAACCCAACTACCTCTTCTACTTCGTGGTGGGACGATAAATAAGGAGAGGACGCTGAATAACTGGATTTTTGGAGGGTAGCCCCCATATTAGCGCCCAATTCAATGTAGGTGACGTAAGGGCGTTGGCAGTCTTTTTCGGTTTGAGCAAGGCAAAGTTGAGCGATCAAACAACAGGCAATTAGTAAGTAATTTTTTATTAGACTTGGATTTTAATTTTTTAAGAATAAGTTGCTGCATGTCAAACGTAAGGGGAAGTTTTTACGGCAGCATTTTGATTGTTGTTTCTCCTTATGCCAAAAATGCCACCAAACCCGTTGCTGTTTCTCTTTTTTGCTGGTACAATGCGCTGCTGGAACTTGGCCTTTTTGTACTAATTTTATTATTTTATTTACATGTAAATAGCCTGTTCCTATTTCTTTTAAGTACCCTAACCTCTTCCGTACTTCTATGTTATGAACCTCTTCACATTTTTATGAAAAAATGTAAAGAGTTTCTTTTCAAACGGTTAACAGCTCTTAAAAATAAACGCGCAAATACGCGTTGGCATAGATAGAAAGAAGACCTACGGCAGTCTCAAATGCTAAAGGCGGTTCGTTGTTGTATTGGTAGACCACGTCGTATACAACTACACGATTAGAAGGGCTACCTACTATTTTAAGACTAGTCCCAAGCGATAAATAATCGTCGACGACCTCCCATTCAAACGCGCAGCCTAGTCCCAACGTAAAAGCAATGCCCTGGTGCTGGGCATAGGTTGCTCGTATATCATGGGTGTCCCCTGAGTTGTGCCAAAAACCAGGATGTTGTTCGTCTCGAACGATGACTTCCAAGTCTTGGCCAAATCGTTCCGAAATGGCTGCTCCGACTTGTACCAGTGGCCGCAACGCTAACCGTCGGTATTTCAACAAATCAAAACTGTATTGTAAAAAGACGGTGTAATAGTTGGTGGTATAAGCCATAGCGTATCTATCTAAAAATCCGATAGAATCTCTGTGATATATGTAAAATAATTATTAAGTCTTATATTCTCAAAGCCCACTCCAAAGTGGTGGCGTTCTAGCCACCGCAGCCCTACTTGGCCAGTTAAGAATACTATAATAGGCGGAAAAATGCTTTGTGCCATACCAGTCAAGCGGGGTGATTCTATGGAATAGTCCATTGTTCGTACAATAGCAAAGAGGCCACCACCAAATTCGGCGTACAAAAATAGAGGGCGCTCTGCGCGCTCGGTTTCCTGTGCTGCACTAAAGTGAATAAAACCGCAGCACAGTAAGCAAAATAAATACTTCATAGTTGGTAATTTTGGTAAATGGTTAAGGTTGGTTGATGTTGGATAGACGGCTGTGGAGGACAAAGCGTTGGACAGGGTTTGTAGTAAAAGTTTCTATTGTTGTAGACACAAAAAAGCCTTTTGAGAACATGTTCCCAAAAGGCTTTTTAATTTTATAAAGCTTTTTTACTTAGAAATAACCACGCACAAAGGCTCCCAAATGAATGCCAAACAAGCCCGAAGTCGTATCAAATTCCAACGGCGGGTCGTTTTCGTATTCTAAAAACACACGGTAAGTGCTCACTTCTCGCAGCGGGCTGCCTGTCACTTTCAAGCTGGCTCCAATGGCCAAATAGTCGTCCACAATTTCCCACTCAAAACTCAGGCCTGCCCCGTAGGTAAACACCACTTCCCGATGTTGGGTAATATCGCCCTGCATGGCGTAGTTGCCCGCCGCTATAGGAATATTTGCCGTCTGCGAAGAAAAACGGGTCGTTGGAAACTCTTGCCCATACATGTGTGAAACACCTACCCCCACCTGTACCAAAGGCCGTAATGCCAACCGTTTGTGTACCAACACATCGTAGCTGTATTGGAAAAAAGCATTGTAATAATCAAAACTCAACTCATATCCAAAGGTAGCGGCCGGAAAACCTTGCGGATTGGTTGCTTGGTCTACGTATAAAAATTCATTGCTCAACAGCGCATTTTCAAACCCCAGCCCAAAATGGTGTCGATCCAGCCAACGCACCCCCAGCTGTCCTGCCCAAAAGCCTATTAACGAAGCTTGACGATCCACCTCTAATCGAGGCGTTTCTATGGAATATTGGGCGGTGGTTTGGGAGGAGTATACCCCACCCCCGAACTCGGCGTATAAAAAAATAGGCCGCTCCGAACGCGGGGTATTCTGCCCCCAACAAAGCTGGCCACACAACAGTAAGCAACAAACAACAATTCTCTTCATGGTATAGATTTTGGTTTTGGAAAAAAGCCGTACAATAGCTATTGTACTTTTGGTAAACGTAGAGTTTCCAAAAAGAGTCGGGTGTTGTAGGAATTTATTTTTACCAGCCTTTTCTAAA
>CAYUZF010000234.1:7112-7844 GCA_964449615.1 uncultured Aureispira sp.
CCAATCTTCTTGCTGGGCAAACGCTGCCCACCCGCTATTAGTCCAAGAGACCGCTATGCTCAACGCTTGAACGATCGGCAGGCACTGTCCAGCAGTATTGCATTGATATTCTTGGCTTTAGTTGAATTTTTCATTACAAAAAGCCCCACTAAGTACAGTGTAAAGTAAATTATAAGGCATTTTGTATCTTTCTGAAAAGATAAGAAAAATGAAAAAACAACACGCCCCCCCCCAACACAAAAAAAAGCCCTTCAAGGAATCCTCCCTGAAAGGCTTTAAGAATTTATAGTTTGATGGCGGGTGCTACTTCGCTTCGCGCTTTTGCACTTCCACCCATTGCCCTTTTCTGCGGGCTTGCACGCTCTGGTCGTACATCGCTGCTACGCCTACGCTTGGCAAGTAGTAACGACCCAGGTAACTGGCGTTCAGTTGCACGGTGAATTCCTTGCTTTTGGTCTTTTTCAAATCAAAGAACGTGTAGACACGGTCGTCGCGGATGTCTACATAATCAGCGGCGGCACTGCCGTTGAGGCTGCCCATTAAGCGGCTGTTGTGGATTTCCCAGCCCGATGGGAACACGTGGTGTAAGGCCAATTCGTGGTAATTGCGGTTGCCCAAATTAGTTACTTTTACAACGGCTTTGAAGTCGGTACCTTGTTCCAAGTTGGTCGGGTCGATTGGCTCGTCTTTTTGATTGAGGTAGGTGACCTCCAGCGCCAACCCATCGGCCAC
>CAYUZF010000234.1:7854-8094 GCA_964449615.1 uncultured Aureispira sp.
TCTTCTCCCACGGCAGGAATACCGTCTGCAATCAAGCGCGCAAACAACACGTTTTTGCCGTTGGTTCTAAAGCTAACGTTACTGGCCTGCTCTCCTGGCAAATCCAATTGCCAAAGGGCTTTTTTCTGGTTGATTTTCTGCCAAGCGCCGCTGCCCACTTTGTATTCAAAAACCAGTGGACTGTTGCGGCCCATATCGCCCGCGTATTTGGCCATAGCCACCAGCGCCTGTCCCGTTTCC
>CAYUZF010000235.1:0-5164 GCA_964449615.1 uncultured Aureispira sp.
CATTATGGGGGCGAATTAAAAGCGGTAAAAGGCCGTATCCGTTTAGCGAAGGCGCAAACTCTCCAAGCCGCACAAGGCAATTTCACGGTCTTGGTAGAGTCGCTGCAAATGGGAGAATCCGAATTGGACAGCTATGTCAAAGGCACCTTGCTAATGGCGCAACAACACCCCGAAGCACAACTGGTTTTTCAACAAATAATAGGGGACGATTTGCAGTTGCAGTTGGGGCGCATGACCACCGCGCAAGTAGAAGCCGAATTGAAGCTGCTGACGGGAAGCAGCACCGTTTTGGCCAACACACAGTTTCTCAATGCAGCGGGCGAATTGCGTCTGTTGGTCAATACTCAATTTACCGCCAACGATTTGTTGGGCAATTATGCCATCGAAGGCCCCGACGGCCCCAAAGAAGCCAACAACCAACTGATGTTTCAAGCCAATTTTGTCATGCGTCCTATTCGCTAGACCGCACAGCGTCTTGATCTTTTAAGAAGGGGAACCGCTGGCGAATCTGTTGCACATGCTCAAGGCTTAAATTCGCGCTGAGTACGCCCGTTTGTTGCGCTTGATAGGCCAACAAAGTCCCCCCAGGATCAATAATGGAGGAGTCGCCCGAGTACTCAAAGCCTTTTCCATCGGTGCCTACAATGTTTGCCGCGGCTACATAAGCTTGGTTTTCTATGGCGCGGGCAGTGAGTAGGCTACGCCAATGCTGGGCGCGGGCGGCAGGCCAATTGGCCACGTAGATGGCCAAATCATAATAGGGCGCAGTGTTGCGGTTCCAGACGGGAAAACGCAAATCGTAACAAACAAAGGGCGCAATCCGCCAACCGCGGTACTCCACAACTAGGCGTTGTGTGCCTGCCGTATAATGTGCTTCCTCTTTCGCCATTCCGAAAAGGTGTTTTTTGTTGTACTGTTGCACTGTTCCTTCGGGCGTCACCCAATACAAGCGGTTGTAATACTGGTCTTTTTCTTTGATAATCAAACTTCCTGTCAGCGCAGCTTGTTTTTCTTGCGCTTGCTGCTGCATCCACCGCAAGGTAGGGCTATCATCGGCATTTTCGGCGAGGCGCTCGGCGCTCATAGAAAAACCCGTTAAAAACATTTCGGGCAATATAATAAGGTCAGTAGCGCCCAAAGCTGCTATTTTTTCTGTAAATAAGGCTATATTAGCACTTGGATTTTCCCAATGCAGGGCTTCTTGTAAGATAGAAATATGCAGTGTCATGTTGTTTCTTTTTAAGAGCGTCTACGAAGAAAATAAGCTGCGGAATACCTTTTGTAAAATAAAAGTTGAACAAACCTTTTTGCAGCTGCTTTCGTCTATTGCAAAGAAGCCTTCTTTCTAAACTTCTAAACAGCTGTTTCTTCTATTGGTGCGCAATTTAAATTATGGCAAAATATACCTTTTTTATACTAATTTTGAATGCTTGGTTGGCACAAAGTTGTCTTGTAACCTTCGTTAACCGCGATATTGATTACGATGTTCTCAAAACCTTTAATGTTGACCAATTTGGAGTAAAAACCTCCAACGCACCGCCCATTATTGGGCAGCAATTTTCGGAGCAGTTGAAGATACGCGTGCTCAACAACACCAAATTGGCTTATGTGGACGAGGAGCGCGACGGCGATGTGCTGTTTGCGGGCGATGTTACGGGCTATACGGTGGAAGCATTGGCTCCACAGGCTGACCAAACCGTTGCGCTACAGCGCTTGACCATTCAAATCACCGTGCAGTACCGCACGCCGCCCATTAAAGACGGGAGCAAAGACTGGACGGAAACTTTTTCTCGTTTTGCCAACTTCTCCGCAGAAGAAGAGCTCTCTACGGTAGAAGATCGTTTAGTAACAGAAATTTATGATCAGATCATGGACGATGTGTTTAACAAAGCGTTTTCTGGTTGGTGATCTTAATCTATTAAATTCTACAAACATGCCGATAACAACAGTAGAAGAAGCCTTTCGAACAATAGAAAAAAGGCAATCAAAGGTTCCTTTTGAAGCCATTGAATTCCTCCACCAGCAACCAACAAGCGCACAAATTACAGACAAACTTGTCTATTATATAGCAAATGCTTACAACGAAGCCCTTATTTACAATAAAAAATTGAACTACTATTCCAATGCACCGCTGTGGTATGCGGTGGTTGCAGAAGAGCACCTCTCAAAGCAGTTGGTTCAAGCGGTGGTTGAGGTGTTTACTTCAGAAAAGTACGATGATTGGGATTATTTAAACGAACAAATAACCTTTCTAGTTGGTAAACTCTGTCAAGCATTAGGGGCGCCAGCCATCAACGCTTTTCTAGAAGCCATATTGGCTAGTGCTAAAACGGATAGAGACGATGGTTCTATTTTTTTTACACGAATGTTTGTTGTTCGTACACATCCAAGAGCAGCCTCCCTTGTCCACGATTATAGAAATTTTGGAGCAGAAAAACTATCTTTGGCTAGAGTGTTTTTTAGATTACGGAGGAGGAAGCAAACTAGTAGAATTGGTCCCTACACTTCAAAAGATGTACAACAACCCTACGCTGCCACCAATTATCACTAAAGCATCAAAAAATAGTATTCAACGACTAGAAAACACTGCTTCTGGCGACTCCCCTGCTGATTTCTCCATATTAAATTACAGGAAAAACTGGAAGGAAAACTACAAATATTTCGAAGCGGACACAACAGCGACCACGCCCAAACCAGCTACAACAAAAAAAATTGGGAGTAATGAGCCTTGTCCTTGTGGGAGTGGAAAAAAATTCAAGAAATGTTGTATCAAGACGTATTTATAATACTCAACTTTCACAGAATAGCTATTCGCTACTAACACCTAACCACATGCAGCTACGCACCTTACAACATACGCCCTTAAGCACCATTGTAGACGCCTTTAACAAAGCTTTTGAGCGTTATTTTGTGCCTATAGAAATGACCGAAGAACAACTGGCCTTTAAAATGAAGGTCGACCGCACCAGCTTGCGCTACTCGGTGGGCGCATTTGAAGCGGAAGCATTGGTAGGTTTCATTCTGCATGGGGTAGCACGACATCGCGGTCAAGTTTCGGCCTACAATGCAGGTACGGGAGTACTAGAAAGCCACCGAGGGCAACAACTCGCCCAAAAAATGTATGGCTACGCCCTGCCACTGCTGCGCAAAGCGGGCATTGGCTACACCCTTTTGGAAGTCATCAAAGAAAATATACGCGCCCAAAAACCTTACAAAAAAATAGGGTTTGAGCGCCTGCGTACGGTTAATTCTTACGAGTTGGCAGCCAGTGAAAAGCTGAGGGTTACAACCACTACTTGGAAGCCTTTTCTCAACGAAGAAGCCTTGCTCCTTTCTGATTACAACTTCGAGCAAGAACATCCGCCTACTTGGCAAAATGCCCGCCACTCTCTAAAGGAATACGGCGACGCAGCAGTACAATACTTAGTTGTCAAAGACAAGCAAATAATTGGTTATCTCCTACTCAATAGAAGTTCTAAACGCCTTTTGCACTTGTTTGTAGAACCACCTTACCGCCAACAGGGGGTCGCTTCTGCTCTGCTCCAACACGCTTGTAAAGAATTCCCCAGCCTCTCCATTCTCAATGTAGACGCCGCCCAAAAAGAGCAGATTACTTTTTTGGAAAACCGCGGATTTGAGCCGACTTTTCAACAGTATGAAATGGGAATGCGCCTGTAAAATTATTTCTAGCTTATCCCCTATTTTTATTGTTTTAAGGGTAAATTATTATGAAAATTGTACTCCTGTTCTTTTCGCTGCTTTGGCTCTATGGCTCCTTGAGTTCATTTACTTGATCAACCCTAAATTATCCGATTGCGCTTAAAGTCATGGAACAGCAGTTGTTTACTTGCCTACTTAAAATTATTTTCCTTAATTAGACATTATAAAAGATCAGGAAACCTTTGACAAACGACTCCTAGAATGTGTAGCAGTTGACGAGCAGTAAATAATAGAAAAATTAGCGTATAACATGCAATGGACAGACGATAAAATAAGCCTTTTGGCACCCAACGATTCTACAGAGCGGCGGGGCAGAATGCTTGCCAATTCTTCCAAATGGTCGAAGCTGGAAACCAATTATGAAGCGGTTTGGGGCGAGTGCAAAGGCTCTGGCGCGCAGCCCTATCAAGTACAAATCAACCTCAAAGGGCCCAAGTTCAAATGCAGTTGCCCCGTTCGACAACTACCCTGCAAACACGCGTTGGGCTTGCTGTTTTTGTATGCCAATAGCAGCGCCGTATTCAAATACCAAACGCCTCCCAACGAGGTCGCCAATTGGTTGGCCAAGCATTATCTCCAAAGTCCTGCCCCCTCCACAACTAAAAACAGCGCCCCCAGCAAAAGCCAAGCTGCCCTAGAAAAAGCAGAAATAGCCAAAGAAAAACGCTGGCAACAACGCCTTTTATTAATGGAAAGTGGCATCTTAGAACTAGAACAATGGCTGCAAGACATGGTGCGGCAGGGCATCGCCAACACCGATGCTACTAAAGCTGCGTTTTGGAACGCGGCTGCCGCCAAAATGGTCGATGCGAAACTGCCAAGCGTGGGCGTTTTTCTAAAAGAGACGCAGCAAATTATGCATGAGCAGCACGACTGGTCGGAAACAGTGGTGGCGCGCTTGGGCGTTTTGTACGGTTGGGTGGAAGCGTTCAAGCAGCGCGAACAACTGCCCCAAGCCTTGCAACACGCGTTGTTTGCACGTTTGGGCAAAACCACCACCAAAGCCGCTGTGGTAGCCGAAGGCCGTTTGCAGCGCGATGAGTGGTTGGTACTAGGAAGTTTTGAAGATGTGGATGTAGAAGGCCGTGATTTTCGGCGCGTATGGCTGTACGGCTGGAACAGCGGACGCCGCGCCTTGCTGTTGGATTATGCCTTTGGGGCGGCCAGCTACGAACAGCAGTATTGGGTGGGCAGTACTTGGCGTGGTGAACTGGCCTACTATTCCCCTGCTTATCCACAGCGCGCGACTTGGGTACAGGGCGAACCGCTGTCTAACCTTGATGCAGTAAAACCGTTGCCGAGTAGCGATTTCAAAACCGCTTTGGTCGCTTACAGCAAAGCTCTGAGTAAAAATCCTTGGTTGATGCGCTTTCCTGTACTTTTAGAAGACATCGCTGCACAGTGGACCCAACAAGAAACGTTGCTGCTGTTGGATAAAAATGGG
>CAYUZF010000235.1:5174-8079 GCA_964449615.1 uncultured Aureispira sp.
CCATCCAATTACTCTGATGGGCGAATGGGACGGCCGCGCTTTTCGACCCTTGAGCAATCTGGATAGTTTTGGTTTGCCCAATGCGCTGTAGTTTTATGGTAGTAGGGTGTATTAGTAGCATAAATGAATGTACCCCCTACTCAATCCCTTTGATTACTGCTGTATTTGCGCCAAACACATTGTTGCTGCCGTATTTGCTGATTCCCTTTTTGGCCCATTCCATTTCTATTTCCAATTTCTTCAATTCCAACATTTTTGGCGAAGATAAAACGTCTTTGGTTTTGGCATCAAAAAGAGCCGCATCGTATTTACCTTTGGCTTCGGCGATGCGCGCTTTGGCGAGGTTGGTTTGCTCCAATTCTTTTTTGGCGGCTAGGGCGTTGCGGCCTTCTTGAATGGCGGTTTCTTCTGCGATTTTGGCCAACCCTTGCGGAATGTCTACGTCTGTGATTTGTACCCGCGCAAACTCTACGTAAAATTCGGGCAGTTCTGCTTGTATAATATCGCGCAGCGCCAATTCGGCTTCTTTTCTCTTTTTAAGGTTCAGCTCGGAGGCTGTGTATTGCGGTACTACTTCCTTTCCCGACGATTTAAGGGTTTTTATAATTTTGGTATCAATATCTGTAATGCGGGTATGGATCAAGTTAACTTGTTCAGGATTGAGGTTGTAATCCAACGCAATTTCTACACTGGTTTCCATATTTCGCGAATCGTTAAAGGTGAATTTTTCAACCAGTGTTTTCTCGCGGACGTCGTATTCCACGCAGCTGTTCCAAAGCCAGCTAAAACCCACGTCCATGCCTTCGGGCAGTACGTAATCCATTTCTGTTTTTCCACCCCAGTAAATTTTCACACCTTTATGACCAGGGGCAACAGTGGTACAAGCGGTTACAAAAAACGTCAGGCCAAGTAGTAAGACTAATAATCTCATTGTTAGGATGGTTATAAGGGGATTTCATTCTTATTAAACTATTGTAATAAAAAATACCCTTTGGTTAGTAAAGGTAGAGTGGGTGTTTTGTGTCGGTGTAGTAGCTGTAGTAACGGGATTTTTTGTAGAAAAATTCCAAGTTATTGGCAGATCGTTGAGGTTGTTTCAAATGCTAGATCAACGGAGGCATACCATCGACCAAACCGCACGTTTGTTCCTGACGAGTCAACTATTATTTACAGGCTGTTCTATTACCCTACTGCCCTTTTTCAAATCCAGCCTATACATTGCCAAGAAAAAACAGCTTTGTAGAAAGGATGTAGCAACGTTAAATTTTTTTTATAAAAAGAAGAACCTCCATTGACCATACAGAAGGGTAAAAACGTTCAAAATAGGGATTTTATCGAATTTTATTCCTTTAAAGTACTTAAAAAGTGACTAGAGCGAATTGTAAGAAATGATAAAAAATAGAATTTAGGAGCAGCTGTCAAAACTTGCATGCACCAACCGAGCAACCTATTTTAGGATACACATATGCAGAATAGCGGCTCTATAGTCTCTTATTTTTTTATTTAAATTATAGCCATGATGTCTAGTTTTTCCTCTCTTCTATGCAGTTTATTGTTGGTATTGCTAACGGCTACCAGCTACGGACAAATAGACCTTTGTACCTACGCAGGCGGTGCTGGTACGGAAAAGTTCAACGATGTTTTACAATTGTCCAACGGCGATTTATTGATTGGCGGAAGCGCTGATAACATGAATTGGTTGCCTGCTGGCGTGCCGTTGATTACTTTGACAAGTACGACTATTGATAACAGTACAGGAAATAATAAATTTGCTTTTTTTCTACTTTTAGACCCTACAGGACAACAGCTTAAAAAGGCGTTTACGCTGCCTCAAGGCGAAGCCGAAGAAATTCGCTTCATCAAAACCAATGCCTTGCCCAACAGCACAACGGGCAGTTTGTACGTCAGTGGTGCCATAGAAAACAGCGCTCAAAGCGGTGGTTACTTTTTGGGTAAGCTGGATAATAACTTTGTCAATGGCGATCCTACGGGTTTTACTTGGACTTATGATGTAAAAGCCAAAGATGGCAAATATCCTAAGGAATACCAACCCTGGGATGTGGGCAGCGATGGTAAAATTGTCTATGCTAGCGGGGATTCTCACGATAACAATTGGTCGGCAATTTATCGCTTAACTGCCAATGGTGTACGAGATGTGGTGCCGCAGTGGCGCATGCACTGGCCGATTGCTGGTAGTGAACACCGAGGAGTAGGCACTACGTATTCGGGTGGTTTGTCGGCTTTGAGCCACAGTGCAATTGTTTTTAAGAAAGATGCCAACCGCTGCGAATTGCGTTCTATGACACAAGCGGATTACGATGAATGGTCTAGTGATGGCAACGGCGGTATGCGCAAAGGCAAATGGCCACTGGATGTACTGTTTGATGGGCCTTGTATGCCTGGTGGCAGTGGCAACAGTACGAGTGGGCGCGGTTATACGGGTTATTCTCCTGGCAGCTCTTCTACTTATGGCCCTTCTTCTATTGCCGTAGATCGCCGCACCAACAATTTTTATATTGGCTTTAATAGTAAGAGTCGCCTTCCTAGCGGTTTGCCTGATTTCGAACCTGCGGTTATGGCTATGGATGGGCAAGGCACGTTGCTTTGGTGGTCGCGGCTTTACCACGAGGTTACCCCTAGTGGGGATACTGTAAATTCTACGCCCGACCAGTACATTGATGCGTTAGCCATTGATTACAGCAAACCTACGGCGACGGGTGAAATCGTTGTAGTCGCACGCGCACACGGAAACAACGTCGAAAACTTGTGGGAAGGCAACAACATTGCCGCCAATGCTAACGCCAAGGGCTTCCAAAACCGCTTCACAGGCACCAATGGCAACATCCACTTGGGTTGGATTGGCAAATTGGGGTTGAACGATGGCACTTTGTACCACAGTACCTAC
>CAYUZF010000236.1:0-8027 GCA_964449615.1 uncultured Aureispira sp.
CGGTGATCAATGGCTTGGCCTTGCAGAGTGCGCTGGAGCGCAATGGAGTATTTACGCGCTTGATGACGGCTATTGCAATGGATCAAATTGCTGAACGCTACATTCGTCGCCGCGCAATTTCACACCTGGAAAAAGGCCGCGTAGTCATCTTTTCTGCTGGTACGGGGAACCCGTATTTTACCACCGATTCCGCAGCAGCGTTACGCGCCAGCGAAATCAACGCCGATGTTATTTTAAAAGGCACTCGTGTAGACGGTATTTATACAGCCGATCCAGAAAAGAATCCTTTGGCGACCAAATACGACAACGTTTCTTTTAAGGAAGTGATTGAATCCCAGTTAAATATTATGGACATGACCGCTTTTACCATGTGTTATGAAAACGATATGCCCATTATTGTGTTTAACGTAGAGGAGCCTAAAAACTTAGCGCGCATCATACAAGGGGAACTCATTGGAACCCGCGTAGAGTAGGCGTTTTGATTAGAAAAATAGTAGATTTTAAGGACTTTTTTTGTTGTTGTAATAATAAAGTCCTAAACTACTACTTTAGAAGTTGTATAAAAACAGCAAGAGCGGAGGTGCTGCAACACCTTTCTCTGCACAGTTGTAGATTTTTTTAATACCATTATCACCATGCAAGAAGATATAGCCTTATATTTAGAAGCTGCTGAAGAAAGCATGCTTAACTCTGTAGATCATTTTAAGAAAGAAGCACAGCGCATTCGTTCGGGCAAAGCCACACCCGCCATGTTTGAGGGTATCCGAGTAGATTATTATGGCTCCCAAACCCCGTTGAGTCAAGTCGCCAACATCAAGGCACAAGACGGACGGACGTTAATCTTGGCTCCCTGGGAAAAGTCCATGTTGGCACCGATTGAGCAAGCTATTTTTCAGGCAAATATGGGGGTAACCCCTCAGAATGATGGCGAAATTATTCGTGTGGTATTGCCGATGTTGACCGAGGAGCGCCGCCGCGATTTGATCAAGCAAGTAAGCGTGTTGGTAGAAAAAGCCAAAGTAAGCATTCGAAATGCCCGCCGCGATGCCATGAACGATATTCGCCAAGCAGTAAAAGACGGCTACCCCGAGGACGAAGGGAAAAACAAAGAAAACATTGTGCAGGCCTTAACAGACAAATACAGCAATGAAGTGGACGAGTTGATGAAGAAGAAAGAAACGGATATTATGACGATCTAATAGGGGATTTGTTTCGCCCATTTGGAATGCTTCTAGGTCTATGGACGTAGGAGCATTTTTTTGTGCTTTGGTTTGAATTTATTATTTTAGTAAATAATTTGAAGGATTGACCAATTATAATACTGGTATGAAACAAACCATTACAAAACAGAAAGTACTGGGTCAAGCGTTGCAACA
This sequence comes from uncultured Aureispira sp., assembly GCA_964449615.1. Lineage (GTDB taxonomy): Bacteria > Bacteroidota > Bacteroidia > Chitinophagales > Saprospiraceae > Aureispira. Next base: position 1,377 of record CAYUZF010000236.1, read on the forward strand.
ACAGAAACAAGCCACCGCCGCTTTTTTAAAACTCGCCTTAACCTGTCAAGAAAAAGGGCAAAAGACCCTCTTGAAACAATTTGAACAAGAGCTTAGGTTGGCCAAGCGGTTGCATACACAACTACAGATGGCTTTGCAACAACTAGCGGAAACGCTGCCGCCTTCTAGCCCACTGGATGCGCTTTACGAAGAGGTCGTAGAGTGGAACAAGCGCGCCGAAACAAAAGCTACCCTAGAAAATAGAAAGGCTTATCAAGCGCAGTTGACCAACTTTTTGGCGGCTTATAATGCTCAACCTTCTACTATCCAGGCGGCGTGGGCCACTGCGGCGGCCACTTGTCAACAAGAATTGGCAGCGAGCCAAGCGCGTGTGGCTACTGCGGAAAATGTAAAGGAGCGCATTGAAAAACTGGAGCAACAAGAAAAAGCCAAAATTTATTTCATCGTCAAGGGAGTAGACAAAAACGGCCAAACTTGGGGACGCATCGACTACGTGGGCGCGGCCTATATAATGGCTTATGCGGACAACAACACAGGAAGTAATGACTTGCCTTTAGAAGTACATTATTATACCTATACCGATGGCAGTTACCAGTCCGAAGGCAAATCCAACCAACTCCAAACGGCTTTTGATAAGCAACTGATGGACGCGTTTCAGAAAAGCGGCTTGGTTTCTTACGAGCAGTACAAGAATCTAGGGCGCGATTACGAATACAAGCCCTCCAAAGCCCCCATTACAGGAAAAGGACCGTGGTATTTGAGGTTGGAAGCCCCGCTGGCCGCCAATCGGGTAGCTAAGGAAATAGAAGTGCCCGATTGGGAGGATTTTGGGTTTGGGGTGGTTTATGACCAGTACTTGAAAGATTGCGCAGCAGGCTCGCTTACCAAAACAGAAGCTTTGGCGCGTAAAGCACAGTTACAAGAAGCATTGGAACAACAGCAAGTTCGCATTAAAGAATTGGAGCATTTTCACCGTACAGAGAACGATAGCGATGACAATACCGCTGTACTCCTTGAAATTTGGAAGAACAAATCCACCACAATGGAACGGGCATTGCGCGAAGATTTGAAGGAAAACTGTATAAAACCCGTTCCCAATTTACCGCCTTGCGAAGACTTTGATGCGATTTACCAGCAACACCAAACATTGTGCGACCGATACGCCTTGCCCAAACGCGTAGGCGATCTGCTAAAACAAAACCTAGCGGATTGCATCGCTACGGGTGAAAAAGTTGTTCTAACACTGGAGGAAGCTTTACGCAGTTATCGAGCCATTCCCAATTGGGAAACGGATGCTGAAATTAGTGCTTTGGTAAGAGAAGCAGAGGAAAAACTTATGGAGCAGCGCGCTCGGACAGAGCAAGAAAAAACGCTGTTGGCTGGCTTGCCTGAGGAGTGTTTGAGGCCATTGGCGTTGGAAGTGTTTTTTGAGCCTAGCTCTAATAAAATTAGAGAAAAGGATAATAAACAACTTACCAATATAGCTTTATTTTTAAAAAGGAACCCAATGGTGAAGGTAAAATTGATAGGAAATACTTCTATGTCTAGCAATTATCCAATAGAGAACAACACAAAAAAAGTAAAAGAGGAAATAGAAACAGTTCATTTAATGCCTGATGATGAATTACCTGAAAATTGGACAACGGCAGAGGTAGCGGAGTTTAGGCAGAGAAGTCTAAAAATTAAAGATTTAATGCTTATAAGAACTGAACACGTAAAAAGTATTTTAGTTAAATTAGGGGTAGATGCGGGACAGATAGATACACAACCTGGTAAAAACTTGGGAAAACCTGATGATAGCAGGGAACAGAAGATTAAAAACAGAAAGGTCATTGTCGAATTCTACTAACTACCTATGAAGACTATAAACTATTGTATGCTTTTTATTCTTGTAGTGTTCATTTGGACGTGTGAAGAGAACTCAGCTATAAGAAAAAATGTAGTAAAAATACAAGGCTTGCTAAAATTACGAACCAATGATAATACAACCTTATTATATCATGGAAATTGTAATTGCACTATAAAAAGTACGATTACCGTAGAAGAGATAGATGAAGTACAGTGGGATTTTAATTTCAAAAATGTATTCAAAATTTACTTTGATAAGTATGGCTCTTTAGATATCTACGTATCTCCTAGTAAAAAAGTAACTATATTAGAATACTCTTCAACTATAGAAAAAAAGGAGCGACAGCAATTAGAAGAAGAGCTGGAAAAAGACAGTTTTATCCCTATAGGTAACGTGAATACTATATCATTAAATAAAAAAATAGCTGAAAATCTAAAGAACGTCGCCCTAGCGTGTGGTGCAAGGCTAAAATATTAGGTTTTAATAGAATAATTTGAGTCAGAAGCAAGTCATGACTATTAGACATGAGCGTGAGTAAATTTATTTTGGTTGGGTTAGTATTTGGGATTATTAGTTGTACAGCAACTTCAGAAATAGCTCTGTAGAATTAGATACTTTGTACGTCAAATTTTTAAAATTAGCTCATCAATGCGCACTAAATAATTAGTTGTTTTATAATGTTTAAAAGTCTCTTATTAATTGTAGTAGTCTTGAGTGTTTGGAGCGTCTATTCATGCGATAATAAGAATGAAGTTGATCGTAATTTTGCAGATCTAAACAGATTACTAAAACCCGTATCAGATACCAAATTAAGTTACAACGGTGATTGTACTTGTACTTGGAGTGCAAATCCTATCGCTGAGGGAATCTGGCGGGTACGTTCAACGTTTAATTTAAAGAATATAACAGTTCTTTACAGAGATAGTAAAGGAAATATAGCTATTGCGGTTGGTAAGTTGGATGAAGTTGCTATCGTTGGGCATAATATAGAGTTTGAACTGGGGGAAAAGCGCGAACTAGAAAAAAAGTTATCTATAAATAGTATCCTGCACTTAACTTATGCTTATAACGAGGTACAGGACAGTTTGTACCATCATCTCAAACAAATCGCTCTAATCTGCAACGCCGATTTTAAGGAGGAAGGATATTAGATGACTTTTAAAGTTGGTAATCGAGCATAGGAGACTATTAGGAGTCATGAATAAGTACTTATTTTTATTGGGTGTTTTTACAGTTGTTTCTTGTAATAATGGAGGTTTGAAGGGGGAGCTAATAACACAAAAAGCGTTATACCAAGAAGGCCAACAATTATTCAAAGAACATTGTAAAAGTTGTCACCATGACGGCATGATTTATATAATGATGGGGCCCGCTTTGGGTTATTCCTTAGAAAAACGCGAAACAGCTTGGATACGGCACCACATTATAAAAGGCTCCTATGCTGCCACAGAAGACAACGACAGTATTTCTATAGCACTACGAGCAGAAGGCTGGAGTTTTATGCCAGGCTACCACTTTTTGGAGGAAACATAGCTTGATGCCATACTGCTGTATATAGAACGGGAGTTTGAAAAGAATAAGGAAAGTGGTTGACACCATTGCTCTGCGCTACCGCTTTCGCAGCGTTAAAATACGCTTCTGAACGTATTGATCCGACTCGGAACTCACCAATTCATACCCTAATTTGTCGAAAAAATTTAAAGCCTGTGCGACGGTGTATAACGTCACAGGCTCCCCTGCGCGGTTGGTGAGTGGCGTACCTTTTTTGTGTTGCACAATATCCAAAGGTCTGCGCTGGCCGTAGCTGACGTAAATAAAATAGTCTCCTATGTGTTTGCCATCTGCTGGAGCGACGGGCAGCGCAATCAGACAGAGGTATTTGGCCTTTATTTCGGAAATAGATTTACCGTCAATGGTCTGGGCTTGGCTGGTGGACAAAAAAAAGAAACACAAAGCGGTAAGGAAAAATGTTTTCATACGTTGGAAACCTTATTGTAATGCGTGAAAAAATACAAGAATATTATTAACACAACAACAGTCTTGCAAAAAGAGTTTGCAGTCCAACCAATAAGCGACTACCCTCAAAACAGGAGGACCTAAACCGTACTAGAAAAGGCTTATTCTCTGCGCTTCAATAAATAATGTTCCACATTTTCGGTCTCTTGCATGTAGGCCTTTACCAGCTCATACCCTAGTTCGTCCATCATATTAAGGGCTTTAACAGGGGTGTTGACAATGATATCGTTGCCTGCGGCATCTTTAATGGGAGTTCCTTTGCGGTCGCGCATAAATTCTTCCTGTCCAAAAGAAATGAAAACCGTATAACGGCCTGCCGAATTGGTGCGCTGGGCGAGAATTTTAACGTAAGTAGATGTAATGTTCCCCACAGGAACTTCGTCAATGGTTTGGGCGTGGCAAAACGTCGCAAGCAGTACGAAACCCGCCATAAGTAAGAATTGTTTCATCCGTTGTTCGTTGGTTTAGAAGTTGTCTAAATGTAATCCTTATTCTTCAAAATCTAAAATTTTAAGTTGCGCTTTCAACTCTTCCAAGCTGTATTCTTTGAATTCCAAATCGACCGCTGTTGCTGCAGTTCGGACTTCTTTCATAGCGAGTTGTGGGCGGCCATTGTCGTAGCGGATGGCCACCACCCAAGCGTTTTCTTGTTTAGGAATGCCGTCAAAATAGAAATGTCGAGGCTGTACTTTTCCAGGTAAAACGAATTCGCGCTGTTTAAACACCAATTTGCAGTCTACGGTTTTACTGGGAACAACATTTACACGCAGTGTAATTTTATCTTTTTCTTTGATTTTTGCAAATACATCCAAGTTTTTCCAGCCCAATTTAGAGGCATTAAACACATAAAACTTATAATCCTCGTAAGCAATTTTCTTATTCTTATACGCCACTTCTAAGTAACCTAAGTTGGCTTTTGGCAACGTATCCAACAGCGCTTTCATAGTGCTAACGCCAAATTCCTTCATCAGCGGTTGGTTGAGGGCCAACATCAACCCTTCGGTCGTTTCCACGTTGTACAGGGCAAACAGCGAGTCCAATTCGTTGCACCGTGCCGCTAATTCGCGTCTGTTGAGTCCCCGCAACCCTTGTGTGATTTTTTGATCGCCTTCTAAAATGTATTCCGTCAGTTCTAGAATATGATCTTCCTGTTCTTTGAGGAGTTGTTCTTCGGCTAACTCTTCTGCTGTTTTGGTTTTTTTGGGGGTGTTCTGGGCTTTTTTTGCTCTTCGCGCTCTCTGTTTAAAAATATTTTTTCTAATTCTAATAAATACAATAGGTTTGGGGAAACGGCCATTTTGTACCCGCTTGGCATAAATGGTGCTCCCTAGTCGGCGGCTACAGCCTGGAATAGTGGGCTCTATTTCGCGCATTTGCTGGTCAAAGACGGTTGCGATCCATAGAAAGGCTTCGTTGAACCAACAAAAAAAGAAGCAACAATCACAAATTATTACAGGCCCCACACGCGCTCTGCAATTGGTCAATCGCTGTGCATAACTATACGTTGTATCCCCGTCCATGCCCACTTTATACTGTAAAGTCCAATCTCCACAGTAACCTATTTTTCCCACAAAATTATTGTAGGTAACGCAATGCTCGACCTGCGCCAAACTAAAATTGCGCAATACACTGTTGTTGTTCAGCGTCCAATTGACGGCGTCGGTATGGGCATCGCGCCTACCGTCCAGCACCTTCACGCCCTCTATAATTTTATCGGTGGGCTGCATGATCACCACGTCTTGAATCAACTCTAGCGTATCTGTGCCCAGCATCGCATTGGTGTAAACCATCCCCTGCGTTTCTAAAATTTCCCCTGCTTCGGTAACGGTATTGACGTTCTCCAGCAGCATGTCCGACTTTAAAAAACACTCCTTTACTTGAAAAGTAATACAAGCAGTGCCGTTCACAGGTTGACCGTTGCGTTGAAAAGAATTGGCTTTTATTACCACAATAGTCCCCATCGCACAGCGAATAACGGTATCTTGGTTAGGAGCAATACAGAATTCTTGTGGGGGTGGACTTAGCAAGCGATACAGATCGACAACGGAAGTGCTAGACGTGTCTTTGTCGGGGGAAGGAATGGCTTCTACTACGGGGGGAGGCGGCGAGGCGTAATAAACCAATACATCTACCCTACGATCCGTCCCCAAGTTGGTAAGCGATTGCGCTTGACGCTCGCCGAAGGCATCCAATTGAATTTTCTCTGCGGCTACCCCCAATTCCAGCAGATAGTTTTTAACGCCGTTTGCGCGCTGTTCAGAGAGCCATTGGTTGTAAGTTACACTGGCCGTTGTATCTGTATGGCCTCTCAAAACTAGTGTTTCAAAGGTCGTGGAAGGTAGAGTTTTGACCAACTCCTCCAGCGCAGTTTGGTGGCTGGGAGTGAGGTCATATTTGTCCACTGCATAATAAATAGGCAGCGTTTTTTCCTGGGCAAGTAGCATCGACGTGCCGTAGAGGAGCAAGCTAAAGGTTGCAAAAAGTTTCATCATGAGGGGAGGCCGTAAGAGTTGTTGTAGAAGGTTCAGGGTTTAATAACAACCTATTTCTAAAAAAATAGTACTTAAGTCTTTCTCGGAAGATACAAAAATCCCTGCACCCTATTGCGTAGGATACAGAGAATTTTTTTTTAAAAACTCAACTATTAGACATTATTACGAATGGAGTTGTACAGGGATAAAAAGCAAGATTTTTTCATCAATCTAGACTCGCAAAGCGATCTGATCTATTGGATACAATGTATCAAATAGTCAGCTTTAGCTCATTCCGAACAAAGTTCGGAATGG
>CAYUZF010000237.1:0-2456 GCA_964449615.1 uncultured Aureispira sp.
AGGCCGTAGGCGTAGCACAAGTCACTACAGGGTCTAGCGTATCTAGCACGGTTACGTTGGCAATACAAGAACTACTGTTGCCATTGGCGTCTGTTACTGTTAGTGCCACCGCATTGGGGCTAGTAGCGACATCGTCACAATCAAAATCTGCGGTTGGGTTACCATTGATGGCGAACGTCAGGTTGGTTCCCGTACAAACGTCTGTACTGTTGTTGTTAAGGCTACTAGCCGCTACTGTAGCAATACCTGCATTATTGGTATAAACCGTTGCATTTTGGCAAATGGCCGTTGGAGGAAACGTATCCAATACCGTGATGGTAGCGGTACAACTATCCGCGTTGCCGCTGCCGTCCTCTATGCGCAGCGTAACAGTAGGCGTCGTTCCAGCATCCGCACAATCATAATCAATACTCGCGACACCGTTGATGGTGCTGGCCACGATTCCACAACTATCAAAAGATCCATTGTCTACTTGTGCTACTGTTAAGGTAGCGTTTCCTGTATTGCTTAAATAAACGGTAACATTCTGGCAAATAGCCGTTGGTGCCGTAGTATCCAGAACCGTTACTTGGGCGTTGTTACACGTATCCAAATTGCTCGAAGCATCGCTCACGATCAACGAAACATTAAACTGACCGATATCCGTACAGGTATAACTAGGATTACCCGCATTCACACTGCCAATCCAGCGGTTGGTAATTGAAAAGTTGGTACAAAAATCATTACTACCACCATCTACATTAATAGGCGACAAGGTTTGCGCTCCATTGCCCACATATAAAGTATCCTGTGAACAAACGGCGGTCGGCGGAATGGTATCGCGTACATCAACGATAACACGGCAAGAGGTTTGATTGCCTGAAGCATCCGTTCCCCGTACAAAAAACTGCTGGAACCCCGTTACGCATTCAAACGCAATAAAACTATCCCAAGTAGCCGCAGACAGTGCCCGCACTTCTCTGGTAATTGGCCCACAATTATCCGTCATGGGCATTGAACTTGCAAAAAAGGTATCGCGCCCTTGTGCATCTATGTATAAATCGGTGAAAACCGTTCCGAAAGGTTGGTTGCAATAGGGAATAGTAGGAGCAGTAGTATCCCGCACCGTCACCAAACTGGCACAGCTGCTGGTAGTTCCTAAATTGTCCTCAATCGTCATGGTTACAGGCACGGGTGCCGAAGTATTGCTACAGTTGACCGTATTGGGTAAGAACGTAATGTTGTTCACCAAACAAGAAACATCACTCAAACTGTCCAAATCGGAAAAAGAGAAGGTGTGTATTCCTGTAGTGGGATCCAACGCTACTTCTGGAAAAGCTTGGCATCGGGCTTGTAGTGCAGCGGGATCACAAGTGATCAATGTAATGCAATAAGAGTGTATACACAAAGCGGGAGAGCTCAAACCAGGTGCATCGTCAATTCCGCCAATTTGCCAGTTTCCGATGGGGTTGGTGCCTCTGTAATCCGTTAATGGATCGCCGTTGGCCGCAATGGTATCTCCCGACGCAGGTGGATAAGGGTAAGCGCGGTTAAAACCTGCTCTAAAATAGGTACGCGCTTGTACAATTCCCGTACTGTTGCCAGGAAAACTTCCTGAAAAGGTACTGGTGGTATTGGGAATAACAAACCCCCCAGTACTGTTGGAAGCCGCTAACACACGTCCACCCAATGTATTGTTAAAAATACTAAAACCAACATCGTCCAAATTGGCAGGGTTGCCCGTACTTGCTGTACAAGAACCATCATCGGTCTTGGACCATTCCACTTCAATAATTACATCCGCAATAACATGTCCGACAGGAATCTGCCCTGGTCCGTTGCCCTGTTGAAAGTTAACAGCCGGCAATAGGGTTCCTGTGGTATTGGTAAAACTTTGTGTGGGGCCAGTGTAACACTCTGTTGTAATGCGTTGTTGAAGAGCCGTTTGCGCCACCATCTGTGAACTAAAGCTCAAACTCAACACCAAAACCAGTAGTTGGCACAGTGGCGGGAGGGTAAATATCCTTCTCATATAATTTTGTAATTTTCAGTCTTGCTCTATTCAAGCAATTCCATTGGTTGGTATCCAATAAAAACGACCTAACTTATTTCGAGTTTAATCGAAAACAAAAATTCCCGTTAATAAACTGATAATCAGAACAACCCAAAGCAACAGCAGCACAATCTTTTTTGGATTTTGGCCACTTCATCTAGTGCGGATTATTCTGGGCTATTTATTTGGAAACAAAAATAAAACAAATTAGCGGATTGTTGCAATCTGACTCTCTGTTTCGCGATTTAGTTGGCATTTGTATCGTTTGGCCAACAGCAGAAAACAGCGCTTTGTTTTTCAATTAACTAGACCCGCTTCTCTTCTTGCTCTATAGTTGTTTCTTATTCTATATGGTAAGCGATTATTAAAGTAACCACTTTAGCCACAAAATTAATTGTTTTTTAGTGGTAGCCCAGCAGCAGCC
>CAYUZF010000237.1:2466-2878 GCA_964449615.1 uncultured Aureispira sp.
CCCTCTTCGGCCAATTGAGTCGCTTCGAAGTAGCGTTGCGCCTCCTGCAAGAGGGGGGTCAGATCCGAATAACGCGCCGAAAAATGCCCCAATACCAGTCGTTTGACCCTTGCAGCAGCGGCCAGTTGCCCCGCTTCTTGGGCAGTGGTGTGCTGTGTCTTTTCGGCTTGCGCCAATGCTTCGTGCAAAAAAGTTGCTTCGTGGTAGAGCAAATCCACACCTTCTAAATAAGGCAATAAGTCGGGCTTGTAGCGCGTATCCGAACAATAAGCAAAACGAAGAGGGGCAGCAGCAGGAGTCGTCAACTCACTGTGTGGAATGCGCTCCCCTTCTGGGGTGGTGTAGTCTCCTCCTGCTTTGATGGCGTTCATTGATTGATAGGGAATGTCGTAGGCTTTGATTTGGTCTTTGC
>CAYUZF010000237.1:2888-7926 GCA_964449615.1 uncultured Aureispira sp.
TCGGGGTTGCTCCTCCACCAAAAAGCCGTGGCAAGGAACGCGGTGCGTCAAAGGAATACTGCTTACTTTTAAACTATTGCTCTCGTAGAGTACTTGGGAAACGGTGGGCTCGGACTCGTGGAAATAAACGGTATAACCCAGCCCATTTTCAAGTTGTTTGGCCAGCAATGCTTCCAATCCTGGGGGACTGTATACATGCAGCGGCTGCTTGCGGTCGTTAAGCGCCAGCGTCATCAACAAACCCACCAACCCAAAATAATGGTCGCCATGCAGGTGGCTAATAAATATACGGTTGATTTTCTGACAGCGAATTTTATACCGCATCAACTGAAACTGTGTTGCTTCGCCACAATCAATTAACAATACTTCGCCTTCTACTTCCACTACTTGCGCCGACAAATGCCTACCGTAAGCGGGAGTGGCAGCACTACTTCCTAAAACCGTTACTTTAAAACTCATACCTCAAAGGCTATTAATCATTGTATACATACAAAAAAAGCATCAACAAGCTCTTTTACAACCAGAGCTAGCCAATGCTATTATCTATTTGTAGAGTAACAAAGGTTGTTTTCAACACCTGTGCTCCTTCTATTTTGCTTTAAAATTACACCGACAGCAACTACTCATCCTCTTCCTCTACCGCTTTGCTGCCCAATTCGTTTTTAAAGGTCGCCATCATCACGTATTTAACCGCTTCGCCAAGCGTCTCTTTTATCGTTAATACACTGTCCAAACGAGAAATGGTAATTAGCATTTTTACGCTGGGGTGTGTCAATCCTGTCAGGACAAAAGCGTTTCCAGAGTCTGCCCACAAGCGGTTTCCTGTCAAAATGGCACTCAGTCCCGAAGAGTCTACAAACTTGGTGTTGGACAAATCCATGATTAGATTTTTGTTTCCCGCATTGTGCAGCACAATTAACTCTGCCTTCAAATCAGGTGCTTTTAAAGAATTTAAATTTTCTTCTTCCAGCGTTAATACAGCGTAATCTTCTTTTCTATCTACAGAATATTTCATAACGTTCAATGGTTCTTACATCAACTCAATGCCTTGTTTTCCTTCGTTTTACACAATTAAAAAGCCTGCTAATGGCATTTAGCTAATTACCGTTTAACAACGGTTTTAGTCAGATAATTAGAACAGGGATTGGTCTAGCAGCATACAACAGCAAAAAGTTTTTTTAGTTCACCATTAACTAGAGTTTGTACGCTCTGTGTTGGGCGAGCAACTTCGCGTTGTCCTCTCATGGACAGCCCTGCATATTTCTATGGGCTAATGTAATCAATTTTCTATTAAAAACACCAAACTAGCTTGGCACTATTTTAGACTAAAATAAGGTACCCTTCTATTCTAGACAGTTAGTATGCCGCTTTTGCAGCGTCACAGAATTGCTTGTTTATCGGGCGGTCTAATCGGGGAAAATGGAATTAAAAATTTCCCTTTTTTAGAAATATTCTCTACCTTTCTTAGCAGGCGACTACACCAAAACCTTTTACTTGAAATATTGTTGAGGAAGCAATAGATAAAACACTATCAAGTTCTTTTATTACAAAGCTATTTTTTGTTCTTAAAAGCAACCTCCCCACATCCACAACACATTCCTGTAAAGGCGTTTTCTCTTCCAAAACGAAGCGATAATTGCCTTAGAATAGTAAAATCATTTACCAAACCTTGGCGGGTTTGGCAATCCATAAAATACCACTATGCCTAACAACAGATTCTCTCCAAAGGTAAAAGAGATCATCTCTCACAGCAGAGAAGAAGCGCTCAAGTTTGGTCATGATTATATTGGTACAGAACACCTTTTATTAGGGGTGTTAAAAGAACCGAGCAGTTTGGCCGTACGCGTTTTACAATCGCTCAATGTTGACGCCCAGCAGTTAACTTTGGCTGTGGAAGATTCTATTCACCAAAACAAAGATACCCTGCCAACCGCTTACAACATTGGCAATTTGCCCTTGACACGCCAAGCGGAAAAGGTACTTAAAGTAACTTTTTTGGAAGCAAAGCTGCTAAAAAGTGAACTAATTGGCACAGAACACATTTTATTGTCTGTTCTTAAACATAAAGATAATTTAGCAGCACGTGTGTTGCTTCAATTCGACGTGACTTACGATGTTTTCAAAACCGAATTGGAATACGTAGGCACAGACACTAATCCAGACATTACATCTGATATGGCAGATTTTGAAGACGACGACGATGGTCGCAGCGAAGGCAACGAAGGGGGCAACCCTGCTAGAGGTCGCAGCAAAGGTAAATCCCATACGCCTGTATTGGACAACTTTGGACGCGATATTTCTAAGCTAGCCGAAGAAGACAAATTAGATCCCATTATTGGGCGCGAGGTTGAAATTGAGCGCGTTTCGCAAATTTTATCCCGCCGTAAGAAAAACAACCCGATTCTCATTGGAGAACCAGGAGTTGGTAAAACTGCGGTAGTAGAAGGCTTGGCCTTGCGCATTTACCAGCGCAAAGTATCTAGAACCTTGTTCAACAAACGCATTGTAATGTTGGATTTAGCGGCCTTGGTCGCTGGAACCAAATACCGCGGGCAGTTTGAGGAACGCATGAAGGCCATCATGACCGAATTGGAAAAATCACGCGATGTTATTTTATTCATCGACGAGATTCACACCATAGTAGGGGCAGGAGGTGCCACAGGTTCCCTGGATGCTTCCAACATCTTTAAGCCAGCATTGGCGCGGGGAGAATTGCAGTGCATTGGCGCTTCTACCCTTGATGAATACCGCCAGTACATCGAGAAAGACGGTGCCTTAGATCGTCGTTTCCAAAAGGTAGTCATCGACCCGCCAACGCCCGAAGAGGCCGTGCATATCTTGCGCAACATCAAAGAAAAATACGAAGACTTTCACCACGTCAATTACTCCGATGAGGCGATTGAAGCCTGTGTAAAGTTGAGCGACCGCTACATTTCTGACCGTTTCTTGCCCGACAAGGCCATCGACGTAATGGATGAGGTAGGTGCTCGCGTACACCTCAAAAACATCCACGTGCCCAAGCACATTGTAGAGTTGGAAGAGAACATCGAAAAAACAAAAGATCAAAAGAACCAAGCAGTTCGCGATCAAGAATATGAAAAAGCGGCCAACTTCCGCGACAAAGAATCCAAATTGATTCGCCAGTTGGAACAAGCCAAAAAACAATGGGAAGAGGAGTCTAAAGTTAAGCGCTACCCCGTAGAAGAGTCAGACATTGCCGAAGTAGTTTCGATGATGACGGGCATTCCTGTAAGCAGCGTAGCCGAAAAAGAAAACCGCAAACTGCTTAACATGACCAGTGATTTGCAAGGTGAGGTGATCGGCCAAGACGAAGCCATCCTAAAAGTAACCAAAGCCATCCAGCGCAACCGCGTAGGACTCAAAGACCCCAACAAACCGATTGGAACCTTTATTTTCTTGGGGCCAACAGGGGTTGGTAAAACGGAATTGGCCAAAGTATTGGCCCGCCAGCTCTTCACTTCTGAAGATTCTTTAATTAGAATCGACATGAGTGAATACATGGAAAAATTCGCGGTAAGCCGCTTAATTGGAGCGCCTCCAGGTTACGTCGGTTACGAAGAAGGCGGCCAGCTGACTGAAAAAGTGCGTCGTAAGCCTTATTCTGTAATTTTGTTGGATGAGATTGAGAAAGCCCATCCCGATATTTTCAATATTTTGTTGCAAGTGTTGGATGATGGACAATTGACGGATGGTTTGGGTCGCAAAGTAGACTTTAAAAACACGTTGATTATCATGACGTCTAACGTAGGCGCTCGCCGCTTGAAAGATTTTGGACAGGGCGTAGGTTTTGCCACCAAAGCTAGAGAGCAAGGCGCGGATGCCAATGCCAAAGGCGTTATCCAGAATGCATTGAAACGCACCTTCTCGCCCGAATTTTTGAACAGAATCGACGATGTGGTCGTGTTCAACAGTTTGGACCAAGACGACATTTTCCGCATCATCGACATTACGTTGAAGGATTTGTATGGTCGTATTGAGGAACTAGGATTTAGTTTAGAATTGGATGAAAAAGCGAAGACTTTCTTATCCGAAAAAGGCTACGATCCACAATTTGGTGCCCGTCCATTGAACCGCGCCATTCAGAAATATTTGGAAGATCCACTAGCGGAATTTATTTTGAACAACCAAGACAAACTCGAAGACAATGCGACCTTAACGGCCAGTCTGGACGACGAAGATGTGATGGTAATTGAAGTAAAAGAAACCACAGAAACTACAGAAGAGTAACTTCTTTTAGCGCCAGCGATACTTGGACTTATGTCCGAGGCGAGTCCTATAGGGCTCAGTTTGTTGGATGCTGTTCGCAATAAGATAGGTCGTTCCCATGTTAATTGGGACGGCCTTTTTGTTTTTTTTGTCGTATAATAAGCGTATGTCCTCGCCAAAAAAGCCACACACCATACACCAGTTGCAAGCGTTGAAAACGCTCTCCGACTACAGTAGTATTACAACCATCCATTTGTATTACTCCTCACAAATTGGGGACTATTGGCCGTTGTTGCAGCAATGCACCAAAATTCAACGCGTTTATCTTAATTATTGTTCGCTTACGCTCGATGCCACCTTGCTGGCCACTCTAAAGCTGTTTCCCCAACTGCAGCACCTCATTTTGCAAAGCGACATTGCTGCCCCGCCCCTCTCCCGCTTGACGTTCTTGACCCAACTGCGCTGCTTAGAATTGCGCCAACAACGCTTAGTTAACCTCCCCAAAGAACTGCTACAGTTTCCCCAATTGGAAGAACTCTCTCTGGAAGGTAGCAGCTTTGAAGAACACGCGGTCAACTGGGCGCTGTTGCAACAATTGCCACAGCTGCGCCACCTCAACCTTTATAAAGTGCATTTTCCCATGCAATACAGCGTGCCAACGGGCTTGACAGCGCTAACACAACTGCGCGAGTTGGTTGTTCCCAAACGTTTGTACAACAGCTTGCAAAAAAAAGCGCCAAATTTCTGTCAGCAACTTCCCTACTTGGCTACCTTTTCTCCCAAAAACAAAAAACACTTCAACAAATTGCTT
>CAYUZF010000238.1:0-3226 GCA_964449615.1 uncultured Aureispira sp.
GTTGCGTTCGTTGCCCAAACGCAGCATGGTCTTTACAAAGTTGTGGCCAAAGCTGCTGTACACCCAAGCCGTGCGTACAATGAGCGTTTCGGGCTGGGCGGTTAGAGCAGCCAATTCTCCTGCTAGTTTGGTTTTTCCATACACGCTTTGCGGAGCCGTGGCGGCGCTTTCTAAAAAAGGTGTATTCTGACCGCCGTGGTACACATAATCCGTGGACAAATGCAGCAGCCGCACTTTGTTTTGGTAGCAGGCTTGCGCCAAATGGCGGACACCCTCCACATTGATTGCCGCGGCCAATTCCGTTTCGCTTTCCGCTTTGTCTACCGCTGTGTAAGCAGCGCAGTTGATGCAGTAATCCAATGCCTGTTGCTCAAAATACTGCTGCACCGCTGTCTCGTTGGTGATGTCCAACTCCAAGTGGTCGGTAAAATGCCAAGTTATAGAAGGGTAGTTGGTGGATAAGGTTTGTAATTCACTGCCTACTTGTCCGTTGGCGCCTGTTACTAGTACTTGCATAATGGTGTTGGTGTGTGGTGGTTGGGTAGAAAAACAAAACTACTGATTATAAGTAAAGCTGCCTCGTTGGTCGCCAAAATGGGGCAAAATTAAATCCTTTTCTGATAATTGTGCTTCTTCCAACTCAATTTGCCAATCAATTTTTAGTTGAGGATCGTTGTAAAGCAATCCCCCTTCGCTGGCTTTGTTGTAATAATTGTCGCACTTGTAGAAAAATTCGGCAGTAGGCGACAAGACCACATAGCCGTGGGCAAAACCACGCGGCACAAACAGTTGCTTTTTGTTTTCTGCACTTAGCAAAATGCTGTAAGATTGTCCATAAGTAGGCGAGCCCTCGCGCAAATCCACAACGACGTCCAAAACTTCGCCCTCAATCACCCGTACCAATTTGGCTTGGGCATGTTCGCCCAGCTGGTAGTGCAAGCCCCGCAGCACCCCATAAGTAGAGCGCGCTTGATTGTCCTGCACAAACACGGCGTCAATACCCGCTTCGGCAAAGCGCTCGTATTGATAACTCTCGTAAAAATAGCCGCGTGCATCGCCCCAAACTTTAGGTTCAAAAACGATCAAATCGGGAAAAGGTGTAGATAAAAAAGGCATCTGTTCGTTGTAGTTTAGCGGTGAGGTAGATGGTTGGTCAAGAGCGGAACCATTTGAAAGCACTTGCGCAAAAATAGCAAAATAACCCCGTTCTCAAAGCTTTTAGAAGCCTACTTAAGCACTATTTAAAACAAGGGAATTGCTCGCGCAAAAAATCCAAATAATACACCTCATACAACTGAAAGCCTTTGGTAAACCGCAAGCGCACTTGGTCAATCTCGGCATCCGATAATTGTTTGACATCGGCTTTTGTCAAAACAAAGCTTGCTTCGTAGACGGTATTGTTGCCCTTTACAACGGCCTGTCCACCCTTGTACGTTCTCAAGAAAAATTCTTTGCCCTCCATCGTGCGGATGGTCATGTTGGAGCTGGGCACAAGGTCGCCAAACTTATCTTTGGCCGCAGGACTCGCAATAACCAGCGTAATATTGAGCGCGGTGCCCCCTTCTGAGCTTTGACTGAGATAGCCTTCGCAGCGAATAAAGTCAGCTGTTTTGATGAACTGGCGGTATTGTTCGGGGGTATAGGTGAAAAATAGGCGGGGAGCCAAACCGCGTTTCTCTAAGCCCGTAAATTCGTCGGTTTTTTCAAATGCAAAGGCGCATTGTTCTTCGGATAGCTTGGGAATCCGCGCCTCTGCCGTCGTAGCAGGGGCTTGCGCCAACAGGCGCAGCTCTTCTTCCGCGCTTAGGGCTTGGCTGCGATTGGTCTTGCGTTTGTTGTTGTTGTTGACAACGGTAGAAGGCGGGGTAGGGATGGGAGTTGATTTTTCAGAAACTTTTTTATTTACAGGAAAGGGCAGCGCCTCCTCGGTGGCGTCCGCAGCATTGAGGGCTTTGCTGCTTTCTTTTTCGCTTTCGCTAATTGGCGTGGGGGCAACAACGGGCTTTTCTTCCCGCGTTTGCTGTTGCTTTTTTTCGACAACGGTGGGCGCAGGTTTATTGGCGCGTTGTTCTTTGTTTTTTTGTGTGCGGCGCTGTTGGCGGCGTTGTTCTTTCAGGCGTTGTTTGCTGGGCAATTCTTTGACCTTAACCACTCCTTGACGTTGGGGGGGCGTGGTGTCACTGGGCATCCCGTAATCAATCGGATTGGGGCTTGCAACGGTGTTTTTTGCTGGGACTATATTTAGTATAAAACAGAGGATGCAGCACAATATATAGGGCATAAGCGATGGTTGTTGAATGACGGAATAGCGCTGTGTTGTTCGGTAGAAAGATCGCCGCTTGATTCTACTTGCCATCTTATTATAAACTACTGAAATGCTAAAGTGCAAAGATACGAAGCGCGGCGCAGCGGCCAAAATTAAAGAACTATTCTTGCCTTATTAGTGAATAACTACTATTTTAACGATTATCCAAAAAACGATTCTTACAACAAGAACGTCTACTTGAACTATAAATTATCAAACAATGAGACAGTTGAGCTACTGGTGGTGTTTATTTGCCGCCGCTTTATTGTGGAGCAGTTGCCAAGAGCAAGCCAAACCCTCCACTACAGATGCGAATACCGAGCCGAACAAGCCAAGCGCTCAATCGGTTTATTTGAGAAATCGAGATAAAATAAAAATGGACTATCCAAAAACCAAACGGGTGCATGTAGTGGATACTTTTTTTGACATAACGGTAGCAGATCCTTACCGTTGGTTGGAAGAGGCCGTAACAGAAGAGCCCGACAAAGAAATTAATCAATGGGTAAAGGCGCAAAGCAAGCTGGCGCGTAATTATTTGGACGGCATTGCTTACCGCGACAACATTGCCAAACGGTTAGAAAAACTATATAACTACGAACGCCAATCTGCACCGATGAAGGAAGGCGGCTTTTTGTATTATTATAAAAATAAAGGCCTACAAAACCAAGCAGTACTGTACCGCAAAGCCGCCTGGGACAGCCCCAAAGAGGAAATATTCATCGACCCCAATACCCTGTCCAAAGATGGCACGGTCTCTTTGGGAGGGGTCAACTTCTCCAAAGATGGGCGCTACGCAGCCTACCAGACGTCGGCTTCTGGCTCGGATTGGCGCAGCGTACAAGTTATTGATACCAAAACCAACCAACAACTCGACGACAAAGTAGACTGGTTGCGGTATTCAGGGGTTTCTTGGTTCAAAGA
>CAYUZF010000238.1:3236-7906 GCA_964449615.1 uncultured Aureispira sp.
ATCAAGTTCAGCGGCGCGGGCTGGTACGGCGACGGCTTTTTCTACAGCCGCTACGGCGACAATACAGGCGAAGACAAATACGTGGAGCAAAACCAGTTTCACAAAGTGTATTACCACAAAGTAGGTACGCCACAGTCTGAAGACGATTTGATTTTTGCCGACCGTACCCAGCCTGCGCGCAACTATGGGTTGGGTGTTACGGAGGACGAGCAGTATTTGATTTTGAGTATGACTGAGTCGACCAGTGGCAATGCATTGTATTATAAAAAAGCAAGCGATACCGAAGGCGATTTTATTCGGTTGATTGATAATTTTGACCACGACTACTATGTAATTGACAACGTAGAAAACGGCTTGTTGGTCTACACCAATTACCAAGCCCCCACCTACCAACTCATTCGCATTGACTTGGATCAACCACAACCCAACAACTGGACGTCGGTTATTCCTGCGCGGGAAAACGCCACCCTCAACGGGGTGCAGGTAATAGGCGGGCGTTTAATAGCGCGTTACACCAAAGAAATTACCAATGAATTGGAAGTGTTTGAGAAAAACGGAACGCCTGTTGGCACCATCGCCTTGCCCGATCTAGTCAGCAAAACTGCACCCGTGACCATTAGCGGCCTGACGGGCAAACGCGACGAAGCCGAAGCTTATTACAGCTTAAGCTCTTTCACCATTCCCAGTACCATTTGCAAAGTCAACGTCAAAACCTTGCAGTCGCAAGTGTGGAAGCAACCTAAAATTGACTTCAATCCAAAGGATTATCAAGTAGAATACACGCATTATAAATCCAAAGATGGCACGTCTATTCCGATTAGTATTGTTTATAAAAAAGGCATCAAAAGAGACGGCAACAACCCGACGTTGTTGTACGGTTATGGCGGCTTCAACATCAGTATTTTGCCGAGTTTTGCCCTGACGCGCTTGCCGTTCTTAGAAAAAGGCGGCATCTATGCCGTGGCCAACATTCGCGGTGGGGGCGAAATGGGAACCGAATGGCACGAGGCAGGCATCCAGCTCAAAAAACAAAATGTCTTTGATGATTTTATTGCAGCAGCAGAATATTTAGTGAAAGAAAAATACACGTCCTCTGACAAACTGGCCATCGAGGGCCGTTCTAATGGGGGGTTGCTGGTGGGCGCTTGTATGACGCAGCGCCCTGAGTTGTACCGCGTGGCCTTTCCTATTGTGGGCGTGTTGGATATGATGCGTTACCACACCTTTACGATTGGACATTTCTGGGCGGCAGATTACGGGCGCAGCGATGATAAGACGCAATACAAAAACCTGCTGGCTTATTCTCCTGTTCACAATGTGCGTCCTGCCAAATATCCCGCTACGATGGTCATGACCGCCGACCACGACGATCGGGTGGTGCCTGCACACTCTTTTAAATTTGGAGCAGCCTTGCAGGCCAACAATACGGGCAAGCATCCTGTTATTATTCGCATTGACCGCAAGGCGGGACATGGCGCAGGCAAACCTGTAACGAAGGTGATTGAAGAGGAAGCCGATAAGCTGGCTTTTTTGATGTTTAATTTGGGGATGAACTGGTAAGTACTTTTTAGAAGAATTAAAACAATATGGCAGCCAATAGGACGCGCTTGGGAGGGATAGTAATCGGGGTTAATGTGCTGTTGGCTGCCATTTGGTGGTTGGTGCCGCTGTGGACGTATGGCGTTTTTGATGATGGGTTGTTCTACAGCAGCATTGCTCGTAACCTTGTTTATGATGCCCAAGCGACCATCTGGGATTTGAAGGTATCCAACACGCTAGACCCGCAATTTAATGGGCACCTGCCCTTCAGTTTTTGGCTGCAAGCCTTGTTGTACCGCCTAGTGGGGGACGTGTATTGGCTGGATCGTCTGTATGGACTGTTGTTGGCGCTGGGTGCAATGGGGTTGCTGGTGGCTTGCTGGCGGTTGTGGCAACCCCAAGGGGGGCGGTTGCCGTTGTTGTTTTGGCTGTCGGTGTCTATTGTAGGTTGGTCGTTTGGCAACAATATGTTGGAGAATTTGCTTACGGTAACAACCGCTGCTTCGGCGTTTTTATTGGTGCGACAAGCCAAACAAGCGCGTAAAAATTGGAGTTGGATTGCACTAGCGGGGGGCTTTTTGTTTGCTGCTACCATGACCAAAGGCCCTGTGGGGTTGTACCCTTTGGCGGTGCCTCTGTTGTATGCGTTGGTATTAGAGCCTGAACGCTGGAAACGGGCGCTGTTGGAAACGTTGTTGCTGCTGGGTGTGCTGCTGGGCAGTTATTTTTTGTTGATAATGCTTTGGCCTAGAGCAGCAGTTTTTTTGGAGAAATATTGGCAAATACAATTGGTGGGCGCGCTGGTGGGCGAAGAGGGGTTCACCGATGGCCGCTGGGCTATTTTGCGTGCCGTGTTAGAGGAGTCGATTCCGTCTCTGCTCATCGGTTTGGCGATCTTAGGCAGTGTGCGTTATCTCAAATTGCCCGCTTTATCGGTAGATAAAAAGACCGCTTTGTTTTTCTTTTTACTGGCTTTATCGGCCTCGCTACCGATGTTGGTCAGCCCCAAACAGCTGCGCTTTTATGTGGTGCCTTCTATGCTTTGGTACGCTTTGGCTTGGGGCGTTGTCTGCTGGCCTTCTTTTTTGGCGTTGGCCGAATATACCCAAACTTGGAAACGGCGAAAAATGACCCTGCAAAGTGTAGTAGGGTTTGGGGTATTGGTTTGCTTGGCGTTAAGTATTAAAAACATAGGAAGTATACATCAGCAAGATGCGTTATTAAAAGATGCCCACCGCATTGGAACGACGTTGCCGCCGCGCATCGAACTCTTTATCCCCGCAAGTCTGTACGATAAATGGAGCTTACACGGCTATTTTTACCGCTATTTTTACATAGATTTATCCACAGCTTATCACCGACAACCCTACGCCATTGGTCCAAAAGACGAGGACTTGACAAGTCCTACTTTTGAAGCGGTTACAGACACTTTAACCGACTTGAACTACCTACAAGTATACCAACACAGAGACTAAAGGGTATCAAACCAAAGTGGCGTTTGGTCTTGTGGATCACCGTTGTAATTGATGGTAATTTCCTCGCCTGCCTCAATATCGCGATACGCCGCAATGTAAATAGTGCGTTCGGGCATGTCTACATCATAGCTCGCATTGGGCGTAAAGGAATGGTTGTAAATACTCCCATACCCCAACGCTAAGGCACCCGCTTCCAGATCTTCGTCCCACTCAAAATAATAGTCGTTGATAATGGTATTTTGGATGGAGGCAATTTCCTCCCGTGGAATGTATAAAATGGGACAAATTTCTATAATGCTGTTGGCTGGAATGGCGGCGCCTGTAAAAACACCCAACCCATGCAGGCGGCTAGGCGCTACAAAAATACTAGGAATGTGCTGACTCATGATGATATTAGCCTCTAAAAAACAAGAACGCTGCAAAAGTAAGGAATTGTAGGAAAAAAGAGGAGTAAGGCGCATTATTTAGCTAAGGAGCCAACGCATCTATGCTTTATCTAAAGAAAATAAACGCTCGTAATGCGCCATTAACTGCGCGCTCAAATGGTCGGGATGGAAGGTAGCCTGTGCATAAGCATAGCCTTTTTCGCGCATGGCGGCGGCTACGTTAGGCTCGGTCAAAACGCGTGCTATCGCATTGGCGCAAGCCTGGGCATCCGTGGGGTCAACATACAGGCTATGAGGCCCACCCGCTTCGGGCAAAGAAGACGATTGCGCTGCAACGACAGGCGTACGGCAAAGCAACGCTTCTACGATGGGCAAGCCAAAACCCTCGTATAGAGACGGATAGACCAAACAGGCCGCCTTTTGGTAAAGCGCTTGTAAGGCACTGGTCGTGTTGATTTGATCCAGCCAATGCAAGGGCAACTCGGACGAAATGCCAGCGGGCAGTTGGCCACGCCCCACTACTACAAGGGGCAATTGCAACGCTTTGGGCAGCAGCGCATGGGCGCGAAACAGCAAACTTAGATTTTTGCGCGGCTCCAATGTTCCCACCGCCAAAATAAACCGATCGGGCAACTCGTAGCGCGCTTGCAACGGGGCGAAGGGCTGTGGCGGCAAGTCGTAATAACTCGCTTCGCAAGCTTGGTACAACACTTGAATTTTTTCAGGCGGCAAATCGTAGTAGTGCAGCAGGTCTTTTTTGGTGCTTTCGCTAATGGCTAAAATAAGGTCGGCTTGCTGACAACTATAGCGGCATTTCCAAGCGTAAAACTGGCGATCCATCCATGGAAAAAAATGTGGATAACGCTTAAAAATCAAATCGTGGATGGTCAGCACACTTTTGATACCAGTCGTTTGAGAAAGTTGCCAGGGCAGTTCATTGCTTAGGCCGTGGTACAAATCGACGTCTGCCTGCACCAAATCGGTTTTGATACCGTGGCTGCGCCACCAAGCTTTGATTGGGTGGGTGCTTAGGCAGGGTTGAAACGGCGGGTGAAAAAATGCAGCTATTTGCGCTGCTGGAAGACGGCTATAAGGCGTATAGAGCCGCAGCGTCAGGGCGGGATAAGTATGGGCTAAATTGGCCACCAAACTGCGGCTGTAGTTGCCGAGTCCTGTTCGGTTGCAAAATAAACGTTTGGCATCATAAGCTAGTCGCATGCTATTCCCAAAGTTGTGGTAATTGGTTCATGTTATCAAACACTACAGCACC
>CAYUZF010000239.1:0-5210 GCA_964449615.1 uncultured Aureispira sp.
CCGCACTAAAAATCCTCTGTAAAAATACCCGCTTTCTTTTGTTACAATGTACTAAGCTGCGTTTAATCATCTAAGGTACTAAAGCGCGACAGACTAGTCTGCAACGGGTCTTTGGCGTCGGGCGTTAGATGCAGGGCAAAGGGTTCGTAAGGCAAGTGATAGTCGTGGCTGGTTAATTTCCAATACAGCAACCCCTCCAAGGGTACCTGCTCCTCGCGCACCACTTCGTACAAAGCATCCATAGCCAAGCGCCGCTCCTGCCAATTTTTGGGTTCCTTCTGCCAGCGCACCAAGCGTTCTTGATTGTTGTTGCCCACTACCGAAAACCCAAAACCCGCCCAGGGTTCTATGGTGGCATTCTCTCGACTGATGTAGCCCAATTCGGTAAACAACAACGGTCTGTCTTTGAGGCGGTTTTTAGCGCTGTAGCTTTCGATGTTGTCAAATACACGCGCCCAGCCATCTTTGAGTTGTGCTTTTAGTTTGCTGCTATTGCTGTAGGTGCTGTTGGCATCGCGTAGGCTAAAATAAGCATTGATGCCAATAAAATCCAGCTGTTTCCAGAAAGCAACTTCCTCGTAATTGTCAAAATTGGCGGCATAAGTGAGTTTACCGTTGTAGATGCT
Source organism: uncultured Aureispira sp. (assembly GCA_964449615.1). Classification (GTDB taxonomy): domain Bacteria; phylum Bacteroidota; class Bacteroidia; order Chitinophagales; family Saprospiraceae; genus Aureispira. The sequence continues at coordinate 627 of CAYUZF010000239.1, forward strand.
GCGCACTTCTTTGATAAGCTTTTTCCAAGCGATCAGACATTGCGCGCGGCGTTGGTTGACGCGTTTTAGGCGTTGGTTTTGGTCGGCATAGGTGGCTAATTGTGCCCAATTGTAATGAATTTCTATTCGATCTTCTAGGTATTGCTCTAGGTTGGTATAGTTCTCAAAATCCCGTACCCACAAATCTTTTTTGAACAGCGAGTCTTGGTATTTTTTGGCACGGCCTTCGTACTGCTGGCGCCCTGCCTTGTCGTTGTAATACACGTATAACGGGGGCATGTTGCGTACTTGGGTCGTTGAAGAAAGCGCGTTCATTTCGCTGCCAATTCCAAAAATATCAACTTGCTCCGCTTCGGCGATTGCTGCCCATTGTTTAATAAAAGCACCGTAGCGTTCAAACCAGCGGTTGAGCGCAGCTTCGTTTTTGGGACGAATCATTCCGTGCCAGATGAATTTGTTCTCGGAGAAGTTGCTGTCCAAATGTGTGCGCATCAGCAAAGCCACGTGCATACCCGCTTGTTTGGCAGCGCGAATTTCGTCCAACGTGCGTTGGCTTGGCGGTTCGAAGTGCAGCGAGTCGCTGTACCAAGCGCCTTGCGTGGCATACACCGTTACTTCTACGGTATTCATATTGGCCTTTTTGAGATTGTTGATCCAATCTTTGTTGTTGGCCTCATGAATTTGGATACCCCCCAAGTAAAATTTTTCTGTTCGATGGGGAGTTGTTTTTTTTCCATTAAACAATAAGAGTGTAAACGGTAGAAAACAACACAATAGAAGTATTTTTTTCATTAAAATCATCTGCTAAATAGTAGTCGACACAAGGTCATCAAAGAAGGGGGCTGCGCAAAGTTAAGGTTTCCAAGTAATTATTTTTCAAATTCTATACAGAAATAGCGCAACAGTACGGTTCAAAAACAGTAAGTTGCAAAAAATATCATTATTCAGTGTTCATTTTTTGTTTTTATCACCAAAAAGCTACTTTTGCAAGCGCTTACTAGTCTGAATTTTAATTTAACTTGTTAAGGAATAAGGATTTAAGAGAACCTATCTAATGGTTAGTTGCTTGATACTTCCTTTCAAAATTATAATCTAAAAATACAATTACAACCAACCTACAAAACAACAACACTATGGGATTTTTTGATAAAATGAAGAAACTTGTCGGTAAGACAGGCGTAGAACTAAGCTATCCTTGGATTGAGAACCCTTTTCCCTTTGGCGATCCTATGATTAAGGCGACCATCGAAGTAACGGCTGAAAGTCCTATTACCATTATGGGTACTACTGGGACGTTTGTCGCTATTCGAGAAAATACAGAAGGCTTGGAGGAGGAGCTTATTTTGGGCGAAGAGACAGAAGGTGTGGACGCTTGTGCTTCGGTAGATCGAAACGGGGCTTCTGTTCCTGAATTTCCACACGCTTTGGGAGCGGGTGAAAAAGGAAGCTATGGTTACTTTGTGGGTAACATGGATTTAGCGGTAAGTTTGGCTAAGTGGGGCGTTACAGACGCTGCCAGCGCCAAAGCAAAGGGCATTCGTTTCGTTTTTAAGGGCGAAGTAGACGTCAAGGAAACGGTGGGTGTTTTTGACCCTGTTTTGGAGCAAGCAATAACAGTGGTCTAAGGCTACTTTTTAAGCATAACTATTTCTTTTTTGAGAAACCGCAGGTGGATTGTTGTCTGAGAGCAGCTACACGCTGCGGTTTCTCTTTGCCTATTTCTCTTCTGCATATAAGCAAAGATTTGTCGTTATTCCTTCGCATAAGCGCTTATAAAGTTGTATCTTTAATTTCCAATAAACTTTTTTTGCACCTTCTACAAACAAGCATTACTCATGAAAGTAAGCTATTATGCTTTGCTGTTCAGCCTTTTGTACAGCCTATCCCCCATTCGGGCACAAGATTTTAACGATTATCAGTTATTAGAAAGCACGGGGACGATTCCCAGTGATTTTTTAACGCTTTCTTCAGAAAAATACAAACAGCAGTTAGAGAACACAGCGTTATCTAAAGAAAAAGAGACCAACAAGAACACCGATAAGTTTTTATTGGAGAGCAACTTTTTGGTAGACAATTTATTGCGCAGTGCGCGGGTGTTGTTCAACGATCCCATTACGGATTATGTCAATAGAATAGCAGATGAATTGCTCAAGGATGATCCAGCTATGCGCAAGCAGTTGCGGTTTTATGCGGTGCGCTCTTCGGCAGTAAATGCCTTTGCCACCAATCAAGGAATTATTTTTGTTAATGTGGGTTTGATTGCTCAATTGGAAACCGAAGCCCAATTGGCGTTTATCTTGGCGCATGAGATTACACACGTACGCCACGGCCACGCGCTGGAAATGTACTTAGAATCGGAGCGCATTGATCGTTTTTCTAATAGAAAACAGGCTTTGTCTGAATCTGAACTGAACAGCGACTTGGTGGCCAAGAACCATTATTCTAAAGAATTGGAAGTGCATGCGGATGCAGAAGGGTTAGAATTGTTTTTGGAGAGCAAATACAGCTTAAAAGACTTGGATGGCACCTTTGATGTGTTGCAGTATTCTTATTTGCCTTTTGATATTATTGAGGTAGAGCGCAGTGCGTTGGAGTTGCCCCATTTGCAATTGGAGGAAACACTTTTTTTGGCAGAAGAAGACCTCAACCCCATTAATGGCGAATACGAAGAGGACGACAGCAAAAGCACCCACCCCAGTATTGACAAACGACGGGCAGCGGTTGCAAAAATTGTGGATACCCATTCCAACAAAGGCCGTAAATCGTTCTTGGTAGGCTCCAAAACAGATTTTGAGACGATGCGCGATGTCGCTCGTTTTGAGGTGTCTTATTATTATTTGCATCAAATGCGTTTTCAAGATGCGTTGTATGCCACGTATATTTTACAACAAAAATACCCTCAAAGCAAGTATTTAAAAAAGATCCGAACCAAAGCGCTTTACGGTTATACCAAATTCCGCAACGAACTCTCTTCCGTAAAACCCTACAGCGAAATCTATACGTCCGACGAATACCCCATTGCACTAAAGGAGACACTTTACGAAGATATAGAAGGGCCTTCGCAGCAAATCTACCACTGGCTCACAGCGATGGAACCCAACGAAGTAACCGTCTATGCCTTGCGCTATGCTTGGAATGTGGCGCAAGAATACCCAGAAGACAAAGAGGTTCGTACAATACTAGAAGATTTGTTTGATGAGCTGGCGTTCCACTACGAAAAGCGCAGTGAATTTTCGGCAATTTCTTACGAAGATGCGCTGGCTTCTCAGGAAAAAAAGAAAGCAGCAGCAGAAGAACAAGAAGCGGCTCCAGAAGAAGAGGAAGAAGAAAAAGAACTGTCGAAGTACGATAAAATCAAGCGGCAGAAAAAAGAACAAATAGTAACCATAAACATCGATTCTACCCTCAATCATTTTAAATACGCTTTTGTAGACATTCATGCCGACTCTACCTTCAAAGCCTTGTTCGAGCAGGGGCGCAAAAATGCAGAAAACTACGAAAACAGACGTGCTTACTACCGCTCTACCGAAGGGCAAGCCGAATTGCAGCGCCGCCGCAAGCACCCATACGTTACCCTAGGAATTGACTCCGTATTGGTTTACAATCCCATGTATTGGGATATTGAGGGGGGCAGCGAAATGAAGGTCAACTACCTCAAAGGCGAATCTGCACAACTCAACCTAACAGAACGGTTAAAAATGCTGGCCGACAAGGTAGATTTACAGGTACAGGTTCTTAGTCCCAACGGTTTATCAACCAGCGATGCCGATGCGTTCAACGAATTGCGGGTATTGGCCGAGTGGCTTTCTCAGCAAAACAACTTTGGGGGCAACATCTATTCGGATGGGTACAACCAAGACAAAGTAGACGACGTAGTGCAGAAGTATGGAACGCCTTATCTCTTATTCACGGGTGTTGTAAATGCCAAAGAATACACCCGCAAGCGCTCTTTTTTGTGGGTGGTGGTGTTCGATTTAAGAACAGGCAGCTACCAAGTAATTAAGGACGATTTCTTCCGCCGCAAAGCGGGCAGGGTACTGCTCAATGCGCAGTATTACGATGCGCTGTTGCAAATCAAAACGCCTTCTGAACGACAGACGACCAAACAGCAGGCTCCTAAAGAAACCGAAAAAGTCAAGGAAACTACTGTCAGTACCAACCCTTCTACAAAGAAAGATAAATCCTAATTATTTGTTTTATTATTAAAAAAGATTGCGTCTTTTGGCGCGCTAATTATACGTTTATGCGATACTTATTTTTATTGTTGAGTTGTTTTTTGGGCAGCCACTTATCCGCGCAGCTCTATCCTGGTTATATGGGCCGCAAGTTATTTATTGAGGGAGGTGTTACGTTGGGGCTTAGTTCTTCTGCATATGTACCATACAGTTTCGCTGCCGATTACTTCACCCCGCAGGCGTCAATTCTTCCCCGTGCCAATGTGAACTTGGCCTATACACTGGGTAGGAAGGTAGTCGGTCGTTTGGGTTGGTCGAATCTTTATTTTGATGTAGCTAGCGACCACCGAGTCACCGAATTGTCCAGTGGTGGTGGTAGCGCGCAAGATGAAGAACACTACGCTACGTA
>CAYUZF010000239.1:5243-7895 GCA_964449615.1 uncultured Aureispira sp.
CAACGACATCCACTTAGATTTTGATATTTATAGCCGCCGCCGAAAAAGCCACTTGGCGCCTATGGGCGCTTACTTTTCGCTTGGACTTCGCTTGGTACATACGCATCGGATTTCGACGGCGGGCACTCCTGGGGTTACTCGTTACGAAGTGATGAAGCAGCGCGAACCTTATTTGGTACCAGGAATTGATGTTCAGTACGGCTATCGCGCTGTTATTGGCAATCGTTTTTTGTTGTCGGTTGGTGTCTGTTCTATGATGTTCCCTTCGCACTTGCTGTCTTCTCCTGATAGCGTCCTTGTTTCTTCTACAGAAAATGACTACAGCAATTACAGAATGCTGCTTCGAGAAGCATTGACGCGTCGTTACCTCATTGGTGCTTATTTAAACATCGGTGTCTTTTTGACGCGCTAGTTTTTCCATCGCCACACGAATGCTCTAGCACAGTGAAGTTCCTAACCCTATTAATTGCTTTTGTTTAGAGTCGTGCAAGAGCGCTCTATTTTTGGCATTTGGTGGTTTGTTTTAAAATTAATAGTAGGGGGCAAGGCTATCGAGCGTAGCCAAGATATTGCCCCCTACTGTGTTTATTCGTAAATTTTTTCTTGTTTCAACCAAGCATTTATCGCCGTTAATACTTTTGGAGAAATGGTTTCCTCAATTTCTGCGTATTCGTCTACGGCACCTGTTTCGGAGGTTTGTAACAAGTGGTTGAGATCGGGGAATACTAAAATTTGGTATTTGTTGTTCTTCCCTTCTTTCAGCGCTTTTTCTATGGCTTTTAGATTGTCGGGGTGGACTTGTAAATCCTTTTCTCCATTGATGGCTAACACAGGGCAGTGTATTTTGCTTAAATATTCTTGTGGATTCATAGCCAGAAAATAGCGCATCCAAGGCGAGCGGAATAGGGCAATCATAGCGCGCACATTCTTTTCTTCTAAGTCAATTTGTGTGCGCTCTTCCGAAGACAATTGATTTAAGTCTTTTTCTAACAAAGCATACACCGCACTGTTTCCCTTGTCTTTGTTTGCTTCTTGGTTAACCGTGTTGTATATTTTTTCAAAGAATTGGCGGCGGTAGTTGGCCAATTCAGTGCTTTGCGTTTCTTGTAAGAATAGGTCGTAGTTTTGCTGCGCTAATACTTTGCTGCCTTGCTCGCCTGGCCCTGCCAATAAGACGACAAAGGCCACGTCTTTATTTCGACTGGCTACCACTGGTGCAATTGCTCCGCCCTCGCTGTGTCCCATCAAGCCCACTTTGTTGGAATTGACGCGCGGATGCTTCTTTAGATACTCAAAAGCTGCTTCTACATCGGTAGCAAAATCCGCAGAAGTCGCCCCCGCAAACGTCCCCCCCGATTCCCCCACTCCGCGATCATCTACACGCAGAACAACCATGCCTTGACGCGACAAATAATCGGCGAGTACCCAGAAGGGTTGGTGCTGCAAAATACTGCTGTTGCGGTCTTGGGGGCCAGAACCAGAAATTAGAATCACAGCGGGACAATTTTGTTTATTCTCTGGTAGCGTAAGCGTGCCCGCCAGCGTAATATTGGCATTGGGATTGCTAAACTCTACCGTTTCTATGTCGTAGGGAAACGGTCCTTTGGGCGTTTGAGGGCGTTTGGGAACCGTGTGTTCCGTCGGCGTTATGCGCAATGGAAATTCCGCCCCCCCTTGTTTCCAGCTGCCGTCAATGGCTTGTCCTTGCTCCACGATTTTACCTTTGTATACAATTCCTGCGGCCTTGTTGCGCAAGCGCACTTGTTGGTTGTCGAGCGTCACTTCGTCAAATTTAATGCCGTAGACCATTTGGTCAGGGCTATCAAACGTCGCTTTCCAGCCTGCTTCCTCCTCTTGTGTAATATGGAAAACAATCAGCAATTGAACACCGCCTGGCAACGATAACTTACCTTTCCAATGTCCAGCGGGGGCAAGCGACTGTGCCGATAAAGCGGTAGCGGTTAAACATAGAGCAACGAAGAGGAAGCTGTTGCGTAAAGTGCCAACAAGTTGATTGGGTAGATTCATAGCGGTATTGGTTTATTGATTACTAAATCATTTAGACATTTGCCTAAACATACAACAATAACTACCAAACTTTAATTTTGGTTCAACGCTTGTTCTTTTTTATTTTTTACTAAAATAGCAAGTCATTCTACGAATGCTTACTAACTAACAAATTTTCTGTATCTTAATTCCATGAACGTCTGGATTGCTTACAACGACCTAAAGCAGGAAACTTTGACCCTGCAACCCACTCCCTTTGCCAGTGGTGGCGAAGGGAGTTTGCACCACATTACTACAGAAGGCTATGCCCATCTGGTAGCTAAGATCTACCACGAACACAAACGAACGGCTTTGCGTCGTCACAAAATTGCTTATTTGCAAAAGCACCCACCCAAAGCATTAGTAGAGGAAGAGGGCATAAATTTGGTTTGGCCCGAGCGATTGCTGTTGGACGAAGCAGGGGATTTTATAGGTTTCCTAATGCCTTTTGTACAAGGAGAAAAGCTAGAAATTCTATCGCTGCCCAAACTGGGTCGGCGTTATCGGGATGCTTGGCAACATTACGACTTTTCGGTAGATACGCGCCGCCGCAACCGTTTGACGCTTTGCTACAAAATTGCGCGAGCTATTGAGCAGTTGCACCAT
>CAYUZF010000240.1:0-7826 GCA_964449615.1 uncultured Aureispira sp.
CCATGTGCTCGGCTATTTGGGGATTACAATGGTTGCTTACGCCCGTTTGGTTCCCAAAGGCATTAGTTACCCCAATGCGGTGTCTATCGGGCGTGTAGTGAGCAGCCCCGCGCAGCGCGGCAAGGGCATCGGTATGCTCTTGATGGCAAAAAGCTTGCAGACTGTAGAGCAATTGTGGCCCGATGCGCCAATTATCATTTCAGCACAGGATTATTTATTGCGGTTCTACGAACAATTCAATTTTGTAGATGGTGGGAAAAAATATTTAGAAGATGGTATTCCGCACACAGAGATGCACCGGCAAAAGGTTGTTTAAATATTATAGGCATAAAAATTTTATTTTTTTGTAATTTAAAAATAATAGAATTTACGAATTAATGCAATCCAACGAACACAATGGCTAGTCCTTTAAACGCAGACAACCGCGCTGCCTGTCTCCAAAATGACATTATACCTTTCCTAACGGAAGTATTAAACCGTCTACATTCCATAGACCAGCACTTTGTAGAGCGCCGTTTTCGCCTGCACTACGAAGCGGATGTCTTGCCGCTCACTTCAATAGACAAACGGATTCAACAAACGCTTATGCTCGACAGCTTGCCCGAACTCGCCGCCGAATTGTCTCGCACTAATTTTGACGAATATTATTGGGTAGGCTCTGCGCAATACCAGTACCGGGATGGCGTAACCAATCCTTATATTGACCCTAAAAAACAGGCGGTTAAGGCGCTTCCAGAATTTTACGAACTGCGCGTAGATTGGAATCGGCGTCCCATTCTCAAAAAAAGCGATCGCGTGGGAAGCTATTGTTTGCCCCTCAATTTGCAGTTGCCTCTAGGGCAACCCTATTGGCGGTTATCGTACGGCCAAAAGCAGCGGATTGAATTGCCCTACGAGCAAGAAACAACAACGATTGTAGAAGAAGTCTCCGCCTTTATTTTAAACGATTTTACGGCTTTTGTAGAACGGCAGTAGTTGTTGATTGTCCAGCGCCGAATGTATTTGCACAGCTGCCAAAAGAACCTTATCTTCATTGGTATGGATGTATTGTTAGAAAAATAGAAGCGCTAAAAGCGGCAGTAGCGGCCTTGCGTCCTTTGAGCTAGGAAACACTGAGCCGCATTGAGCAAAAATTTCGGCTGGACTGGAATTACCACTCCAATGCGATGGAAGGCAACAGCCTGAATTTTGGAGAGACCAAAACCTTTTTGCTGCACGGGATTACGGCGGCGGGCAAGCCTTTAAAAGACCACTTGGATTTGCGCGGCCACAACGCGGCCATTCTAGCTTTGCAGGATATTATTCAAGAAAAACGTCCGATTACAGAGGGCTTCATCCGAGAATTGCACAAAGTGATAGAAGAATTTTCTATTAAATATGGTAAAATAGACTTTCTCAAAGCTCAACAACTCGGCAATCAAATCCTAAAAGACTTTATGAATTTTATAAAAGAAAAACAAAACAACTAGCCAAACCAACCCACTCTACTATGCTAGCGCAACACCTCATTTTCCGATTATTAAGTTTATTAGTATTAATAATCGCGAGTTTAAGCACTCAAGCCCAAACCGATACTTTACCTACGACTGATACTTTACAAGTAGGCGTCAAAGTGGCGCCGCCATTCGCGATGAAAAACAAGCGTGGGGAGTGGACGGGCATTAGCATTTATTTGTGGCGTGTATTGGCCAAAGAGTTGGACTACGAGTATCAATTTGTAGAATACAACCTAGAAGATTTGTTGTATAATGTCAAAGAGGGCAATTTGGATGCGGGCATTGCGGCCATCACGATCAGCAAAGAACGGGAGGAGTATTTTGATTTTTCCTTGCCGTATTTCACCACGGGGTTCAGCATTGCGACGCCCAAAGAAGAGCGCAGTTCTCTGGATGTCATCAAGCGTTTTTTTTCCTTGCAGTTTTTTAAAGCCGTAGGGGCGTTGGTGATTTTACTGGTGGTTATTGGCGTCTTGTTGTGGTTGGTGGAGCGCAAGAAAAACCCCGAACAATTTGGTGGCTCGGCGCTGCACGGCATTGGCTCGGCTTTCTGGTGGTCTGCGGTGACGATGACCACGGTAGGCTACGGCGACAAAGCACCTGTAACGCCTCTGGGCAGAGTGATTGGCTTTGCTTGGATGTTTGCGGGCATTATTATCATTTCTGGTTTTACGGCGGCCATTACTTCGGCGCTTACTGTCGATCGTTTGGAAACTAAAATACAAGGCCCCGATGATTTGCACGATGCTAAGGTTGGAACGGTGCGTGGATCGAGCAGCGCGAATTACTTGGCGAGCAAAGAAATTGAATATTTGCCTTATGATAAAATTGCAGAAGTCATCACGGCATTGAATGCGGGGGAACTGGATGCCGTGGTGTACGACGCGCCTATTTTGCAGTATTTGTTGCGCCAGGGCAAACACGACCATTTGGAATTGCTGCCAGGTGTTTTTCAACCTTTTCACTACGGCATTGCCCTTCCCGAATCTAGTTTTAGAATAGAAAAAATAAACGTGAGTTTGTTGGACATTACTACCCGTTCGGAGTGGAAAAAAGTGCTGTTTGAATATTTGGGGACTTCCGATCATTGATGTATTTTTCCGAACGACGTTTCACTACCAAAATCAACAGCTTGTGCCAACCATTACCTACCGCCACCACACCTTACATTACGAACAATACGGCTACGGTTCCAAAACGTTGCTTTGCTTGCACGGCATTGCAGGGCGTGGCAGTTTGTTTGAGCATGTGGAAGGAGTATACAGTTTTGGCGCTGGACTTGCCTTTTCACGGGCCTACCGATTGGCAGGACAGTATCTACACGGATCGAGAATTAGCCGATGTGTTGTTGCGCTTACTAGAACGGCGCGCTGCGCAGCGGTGCAGCTGGATGGCGCACAGTATGGGCGGGCGTTTGGTATTGGGAGTGTTGCCACATTTAGCGCCTCAATTGGACGAGTTGTATTTGTTTGCGCCTGCGGGCTTTCAGTACGTGTTTACGGGTAGTCGTATTTGGTGGCCGTTGGGCTTGCGGCAGTGGGTGCGCCGCCGCTTCGAAGCGCCAGAGGGCTTTGTAAAAATTTTAGAGTTTGCCGATCGTTTTAATCTGGTGGAGCGCAACTTGTATTTGATGTTGTTGCATCAAGTAGATACGCCTGCGCGCCGTGCGCGGCTGTTGCGCAGTTGGGCATCGTTGTACTATTTTCCTATGCGCCTTACCAAACAGCACCTTCGATTGCTGGAGCAGTACGAAATTCCCGTGTATTCTTTTTATGGAGCCAATGATAAAATAACCCCTCTACGCTATGGCGAGCAATTCGCCAAACGTTATCCGCTGGCAGAGATACAACAGGTGCCTGGCAACCACTTTTTTGTAAAAGATGATTTGGTAGAGCCTTTCGGCAAATGGTATGCACAGCGCTCCACGGCAAAACGCTCCACAAAGATTTAGAACAAAGCTTGCAAAAATCCTAAAAAAATCGGAACTTACTGGGCAGGATTTTACTTTTCTTTTTCTCTTTTTACTACGAATAATAAGCCAGCTTATGTTTGCCGATTTGCATTGCCACGCCCACATGCGTTCTTACCTTTGTCTACTCCAACAACGCGAAAAAATGGAAGCCCTAGACCAGTACCACCCCTGGACGGTCATTGCTAGTAATATTTCGCGGTTGAAAAACGTCGATCGGGCAGCGGGATACAGCCAGTCGGACTTGGTGGCCTTGTGGAACAGCGGTTCGCGCCTTATTTGGAATGCGTTGTACCCGATTGAGCGCGGTTTTTTTATGACTTTGCAAGAGCCAACGGTGGGCAAGTTTCCCTTTTTGAGAAATGTCGTGCGTGTCGCCACCCACCACAAAGCACCGCTGCGGACGCTCATGCAACATCTAGTCATGCGCATTCCTACTGCAACCATTGATTACGTACGCTCGGATACCTACGATTATTGGCAGTTTTTGCAAGAAGAATACGCTTACATCAGCAGCAAATCGGGGGTGCGCACTAGAAACGAAGTGTATACGCTAGGGGCTGCACGCCGCGTTTTTGAAAACAACGAACGCCGCCGTGATAAATACCCCGATTATTACCACGCCGAAGGCACCTATCAAATTCCTAGAAATAGAGCGGAAGCCAAAGCTATTGCCCAACAAAACAAAGACGTCATGTTGATGGCATTGTCGATTGAAGGCGCGCATGTGTTTGGCGCAGAGACGGAAGCAGAAACCACTGTGTTGGAACGCGTTGATTACATCAAAAAAGCTTGGGAATATCCCTTGTTTTTTATCACTTATTCGCATCATTTCAACAACGATTTGTGCGGGCATGCGCACAGTTTGCCCGATGCGGCCAGTGTTATTCTCAAACAGGACGAAGGCATGGGGGCAGGCTTTACGCCAATGGGTTGGAAGGTCTTGCGCAAATTGCTGGCATTGGACGAGCAGAACAACCCTGCACCCGAAGAAGGGCACCGCATCTTAATCGACCTTAAACACATGAGTCCGCGCGGACGGCAAGAATATTATACCAAAATTGTACGTCCCTGCCTTCAAAAAGGCGACGTAATTCCTTTAATTGCCAGCCATTGTGGTTATGCCCCGCGCAAAACACTGGAAGAGGTGATCGCTTTTGAGCCAGAAGAGCGCGACGGTTTGCGTATAGAAACGCCCGACGGTTTGTTCAATGCTTGGGGCATTAATATGTGCGACGAAGACATTCATATAATTTATGAAACGGGCGGTTTGTTTGGCTTGTCTTTCGACAAACGTATTATGGGCGTCGCAGGTAAGAAAAGTTTAAAAAAGAAAGAAAACACCAACAACATCCACGCGCTGTGGAACAACATCAAAGCCGTTTTGCACGTCATTTACCACCGCGAAGACCTGACGCCTACGGAGAAACGCCGCGCTTGGGATCTATTGGCCATTGGCACTGATTTCGACGGCTACATCGACCCCATCAATACCTACAAAACGGCCATAGAGTTGAACCAATTCAAAACCGATTTGCTCGCCGAAATAAAAAAGGCGGCTGCCTCTGAGCAACCGCCTTTGTGCGCCGCTGGTTTTGACGCCGAATTTACCCCCGAATTGGTAGTGGATAAGATTTGTTACAACAATGCGTTGGCCTTTACCTTAAAGCACTACCCGCGATAGGGGCGTTTTATAATTGCTTACAAACGTTCTGTTTCTATTCTAAATAGTCCATCTACAACCGCCATCACTCTATTGATATAATCCATATTAGCCACAATAAAGGCATCTTTGCCTGCCTCATCCAAATCCATAAAAGCATCGTAGGTAATGGCTGCATCGTAGGTGTTGCCAAGTTGCTCTTGTACGTCTTGCTTGGCATCAGAGGCATAACCGAGCACTTTGTCAACGCGGTCTCTTCGTTCTGCTGCTACCGCTGCCGCCGCTGCTCCTGCAAGTACAGCATCAAGCGTAGCTCTATCGGCAGGCAAATTGTACCGTGTATCGTAGCCCATCGTACCATTGGCACCGATGTTAGATTCTAAAATACCGATGTGTTTGAGCAGGTGGGTGAGGGTGCCACCGTTATAAATGCCCGAGTGGGCAATAGCATCGCCTCGCATAAATACAGCTACCTGAGCATCTGCCCCAATACTTGCCAACATTTCACTGGGATAAGAAAAATGACTAGCGTCCCCGTAGCTGGTGTATCCGTGGCAGTTTGCAGCATCGTCTCCCCAGTCAGAATCCCACCGAGTGACAATCGTTGAGTTGCCGCCATCGCCTATGGTGAGTGCGCCGCCCAAGTCTGCTAAACGCCCTGCAATGACCTCATCGGTTATAGCCGCTCGCTGAACAATACCTTGTTGGGGGGTGACTTGCTGTAGTTCTTTTCCCGAATCATCGACCTTATTAGGAATTTTTTGATCCGCTTCTTGCTCTTTGCTTTTGCGGCTGTCTACTTGCTGCCCATTAACCTTTTCTGTTGCTTTGGCTTCTCCTTTCATTTGCTGCACAACGTGTTGCAACTCATGCGCTAAATGTTTTTCTTGCCCTGGGGCAATGTGAATATCCAAGCCTTCTGTATAGGCATAAGCTTCGACCAAAGCAGGTTTTTCCGAATTGTAATGCACGCGTACTGCATCCAAAGAAAAACCTGAGAAGTGTTCTACCGCCGCTTTTAAACGATCGGGGATGCCTGTTTTGTTTACTTTCTTCTGAGGCCTGTTCTTTTCTGCTACTTCCTTTGCCCCTGCTTTGAGTTTGGCACCTGCTCTTGCTTGTGGGCTTTTATCGGACTGCTCTTTGAGTTGGCGACCTTGCTCCGCCATATCGCTCTGATCAACAGGTACGGACTCTTGCTGTTGCATTGGCATGGTATCGGGTTGTTGGTTAACCGATTGTAGGTTTTGTTCTAACCTTTCGTCTTGCTTTTTCATTTATTTTTTTTGTAAGTGAGCAGATAATAGTACTTAGTAAAAGTACAACAAAGCAAAGAGGAAAGCAAGAGGATTTATTGTTTATAATCCTAAAATAATAGAGTTGTAACACAGCGTCACTTCTCAAAAGTGCTGTTGCGCCCTGCTTTTACCTGCTGCGCTAAATTTGAAAGAAACCACCACGCATTTTGCCCCGCCCTTTTTCTTCTTATAGGAGAAAATGTAGGAGAAAAGGGATTAGAAGCGTTAATGTTCTGAGGATAGTTTAAGACCAATGACGCCAATTATAATAAAGGATAAAAAAAGTAACCGCCACTAATTGTACGGCTCTTTAAAAAAAAGAATGCCCACCAAAACGGTTTCTACTGCTCCAATGCTGGTATAAACTGCATAGGCTGTTCCAATGGGAAGTGTTTCTAACGCTTTTTGTAAAAAATAAAAACTAATGATAAGGCTAAAATAAAAAATAATCGTCCACGGGAGATTGCGGTGGTCGTCCATTTGTTTGAGACCGATGGTCCAGCCTATTTCAAACAATCCTCCCAGCAACAGATAAATCCAAGACATAACCAAGCAGCAGTTTGAGTCGGGGGTACAACAGCATACACTTCGTAGATGTCTATTACAACGCTTACCACTATTTTAGGGTATGCTGTTGGGTCTAAATTTATTCCTCTAAAAAGCTACTCCTTAAGTCAGTTGTAAACCCCGCAAAAAATGCGCAAACAGCGACTCTAACAATGCCTGCGATTGTGCCAAACGGTGGTCGTCATTCACCAAATGTACATTTGCCTGTGTCTCCTGCCCGAAACGCAACGCATTTTGGTAGGGGATAACACTGTCCTGCCAGCCGTGTACCACGCTGCTGGCGTTGGTTTGTGGGGCATAATCCTGCTGCACATAGCGCGGCAAATATAAGGCAGGTGCCACCAAGAACAACCCAGCAACGGCGCGTTCGCCTGCCAACACCGTCGAAACATAGCCGCCCATACTCGAACCGACCAACACCAAATCTTCGGCACCATACCCCTCCAAGTGTTCGCGCAACAAGGCCACGCGTTCTTCGGCATCGGCACAACTGCGGTAGTCAAGGGCGCGCGTAGCAAAACCCAGCGTTTGGGCAAGCTTGGCCAAGTATTGAATCTTAGTACTCTTTGGACTACTTTCTTGTCCGTGTGAAAATACAATGGTAGGCATATCGCTGATTTAAAGAAGAAATGGGGGGAAATCGCTTATGACAATAAAAGTACTATAAATTGGTTAGATTCCCTATTTTCTAAAGAAAACCATCGCCCAACAGACCCTTATTCTCTTCTTAGAAAATAAAAAAACTAAAGGATATACGTAAGTTTAGATTTTTTAGTTAACTAACGGTTATCACGAATTTTTTAGTAGTGTGTTTCGCTGAACGATTCTCAGGT
>CAYUZF010000241.1:0-5352 GCA_964449615.1 uncultured Aureispira sp.
ATAGGCAAATCCTACTTTTGTCCTGTACTTAGAGCGCAGAGTTTGAAATGATATTTAGCAATAACGCCCCAGTTGCCACCGCCACCGCCTTTGATGGCCCAAAATAGATCCGCGTCCTTTTCCTTTGAAACTTTTTTTATACTGCCGTCGGCCATTACCACTTCGCAAGCCAGCAATTGATCGCAGGTGAGGCCATATTTGCGAATGGAGACGCCCCAACCGCCGCCCTGTACCAAACCGCCCAAGTTTACGGTGCTGCACCCGCCACCAGGAATGATTTTACAAATTTGTTCCAACTCAGTATACAAAAGTCCCAACTGTTTGCCTGCACCAATCCATGCCGTAGCGTATTGCGCGCTTTTAGCCTCCGAGCAAGTTTCTTCCAACGGTTTTTTCTCTTGAAATATAGGCGGTTCCAATTCCTTTCCCTGCTCATCCAAGTAAGTAACCGCATTCATTTCAGAAAGGTCGATGATCAGTACATGGTTTCCAGAACTCATGCCCTCGTGCTGGTGCCCTCCAGAGCGGATGCGAAAAGGAACGCCATTTTTTTGACACCATTGTAGACAGTCGGCTACGTGGGTAGCATTTTTACAATAAGCAATATAGGCAGGTTGTGCGCCAAACCGTGTATTGGAAATTTGACGGGCATAGTGGTAACCCGATTGGTCTGGGGTAATAATAGTCATGCCTTGTGGCAATTCGGAAAGTGAAGTATTGGACATGCTTGTAGTAGTTTTTATTTTTTTGTAATAAATTTTAGCCTATTATAATAAAACAAGACTAAAAAATACCGATCCCACCATCCACAACTTATAAAAACAACTGCTAATGCTTGTAAAATTAGGGTTTACCCCTACTCTATTGAGCTTTGTTTGGACAAAAAATAAGATGTTTTGTTTTGTATTTAATACCTGCGTGCGGTGTTGTTTTCCGATCTCTAATGAATTATTTTGTTGAGTAGAGCGTTATGCGATAATTGTTCTGTTTGTTAATTTCTCCGTTATGCTTTCTACTCTAAAATCCAGCCTATTGCACCCGACCCGCTCTCTGAAACTCACCTATGGGTTGGTTATGTTGGTTGTTGGCATAGGGGTTGGAATCTGGACGTTTAACTACTTGTTGGCAGAATTGACTTTAGAACGCTTGCAGTTGGACATACAGACGGCTTTAGAAGAAGATTATCAGAAAGATGGTAAGCGCAACTTGCCCCCGCAGTTGGTTCAACGCATCGTTGATTTTTCGCAAGAGGCGACGCCACCTAATCCCGACAACCCCCATGCGTTGCCCAGTGAGCGCTTTAGTGCAGACCGAGGCAAACTGCTGGTTTATTTGTTGCAAGCCCAGTTGGATACGGCCACTTACGACGCCATCTACACCCATGCTAACTTTGAACAAGCGCTGCTCTCTCAAGCGCCTTTTACGTTAGACAGCTTGCCCAGCCCCTACCTGAGCCACAGCAATTTGGCAGGCGCTGATTTTACGGGGACGACCATCCCACTTAACAGTAATTTTGAACAGGCGAAGTTACAAGGAAGCTCTTTTCTGGAAACGGCTATCCGACAGGCTAATTTTCAAGGAGCCTATTTAGAAAAAGCTAATTTTCAAAACAGTGTGGTACAAATGTGTAATTTTCAAAAAGTCCTTGCCCCAGCATTGTACGGCAAAGGCAGTGTTTTTATAGGGGTAGACATGCGCGCTGCTAATTTTACTGCTGCTGAGTTTGACAAAACAGCATTTACGAGCGTGCAGCTACAAAAAGCCAACCTAAAACAAGCTACGTTTTTGAGCAGTAGAATCAACAACAGCAACTGGCAAGCAGTGCAAGCCTACGAGGCCAACTTAACGCGCGCTACCTTATATCGGGTAAATCTGCGGAGCGCTAAAATGCAAAGCGCGACGCTTAGAAGTGCTCGACTGTTAGAATGTGGCCTGCACGGCCTTAATCTGGATGGTTGTATTTGTCCAGAAAGCATCATAGACACCAAATTTTCCAGACAGATTAGCCTTGAAGGGGCATATACGAAGGGGATGAAATTGGGAGGTTATGGGTATTGATGGAATAAAAAGAATTGGAAATCTATTCGATGAGAAGAAGTTGAAAAAATCTTGTAGCTTGCTAACCTGTTATCCCTATTTTTGTTTAGCTTACTACAGCTTCTTGTGCTGCCAAAACATCAAAATACATTTTACAAACATGACTCATAACAATGATATAGAAGAGGAAGACATGGGGTCTATGACCAAACCTTTTGATCCTAGTGCTATAAAGGTACGCTTGGAGCCTATTTCCATATATTCTATGTGTGAGCGAATTAGATATGGAGAAGTAGCATTGGATACTAAATTTCAAAGAGCGGAAGGCCTTTGGAAGGCGGAACAACAGAGTCGTTTAATTGAATCTATTCTTATACAATTTCCGCTGCCTGTGTTTTACTTCGATGGAAGTAATAAGAACAATTGGTTGGTAATCGACGGATTACAGCGCTTGTCTACACTTAAGTATTTTATAGTAGACCAAACACTCGCGCTAACTGGATTAGAATTTTTACACCATTTAGAAGGTAAAACATGGTCGGACTTAGCTCGACCACTGCAGCGGCAAATTAACGAAACCAATCTACAGTGTTACATATTAGACGATGCTGACCCCGATGTAAAGTTCAATATATTCAAAAGAATAAATACGGGCGGTTTAGTGCTGTCTGACCAAGAAATCAGGCACGCCATGCACCAAGATGTAGCGCCGTTTCTCCAGGATTTAGCGAATCTAAGCGCATTTAAAAAAGCGACTAGAAATAAAATTAAGCCCGATCGAATGCTAGACCGCGATTTTGTTAATCGGTTTCTTGCGTTCTACTTGCTAGATTATAACAAGGACTACAGTTATGAAGATGACCTCAATAGTTTTATGAATAGAGCGCTAGATATCTTATCCCAAAAAGACGAATCAGAGCTAAATTTCATAAAGAAACAGTTTAATAAATCTATGCTATTAGCTAGAAAAGTATTTAAGGACTACGCTTTCAGTAAATCACAGAAAGTTAGACGAATTAACAAAGCTTTATTTGAAGTAATAGCTGTCGCATTTTCCAAGCTTACGGATCAAGAATCTCAGTTGATTTTAGAAAGAAAGCATCAATTAGCGACAAAATTAGAAACAGCGATAGACGGCGATTTTGGCAAGGCTTTATCTAGCAACACAGGTGGCAAGTCTAATATAGTTTTACGGCACGAAACTTTCCAGAAAATCATTCAACAAACATTAGCAGACTAAGCAATCATGATTCAATCCTTGTCCATTAAGAATTTTAAATCCATAAAGGATAGTACCATCAACTTGAGAGCAGCTACGTTATTAATGGGTCTCAATGGATCTGGAAAGAGTTCTATTATTCAGGTCTTGTTGCTCTTGATGCAAAGTGATAAACTAGGAGAAGGTGCCTTGAGTCTGAAAGGTATTTTGGCAGAGATCGGACAGGGTAGAGACGCGCTGTACCAATTTGCGCAAGAAGATTTTATACGTTTTGAGCTCACAACGGCGACCCAAGTATTTACTTGGACATTTAATTATGTGGCAGACACGGATCGTTTAGAGGCCGCTGAACGTCCATCGGATCGAGAATTGGACGCCTTCCGCTCACACTTTGAGTTGTTTCAATACATTAGTGCCGACAGGATTGGCCCACAAACTATTTACCAAGCATCTACTACCGTTGTGAGCGATAAGAGACAACTGGGTATTTACGGAGAATACGCGGTACACTACTTAAATACACACGGCGCTAATTACGAAGTCCCCGCATCCATACAACACCCCTCTACTACTTCTACGTCGCTCAGGCTACAGGTTAATGCTTGGCTTAAAGAAATCTCTCCTGGGGTTGCGCTCAACACAAGATACTTAGCAGATGTAGATCAGGTCATTTTAGATTACCAGTTCGACTATGGCAACCAGAAAACAAACCCTTTTCGACCCAAAAATGTAGGTTTTGGCCTATCCTATCTACTGCCTATTGTTATCGCACTGCTCACTGCCGAGGCGGGCAAAACGGTTGTTATAGAAAATCCCGAAAGCCATATTCATCCTCGTGGGCAAGCGGCGATCGGGCGTTTGATAGCTTTATCTGCTAGTACAGGGGCACAATTATTAATAGAAACACATAGTGACCACATTCTCAACGGAATAAGAGTTGCTGTTAAAGAGCAAGTTATTCACAAAAACAATGTACAACTACTTTATTTAGATAAACATACCACCAATACGGAAACGCATACGCAAGTACATGAAATTCAGTTGGACGAAAATGGAACCTTGAGTAATGAACCTGAAGGACTTTTGGACGAATGGAGCAACCAGCTTCTCAAATTATTTTAGTTATGTACTTTCTTTTTAATGAATGCTCTACTTATCCATTGGCAACATCCGTCAACGATGCTGACCAGTTATTTAGAAAATTTATAAAAACCTATAGAAAGGCTGAACAAGCCTATACGTTCAGAGGTATTCAGTTCGCCGAAAACTTCCACCAATCTCCCATCACAAATGCTATTTCTTTTATAGAATACATCACCCAAACTAGGGATTCTTTGCTTAAAAATACGTTGCTTGCTTTGTACAAAAAACCTTATAAGGATGACGTAGAGGAGGAAGTATACGAAACTTACTTATCGGCAACTTATAAACTGGAAGAGCAAGCGCCCGAATACCCAGAAGAAGCATTAGAGGCGCTACCACTTGCCAAAATCACTAATTCTCCTACGATTAGCTTGCATAGTGACGACTATTGGACAACTACTAAGATTAAATTCTGGGCTATTGAGGGGGAGCATGCCGAAGAAGAATGGTTTGCGTACAATCTGTGTTTGGTAGAAGATGTTTCTTCTGACGACTTAAAAGAATGGCTTAAAAAATATCGTTATCAACGACTTAGTGAACAAGACCCTCAAACTGTAATCCACTATTTGAATTATACAAAATATGCTGTAGAATGGGAAGAAACGTTTATAACAGAGTTGTTTGAGTGGAAAACCAATGATTTGGTATTATTCGATAGAATTTTATTATTGATGGAAGACGTAGAAGAACATCCTTTCACTGGAGGTTTGGGACAGACCGAAAATTTGCAACATGGAAATACAGAATGCTGGAAAAGAATCACTCGTGAACACCGTTTAGTGTACACGCTAATCAACGATGTGGTTACCTTTATATCCTGTAAAGGCCATCCATAAAATTTGCATCCCGCCTAATCATCCAACAACTCCGACGGCGGTGGACTGGAGGCCGACAACATGCCCGCCTTTTCCATACACCAACGCAACAGCATCCAGCTTCCTACAGCGAGCATC
>CAYUZF010000241.1:5379-7769 GCA_964449615.1 uncultured Aureispira sp.
AGATAAATGCCGTTCCGTATTCCTGCAACAAAAACTTACCCGTCAAAAACAGCAAACTGTAGGTCATCAGCAGCGCAGCGCCCCAGCAACCCAACAGATAACGCCCTTGCGTGGCCAACTCTTGACGCTGGTTTTTGTAATCTGCATGCCCGTGTACACGCTCCCAGAACGTGCGGAGGGTAGCCGTGGGTTCGGGTTTCGTAATAAAAGTAACGATCAGCCAAACAACGGTGGTAAAAAGCGTAGTAAGAATGAGCAGCGTCGGTGTTTCCAATTCGGTATTGGTGTTGGTTTGGTAGACCCAAAAAAAGGCCGTGGCTACAAAAGGCGCTAGGGTCGCCGCCAATTCACTCCACACATTGATGCGCCACCAATACCACCGCAAAATCAGCACCAAGCCCAAGCCAGCGCCAGCCTGTAAGATAAACGTCCAAGCCTCAGAAATGGACTGAATAAAGCCGCTCAAAATCAAGCCCAACACCATGAGCAACAGCGTACTCAACCGCGAAACTAAAATCAGTTGTTGATCACTCGCATCGGGTTTTACAAAGCGTTGGTACACATCATTGACTAGGTAGCCTGCGCCCCAGTTGAGTTGCGTTGAAATCGTACTCATATACGCCGCCAAAAAAGCCACCAACAACAAACCGCGCCATCCCGACGGCAAATAATCCCGCATGGCGTAGACATAGCCCAACCGCTCATCGCCCGTTGCCAAATCTGGATACAACACATACACCGCCAAAGCCACCACAATCCACGCCCACGGGCGGATGCAATAGTGCGCAATTTGAAAAAACAGCGTGGCATATACGGCATCTTTTTCGCTGCGGGTACTCATCATGCGCTGCGCTACGTAGCCGCCACCACCAGGCTCCGCCCCAGGGTACCAGCACGCCCACCACTGAAAGCCCGCATAGGCCAAAAAGCCTACTACACTCAACCCTAAGGTCGTTCCTGTACTTTCGGCAGAATCAAAGGAAGGCAAGAAGTTAAGAATGTTTGGGTTTTGATCCAGTAATTGTGTTTTGAGGCCACTCATGCCCATCGCTACTACAAATTGAAGGGCATCGGTCACCGCCACACCTTTCAGCCCTGCCAAAGAGGCATAACTAGCGGCCAAAAGCATCGCCCCACCTGTGTACAGCAAAGCCTGTTGATCCGACAAATCAAAAAACACCACCAACAGCGATTGCAACGCAACGTTCACCCAAGCCAAAATAAGCATGTTCATAAAAACACCCAAATAAATGGCTTTGAAGCCGCGCAACCACTGTGCAGGCTTACCCGCATAGCGCAACTCAATCAGTTCTACTTCCGTCAACACCCCCGAACGCTGCCACAACCGCGCAAAAAAGAAGGTCGTCAGCATTCCGCCTGCCAAGAAATTCCACCAAAGCCAATTCCCTGCAATACCATCTTTGAGCACAATTTCCGTTACCGCCAAAGGGGTATCGGCAGCAAAAGTGGTCGCCACCATCGACACTCCTGCCAAGAGCCAGGGCAGATTCCGCCCGCCCAAGAAAAAACTTTCTAAGTTCTTGGATGCTTGGCGTGTATAGCCACTTCCAATCAATAAAATAACGGCTAAAAAGCCAATGATAATGCTCCAGTCAAGTGTTGTTAGCTGCATAAGCTAGAAATCGAGTTTATTTTACTAAATTTACCGCCTTAAAGCCAAGGTACAGTTTTTTGAAGAGTATCTGTTGAAAAACCAACACTGGCATTTTTTGCAGCCTGCCTTAATCCTTATTAGCAAAGGGGCAATCGGCTGGACTGAACCCTATTTTTCCGCACAACACATTAACTATGCGCCTATTTACACTATTTTTATTAGCACTCCTTTACCGCCCCCTCTCGGCTCAAATTCTTACACAGACCACCGCAGAATTAACGCCTTCGGAAGCATACAGCAATGTACAATCTGTAACGCTACACGACGATGAGAACACCACCGTCTACCTGATTTTCATCAAAAAGGCTGTCCGCAAACACCTGCACCAATACCACACCGAAGTGATCACCGTTTTGGGTGGACGCGGACGCATGCTGTTGGGAGGCGAGTATTTTAACATCAAAAAAGGCGACCACATCATTGTGCCGCCCAATACCCCCCACGCGGTAGTCACCACCAGTATGGCTCCCTTAAAAGTTCTTTCTGTTCAGACCCCACAATTTTTGGGGCAAGATCGCATGCTGCTACAAGACGAGCGCAGCGAGGAAGAAATCAAAGCCGAAGTGTCCAAGCGCAAGAAGAACAAAAAAGATAAAAAACGCAAAAAGAAGAAGAAAGTCAACGACATTCCAGAATTTGAAGGCGAATTCGATTGAGTACATTGTAACAAAAGAAAGCGGGTGTTTTTGCAGAGGATTTTTAGTGCGATTGGAGG
>CAYUZF010000242.1:0-802 GCA_964449615.1 uncultured Aureispira sp.
GGTAGCGCACGGTTTGAATTTGCCGCGCCACAACGACTCGTTCCAGTATTTCTTCGCTGCTCTCTTGAGGGCGTATGTCCGACAAATCTTGATAATCAATAGGTTTGACATCAATGTGCAAATCGATGCGATCCAGCAGAGGCCCAGAAATTTTATTGAGGTAATTTTGTACGGCATTGGGCGAGCAAACGCAATCCTTTTCGGGGTGGGTATAATAGCCACAGGGGATTCATGGAAGCGACCAGCGTAAAACTAGCGGGGTAATCCACCGTAAACTTGGAGCGAGAGATAGAAATTGTGCGCGCTTCCATTGGCTGCCGCAACACTTCCAACACCGAGCGTTTAAATTCGGGCAATTCGTCTAAAAACAACACGCCGTTGTGCGCCAAAGAAATTTCGCCAGGCCGCGGATAATTGCCACCGCCCACCAACGCCACATCGCTGATGGTATGGTGGGGATTTCTAAACGGACGTTGGTGTATAAGCGCGCAATTGCTCGGCAGCAAGCCTACTACCGAATGAATCTTAGTTGTTTCCAGCGCTTCGCTTAGGTTCAAGGGGGGGAGAATAGTAGGAAAGCGTTTGGCCAACATGGTTTTGCCTGCACCAGGCGGGCCAATTAAAATTAAATTATGGCCGCCTGCTGCCGCAATTTCCATAGCCCGCTTAATGCTGCGCTGCCCTTTAACATCCGAAAAATTGATGGCAAATTGCTGCTGGTTGTAGGTAAACTCCTCTCGCGTATCTACCACCGTTGCCTTCAACTCCAGTTCTCCTTCAAAAAAGTCCACCACTTCTTGCA
>CAYUZF010000242.1:812-7731 GCA_964449615.1 uncultured Aureispira sp.
CCATACACCTCCAAATCGTTTACAATCGCTGCTTCCCGCGCATTCTCTTTGGGCAAAACAAAGCCTTTGAAGCCCATTTTGCGCGCCATAATGGCAATAGGCAGTGCGCCTTTGATGGGACGCAAGGTTCCATCCAAGGACAATTCGCCCATTATAATATAATCTTGGAGCGTCTCGTTGGGCAATTGCTGCGTAGCGGCTAGCATGCCAATAGCCAGCGGTAAATCGTAATAAGAACCTTCTTTTTTAAGATCCGCAGGCGCCATGTTGATCACAATTTTGATACGCGGAATGCGGTAGCCAATTTGTTTGAGTGCCGTCTCAATCCGCCAGTACCCTTCCTTCACGGCGTTGTCGGGCAAGCCCACCAGCGAGTAGCCAGGCCGCCCCTGTACCACTTGCCCGCCTGCATTTACTTCTATGGTAATCAATTGCGCATCAATGCCCTCCACTGCGCTGGCCAATGTTTTTACTAACATAGTCTTTCTTCGATGTTAAATGGTGATAAAACTGCTCTTTGCCGCCTTGCTTTCTAGTGTTAAGCGTTTGGAAGCGGTAGTTGTTGGGCAGTTTACGGGGAGGCGTGGGGTTTTGTTGCGGTAAAACAAAAGATTTTTTTGGTGGGAATCGGGCAGCCCGTAGGGCTGGGGTGGGGAGGATTTTTTGAGGGAGGTGAGTATCTGGGATAAACGAGCGGGGATTTTTGTGAGATGCCTGATGTTTTTTACATCTATACTAAAAAATAGCTGTTAGAATTTGTATTATTATGGAGGGTCGAAGGATATTAGTTCTGGTTTTTAATCGGTTGAATAAGATTTTGCGGGATGAGTGATTCATTTAACATCAAAAAAAGAGAACGTTCTCTACGATATTTTCTCTTTTGGAGTAATTTTGCATGTTATACTGTAGTTACACGAGTCATATCATACAGGGACTATAAAATCAATAACTCATTGGCAACATAATCCTAATCAGAATTACAGCTTAAGTTAAAACATTTTTGTAATGAACTTTTTAGATTTATTTTCAGGAGCAGGAGGCCTTTCTGAAGGTTTTATAGAGGCAGGTTTTAATCCTATTGCACATGTCGAGATGGACGTTAAGGCGTGTAAGACAATAGAAACTAGACTCACTTACCATAAGCTTCTGAAAGAGAAAAACATAAAGCCTTATCTTCTTTACTTAGAGAACAAACTTTCTAGAGATATTTTTACAAAAGAAAACTGTTCTGAATCTATTTCTGAATCTATAATAAATCTTCCCATAGGAGGGAAGAACAATAAAATCATTTTTGAAAAAATTGATAAATTACTAAATGGAAAATCCGTTGATATTATGATTGGAGGGCCACCTTGTCAAGCATATTCTTTAGTAGGCAGGGCTAGGGACAAAAATAGAATGCGTAACGATGAAAGAAATTACTTGTATAAGGAATATGCAAAATTTTTGAAGAAGTATAATCCGAAAGTATTCGTCTTTGAAAATGTTCAAGGATTGATAACAGCAAACGACGGGATTTATTTTAAAAATATGAAAAGTTATTTTAGAAGAATAGGTTTTCATATCGATTATTCAATTCAAAACTCTAAGGACTTTGGGGTCTTACAAAATAGAAAAAGAGTTATTTTGATAGGTTGGCAGAAAAATATAACTTTCAGTTATCCCTCGTTTAAACAAGTTGCTCACAACTGGAAAGTGCGTGATCTATTGTCTGACTTAATAGAACTAAATCCAGGTGATACAGACAATGTTACGAGATACGCTACCAAGATAACTCCTTACTTAAAGAAATTCAAGCTGAGGAATAAAATTGATTTTGTCACGCAACATGTAGCAAGACCTCACAATAAGAGAGACCTTGAAATATATTCTATCGCAATAGGAAAGTGGCTTGGGAGGAACGAAAGACTAAGATATCCAGATCTACCATCTAGGCTAAAAACGCATAAAAATGAAAAGTCTTTTACAGATAGGTTCAAAGTAGTTGATCCTAATGGATTGTCTCATACTGTAGTGGCACACATAGCAAAAGATGGTCATTACTATATATATCCAGACTTAAGTCAAGTTCGTTCTTTGTCTGTTAGGGAGGCAGCTAGAATACAATCTTTCCCTGATAACTTTTTCTTTGAAGGAGGTAGAAGTGCAGCATTTAAGCAAATAGGGAATGCAGTTCCTCCTTTAATGGCAAAAGAAATAGCTTTAAAAATAAAACAACAGTTATGTCCGACACATTAGTTCTAAAGTTTGACCCTAATACCATTGAACACCTAGGAGTTTCACTCTATTCTAAGTTACCCAGTGTTCTATCAGAATTAGTTTCTAATTCTTGGGATGCAGATGCAGATGAAGTTTCAATTAACTTCTTGGAAGGAGAAGACGGTAAAGAAATTATATACAAAGATGATGGAGTTGGGATGTCTTTTGATGAATTACAGAAAAAGTATCTCGTAATAGGGCGTAATCGCCGTAGAGCCACAAATAATCAAATTACTCCAAAAGGTAGAAAGGTTATAGGAAAGAAAGGGTTAGGAAAACTTTCAGTGTTTGGAGTTTGTGATGTTATTGAGGTTATATCTGTTAAAGATGGTCTTAAGAATCATTTCTTAATGGATCTGGTTGAAATTAGACAGAGTCAAGAAACTTCGTATTCTCCTCAAATAATATCAAAAGACCAAGAAACAACAGAAGGAAGTCGTACAGAACTAGTATTAAAGAAAATCAGAAGGAAATCTTCCTTTGATTTAGGTAAGATAGCTCTAAGCCTTTCTAAAAAGTTTCTAATTTTTGATCGAATGCCTACTGTACTCTTTTTGAATGAAGGTCAAAAAACGGATGTAACTAATGACTTAAAGTTCAAAGAATTAAATGTAGAATTTGAATGGAAATTCCCTAATAAGGAATATGATAGCAATTATGAACATTGGAAAGATGTTCATGGAACAATTTTTACTCTTAAAACACCTGTAAAGGATACAGAAATGAGAGGAATCTACCTTACTTCTAGAGGAAAAATTGTTAACACCGCTGAATTTTACGGTGCAAGAGATAATGATCAGTTTCATTCATACGTAACAGGTTATTTAGAAGTTGATTTTATTGACAACTTCGATGAAGATGTGATCTCAACTGATAGACACTCATTAAATTGGGAACACGAGAAAACAAGAGATTTGCAAGCATACATCCAAAGAATAATAAGAAAGATGGGGGGGCAATGGAAGAAGAAACGAGCAGCAGCAAAAAAGCAAAACATAAAAGTTAATAGTGAATTGGATATAGAAAAATGGCAGCAGAATCTACCCACGTATGAAAAAGAGTTAAGTCAAAAAATAATTGATCCTATCCTAGAAAACTCTAATATCGATGTTCCCGAATCTACAGAAATAATCGGTAACGTCATTGATAAATTCGATAATAAGGTTTTTAAAGATTATGCGTCTAAAATTGCTGATATTTCAGAACCCGAACAAATACCTCAGTTGTTAAAACTAATGGAAGAATGGAAAGCTATAGAAGCAAAAGAAATAAAGGGATTAGCTGATGCAAGAATTGAAGTAATAAAGCAGTTTGAATATTACCTTGATACTGATACAAGGGAAGTTCCTACTTTACACAACTTTCTTAAAAAATTCTCTTGGCTACTTGATCCAAGAATTTTAGAGTTCAGAGATGAAGTGACTTATTCTAAATTATTAAAAGACTCATTCCCAGAAGATGGCCTCGATGAGAAAGATAGGAGAATTGACTTTCTATGTAGCAATGCGCTAGGAGAGATTTTGTACGTAATAGAGATCAAGAGAAGTCAATATAGAGTTGATGCTAAAGCCCTTGAACAGGCTTATGATTACGGTTCTTTTCTAAAAGGAAAATACGCTACTCAGACTGGCTTCTCGAAGGTAGTTTGTTATGTAGTTGGTGGGACAAAGTCGAGTGAGCGCAGATTTACAGACAAAGAAAGAACATACATGCAAACAGGTGAAGTTTTTGTAAAAACATATAGAGAATTATTAGAGCAATCGAAAGAGTATCATCGAGAATTTCTTAAAGTGCATGACAAATACAATAAGGCATAAGACTACATCTCTTCAAAAATACACTTTGAGACGCATGAAAAATATCTATTGTTATATTGCCCTTGCAATTATCTCTTTACTTTAACTAAAAAAAACTTTTGGTTGAGCGTATCATAATAAGAGGATAAAAATTAAACAAGGCAAAATAAAAATAGTCATTCTTATTATACTAAGACTTACAACAAAAATCATTGATAACTTTGTACCATTCCATACAATAAAAGTACACTCAACAGATTTTTACTTCATTCCAGAAAAACAAGCTACAAACAATCTCTAACGCACCCCCTACTTCTTATACCGCACCCGCGACAAAATAGAGCGCCCCAGTGTCAACTCATCCGCATATTCCAATTCGCCCCCAAACGACACGCCCCGCGCAATGGTCGAAATCTTAACAGGATGCTCTTCGAGTTGCTTGGAGAGGTAAAAAATAGTCGTCTCGCCCTCAATAGTAGGGCTGATGGCCATAATGAGTTCTTTTACCCCGCCGTTTTGAATGCGTAGTATGAGGTCTTTGATGGTCAGGTCGTCGGGGCCGACGCCTTCGATGGGGGCAATGACGCCGCCCAAAACGTGGTAAACACCGTGAAATTGCTGGGTGTTTTCGATCGCCATCACTTCCTTGATGCTTTCAACGACGCAAATAACACTTTTATCGCGTTTGTGGGATTGACAAATGCTACAGGTTTCTTCATCGGCAATATTGTGGCAAATGTTGCAAAATTGTATGTGTTGCTTCATTTTTAGCAAGGCTTCGCTGAATTGCGCCACTGCCAAATCTTCCCCCTGCAAGAGGTGCAATGCCAACCGCAAAGCCGTTTTTTTGCCAATTCCAGGCAAGGTTGCAAAGGCTTCTACAGCATTCTCCAATAACTTAGACGATAGATTCATATTCTAAATTCACCAATCAAATTCTACAAAAAATAAGTTTAAAACCACTCCATCAATAGCAAAAAATAGGCCGTTAATTCAGACTATTTCAGCGGTTGGATTAATGTGCGTGCGCGTGGTGGCCGACCAAGATATTCAAACTTACAGCCATCAAAAACATGCCACAAACCACCCCATAAATAGACAAACGATGGTCGTCGTATTCGTGTGCCGCAGGCAAGAGCTGGTCCAAAGAAATAAACACCATGATACCCGCTACACCTGCCATTAGCATCCCCATAACAAAGGGCGTTAGATAGGCCGACAATAAAAAATAACCCACGATGGCACCCAGAGGTTCTACCAAGCCCGAGCCAAACGAATACAAAAACGCTTTTTTGCGGTCGCCTGTGGCGTAGTAGATGGGCATAGAAACAGCAATGCCTTCAGGAATGTTGTGCAGTGCAATCGCCACCGCAATGGCTACGCCTAAGTGTGGGTCTTCCAAAGCTGCTACAAAAGTAGCCACGCCTTCAGGAAAATTGTGAATGGCCAGAGCCAGTGCAGTCAAAGTGCCTACGCGCAGCAAACGCCGTTTCTCTTGTACCGATTGCACTTCGTCCAAAGTGTCTTCTTGCGGGCCGTGTTGGTGCGGCGTGAGTCGGTCGATAAAGCCTACTATACCCATGCCTATAAAAAATGCTGCTAGTGCGTACCAGTTGGCATCGTGGTCATGCTCCAGCGTTTCTCCAATGCCGTGTATGGCGTGGGGCAACATTTCCATAAAAGACAAGTAAATCATAACGCCACCAGCCAAACCCATAGAGAAAGCGAGCAGTTTGACGCTTTTGTCGCGAATAAAAAAGGCAATCAAACTGCCAATTCCCGTTGATAAACCCGCGAGGATGGTTAACGTAAAAGCCGTGGTGACGTGGTGATCCATAGTAATAATGCAAATCGAATGGTAAAGAAGCCTTGAGCAGTGCTTTTTAATGCTCTAAAAGAGCCTACAAAGCTAACAAATTTTAGCGCTCTTGTTTGGTGATAAGATGGATATTCTTGAACTCGATGGATAAAATGGCTGTTGCTTGCAGTAGAGGAGTGGTATTGGCAAGGGGTCTAGAACCCCCTTTTACTAATGCCGTCTCCGTTCCTTTTATACACCAACCGCTACATGGCTCATCAAGACAACAAGGCAAATTTAATCGTTTTAGAAAAGTTTGTTCAAAAAAAGAATACCGACAAACAATTTACCCTAGAGGATGCCGCTTCAGTAACAGGCTTACCTGTACTAGAAACAGAAGTCGCTATCAAGGGGCTGCTGGAGAAATACGATAGCAAACTCAAAGTGACCGAGAACGGCGATTTAATTTACGACTTCGGCACACAATTGCAACGCCGCCACCGCAAAACTTGGGGCGAGCGTTTTCAAGAGTTGTTGCAGTTCTTATGGAAAGGCTTTCAAATTTTTTATAAGCTGTTGACCTCTCTGTTTTTGGTCATTTATTTTGTAGTGTTCTTAATTGGTTTGATTGCGATGGCCGCGGCTTCCGAAGACGGCGACGGCATTGGCGATGCAATTGCAGTGCTGTTGCGGGTGTTTATTTCTATTTTTGAATGGAATACCATCATGGGTTACAACCGCCGTTACTACCGCTTAGACGAACGTGGTTATACCTACCAACATTATCAAGAAAAACAAAGCCATTTTAGGCGCTTTCGACGAAAATCCAAAGACCCCAAAGATCAAAAAAGCTTTGTCGCTTCTATCTACGATTTTATTTTTGGCCCGCCGCGGGTACAACTCGACCCTTTGGCCAACAACCAAGAGGTAGCAACCTTCTTGCGGGAGCAAAAGGGCTTGATTACGACTTCCGAAATTCAAGCGCTGGCAGGTTGGCGACGCGAAGAAGCAGAAAACTTTATGACCGAATGTTTGGCTTATTTTGACGGCGATGCTTATGTTTCGG
>CAYUZF010000243.1:0-7720 GCA_964449615.1 uncultured Aureispira sp.
CTGTTGTTGCTTCTTGGGTTTGTCCGAGTTTTTCTTGTAAAGCTGCTTTGTTTTCTTGGGTTTTTTGTTGCTGCTGCTGCAATAAAAACTGTTGCGCTTGTGCCTTTTCGAGCAGCGTTTTTTCTGTGTTCCAGTTGTCTTGTTTGCTTTGCAATTGTTCGACCAGCGGCGAATCGACCAACGGCGCATAATGTTCGTGTTTTTTTAGCCATAACTGTACCTGTTGCTGTTGGTTTTGCGCTTGTATTTGCGCTTTTTCTAGCTGTGCTATGCGGGTGGTTTGGCGCTTGATTTTATCGGTCAAACCCTGGCTAACTTCGGTCAGTTCTTGTAGGCTTTTTTGTTGGTTGTTGATGGCGCTGTCTAAGGCAACAATTTTGGTGTATTGCTGGTCAAATTGTTGGTAAGCCGTTTCGGCGCTTTGCAATTGTTGTTGAGCGGTGGCGGCGGCTGTTTTATAATCTTTTAAAGCTTGGGTGTTGCGTTGTGTTTGGGCGGACAATTGAGCGAGTGCCTTTTGCAGTTGTGTACTCTTAGCTTCTTCTTCCTCCAACTGTAGAAGGGCAGGTTGGTAAACGGCTGCTTTTTGGTGTTGTTGCAACGCTTCTAGGGCAGGTTGTGCCTCGGCGCGGTCGTCGGTAAGTTGTTGCTGGACTTGCGCCAATGTTTGGGCAGTCTCTTGCAATTGTGCCAAGTAATGCAGTTGCTGCAATTGCTGTTGTTGTTGTTTGATGTGTTGTTCTTGGGTGGCGGTTGCCTGCTCTAGTTGTTGGCGCTCGGCCAGCAAGGCTTCTTTTTCTTCGTTGGACAGCAAGGAAAAATTGGCGCGCTGTTCTTGTAATTTTAGCAACGCTTGTTCGGCCAGTTTGTGCCGTTCGTAAGCGGCCTTAGAAATCTCGGAATAGCGCTGCGAATTGGTAATGCGCTCTAAAATTTCGGCTCTGTCTTTCACATTTTTTAAGAACTCTGCAAAATCGCCTTGTGCCAGCATCACTGAGCGCGTAAAACGTTTGAAATTCAAGCCGTTGAGCAGTGCTTCTACTGCTGCGTTAACTTCGGTCTTTTTGGTGCTGATGGGCTGCCCATGCTCGCGGTTGTCTGCCAATACCACCAACTCGCGTTTGGAATCTCGAAAGCGGCCTTTGTTTTTACCTTTGGACAACTGGGCTATGCTCCATTTGGCGCGGTAGACTTGTCCCATGCTCTCGAATGTCACTTCCGAAAAGGCTTCGGTCGTTCCATGCGTCACAATTTTCTGCTCTTTGTTCTTGCCACTCATATCCTGAAAACGCGGCACCTCCCCAAAAAGCGCCAGCGTAATGGCATCCAGAATGGTCGATTTGCCCGCCCCTGTACTGCCTGTTATCAAAAACAACCCACAGTTTTTCAACGGCGCTTGTTCAAAGGAAATAAAGACCTCTCCTTTTAGAGAATTGAGATTTTTGAGACGGATGCTAAGGAGTTTCATACGGTAGACGCTTGTCGTTTCTTACGAAGAGAAAATAAATGCCTAAGATACAAAAAAAAGACCACCTCTTTTAAAGTGCTGTCCCCCATATTCTGATAAAGAATGCCTACTTAATTGGCTTTTCTAGCAAATTGATCAATATAAATGCTCCAAACTACTGGAAGCGTGTACTGCTCTGTATATAAAGAATCGGATACTTTGAAAGCTGCTACGGTTTGTCGGTAATGCTCCCCTAAGGACTGTTTAGGTATAGAAAGGTCTTGCAAAGGTTCAAAGGCTGCTGGAATTCGCTTGGAGATGGTTTCGTAATGCTGCTCTACTTGGTAGGTAGCATAGGGAAGGAACTGTTCCAGAGTAGGCCCAATAGTTTTTTCGCCCCAGCTGTTGCGATTCAGCGCATCAATTAAATTTAGATAAGGCAGCCAATTTATTTGGTACGTTTCTAAGTAAGGAATTAATGCCGCTCTAGTTAATGCGTTGGGGAACTCTAATTTCTGAGTTATGGCACCTCATCTGTGTTCATCGGGATAAGCCCAAGTAAAATAAGCCTGCGCCGCGTGCCGTTCTTCCAGAAATTGTTCTTTGGAAAGAAGCGTAGGTGTTATTTCTACAACTCTTGCAGAATCGACGGAATTGGACAACCAGTAAACGCCCTTCTATCCTACCGCAAATTTCTGAATTCCGTACCGCGTCCAATCATCGGGCGCAAAGAATGGAAATGTAGGCATTTGGTCATAAGGCCGAATCAAAAACCGATCTTTTAAAAGCTGTTTGCTTGTTGCTTTGTAGGGAAGTAGAAAATGGGTGATGGAGGCAAACGAAACCACCGCTTCGTTTTGTATAATCGCTTCGGGAAACACGCTGTCGCCGTGGTGCTTCTTGTAATACTGGAAAGGAAAATGT
Organism: uncultured Aureispira sp.; assembly: GCA_964449615.1. Taxonomy (GTDB): domain Bacteria; phylum Bacteroidota; class Bacteroidia; order Chitinophagales; family Saprospiraceae; genus Aureispira. The sequence goes on from CAYUZF010000243.1 coordinate 2,372, forward strand.
TCCGCTTCTATCGCATCTACTTTTGAAACAATAGCCGTTTGGTTGTTGTTTTGGCAACCAAAGAATAGGAAGGCGATTAGTAAAATAATAAAAATAGGCATAGCGTTTTGTTTTTCATAAAAAAGCGGAACCAAGTGTGTACTCAATTCCGCTGCTTCTATTTTATTTTATTTTATGATCGTGCAAGGGCACGTCGAAAAGACGGTATAAAATTTTGCGCTACAAAATTCATTGTTCTACGCTCTATTTAGGATTTACCAACTTTCCGAATGTTTCCTGTATATCAAAGGCAATCATACTTGTAGTCGCATCGCCCCCTGTTTTGCCTTTGTAATAATTCCATGTTTGCTGGACGGTATCTTCGTCTAGCGAAGTATCGTTATAGCTGTTTAGATGTTTGATTGCCTTCTTAATTTCTTTAACTACTGCCTTGCGTTCTTCGTATGCCGCTCTACGCTTTTCTATTTTAGACATTAAACGCACGTTATCAGCAATTAGGTTGATGGCGCCACACACCCCCTTTACAAAAGGAATACTAGTACCCAAGAGGTCTTTAGCAATATCTACAATGTTCTTGGACTGGTCTGTCAGATGTTTTAATTTTTCTAAATCACTGATGTACCCTCTTTTATCCGAGTCTTCAAACAGCTCCAGAAGCTCCGTGAAAATATTGATGACAAGGTTACTTTTTACGGTTTCTTGCCCATCTTTAACAGCACTTCTAATCGCCTCTTTGTCCCAATCCAAATCGTCTAAACCCGATAGATCTAGCGATATGGCAATAACTCCGTTTTTAGTCGTTTTATTGGCCGTACAGGATTGAGATTTCTGGCTGTCTTTATTAACAAGTTGTATGGTATAGTTGCCTTTGGGCATGCCCGCACCGATGTACAATATAGTAGGTTGGCCTTTACCTGTAATGGCAGGGTCGTAGGTTAATGTTTCTCTTCCAACGGCTATCTTATCAAAATCTAGGCTGGTTGTAATTTTCTTAGCCGTCTCAGAATACGCGTGCTTGAAGCTAAATGCGACATCCTTTTCCATACCCACCAGCGTCATTTCCTTCTTGGCGGTTTCGCCATTAGAACCCAACAAAACGAGGGTAGTTTTACGTTGAAGAATGTGGTTTTTTCTGCGGCTTCTTTCGTAATGGTAAGCTGGTCTAGGGTCTCTAAGTTTTAAATTGAATGTTTCCTTCAAATTCTGGTAACGACCTTTTACCAATTTGGGCTTATCTAATTGTTCACTAGCAATACGTTTGCCCTTTTCATCGACCAAATACGCCTCTACTACAAAGAAATCAATAGGATCATCAAAATATTTAACTACTTCTTTGATGTCTCTTTCTCGCTCTTCAATAGCATCGTCAAATAGTTGTTTTTTGGGTATGATATTTTTAATTAGGTTTCCTTGTTTTCCATACACGGTTAGCACTGTAAAGTTACCAGCGCTGCTCGTTAAGCAAATAAGATCGTGATCGTTGCGCTTTTGAGCGGCAAATCGACATGGATAAAGATTGGCCAAGTGGTCGTGGTAGAAGCATTTTTTATTGGCCGCTTCTATAAAATAAATGGACTTGCCATGTACCTTACTCTTATATAAGTCATAGCCGCCGTCCAACTTAATCATTTGTTGATACAAATACTGGCGCAATTCTTCATTTTTGCTATCGTATTTATCGGTTACGTTAGACGATGGATAAACCTGATCCAGCATGCTACAAGGATCATCGTAACTATTTCCACCACCATCGTTGTCATAGCCTCCAGCGCCAGAGCCCTCCAAAAAGGCCTCCATCTGCCCAATCATCCCATTCACTTGGCGAATAAGTTGTTGCGGGCGGGTCCAAGCAAGGTTTTCTGAATTAATATAGTTCTCATGTCCGTTAACAATAGCTTTGTACTCGGAAAGTTGGCGCTGTATATCAGCAGCAGTCTCCTTATCAATGTTGTTCATCAGCTTTATGGATTTGGTAATTTGAATAAAAAATCTTCTAAGAAACGATCGGGAAGATACAAAAAAAGAACGAAAAAAACTAGCCTGAATAAAAAATAGCCGCTAATGCCCCTTAATCACTAGTTGTTGCCAAATTATATCTGGCAAAAATAGCTTGCGCCAAATCAATGACCATACTGGTCGTGGCGTGGCCTTTGGTATACTGTTTGGCATAGTCCCAAAACACGCGCTTTTTTTCATGGGTACCTGCGGCATAAGCAACGCTAGGAATAGCCGCTGTGGTCATCAAAAGTTGTTGGCGTAGGCTTTGAAGTTGAGTAGGAAACGCAGAACCTTCAGGCGGGAGAGCCAGCAGTCCTTCTAGTGCATCTATGTCCTTTTGCAGCTTAGACAAGGCTTCACTGATTCTACTGGTAAATAAAATGCCTTCGCGCCGCAACGCACGGTCGATACTCAAGAGACGTTCGTAGTCTGCTAAGACCGCTCTTATGTCTTCTACAGCATTGGTGTAATCGTCCGCTATCGCTACTAAGTGCAAATCAAGCTTTAAAAACAATACTTTTAAATTTAGAAGGGTCTGCTGCTCGGCCAGGTTTAGAGATTCGAAAATAGGATCGCTGTTCCAATTGCGACTGTTCAAACTCGATAAATCAATATAAAGGCCTATTACGCCGCTTTTGGTGCGTTTGGAAAGCGCAAAGCTTTTGGAAGGATTGCCACGGCGGTCGTAGAAGATCAGTTTATGCGGGCCTGCTGCTAAACCTGCGCCTATTTCCAGCCAACCCCCGCCTGCTACAATATGTGGATCGGTCAGGTAGGTTTCTCCATCCAATTGCCACTTGTCAAAGTCTAAATCTACCGCTATAGCAAAGCTGTCCACAGAGTAAGCCTGCCGAAAGCGCAGTTCAACGCCCTGTTCCTGTTCCCATTGTAGGGGTTGCTTCCACTGCTCGCCCTGTGTGCCTTCTATGACCAACTGCGCGGTGCGTTGTGGGCGTTGGGCGGCGGGCAGCGCCAAGCTGTCGGAAAAGACTCTCGTATCGTACAAGGTAATTTCTTGCCATTCGGTTAAGGGAGACGCTTTTTGATAGGGTTGGGGGCTGGGGGCGGGGTTGTTCCAACTGTCGAGCGTGTTGCCTGCTTCGTCTTCTAAAAAAATACCAGCAATGTAAAAATCTAAGGCTTGGTCTACTTGAACCTGCGCGATGTTTTTGGAAATTTTAGCAATGGGTGGTGGCGCGGGCGGCGTGGTTTCGCAAGCGATTAAGAATAGAAGAAAGGCGAGTAGAGGGCTGTAGTGTAACATAAGGGAATTTGAATGGGATCAACAATAAAAAACAATTTTGAAAAAAATAAGGGTGATCGAGCGGAGCCGAGATGCCCTTATTTTTTTCAAAATTGTCTCTAAAATTCTATCCTAAGATTCTGTTCTATAATCGCCCAACCAAGCTTTGCGCAAGGCCAATTGTTCGGGCGTAGCATCCAACATCGGTACCAAGGCGTGTTTGACTTTGACGGCTACTTTGGCAAGCGTGCCTTTCATGGTTACTTCTTCGTAAACACCAGCGTCGTTTTTGCGTAAGACCACCACTTCCAATTCATCGCCCTCTTTGGAACCCATTTGGTGCTGGCCCAACACGCTTTGAAGACTGGCCACCGTCAATTCTTGGCCTTGCCATTTGTACAACAAATCCCCCCCCTGAAAGCCGAGTTGTTTACCAAACACATCTGCGCCGTCGGCCTTCAATTCTATAAGCATGCGCTCGCGGTTGAACGTGATGCCGCTGTTGATGTCAAACCCAAACTGGGACAATTCTACAATTTCCCCTTCTTCTTGGTACTCAATACCCATTTCGGCCATGTAATCGGCAATGGGCAACGCCTCTGCACCCTCCACATAACGGCTGAAAAAATCCTTCATTTCTTTGCGAAAACCCGTTACTTTACCAATGTCATAAAACAAACACTTGTCTTTAAAAGGCTTGTCGATGCCGTATTTTTTGGACAAATCAGTCATCATATTCTGAATGCCATAAGCGCCTTTCGAAAGACTGCGCAACCGCATGTCTAAGACCATATTGATCAGCGCGCCTTTGAGGTAAACGTTGGGGTACTGGCTTTTGTAATCGTCCAACGCGCCTTCGCTCAACGTCGTAAACGCTAAGTTTTGATTGAATTGATCCGCTTGACGCATTTTCTGACTCATGGTATTTAGAAATTGCTGCAAGGGAATCAAGCCCTGTTTCACTTGTACGTGTTGGGCTGCGTATTCCGTACCGCCTTCATACAACCACAAATGCTTGGACATTTCGGGGTTGATGAAATCAAAGTCGTGGATTTCTTTAGAATGAATGTTTAGCGGTGTTACAATGTGGAAAAACTCGTGGGCGGCTACGTCGCGTACCGTTTGGCTAATGCTACTCGGCTCTCCTTCAAACAAACAATAAAAAGAAGAGTAAGAATGCTCCAAAGCACCCGCAGAACCCGACAAATACGAGTCGCCTTCCTCCACCAAAAAGATCAAGAAAGCATATTTGTCCACAGGCAAACTCCCGCCCAAATAAGCGCGTTGGGCTTCCAAAATAGGCTGAATGTCCGCTACCAATTCCTTGGATTTGACGCGGCCTGTAGGCGAATAAGTGTGGATTAATACATCGGCTTTGCCGACTTTAATCATTGCCGTATCGGGTTTTGCGAACAAAATGGGATTGTCTACCAAGCTGTTGTAACTGTCGGTTAAGAAAATATCGGTATCGGCATCTCCGCCAACGCGCTCCAGAGTCGTACCGCCAAACAACTGAGCAGGGCGGTCAATTTCTAAGCGAAAGGGCAGCTTTTCATACCCATCAAAATAACCAAAGATACCGTGGTTGTTAAAAACAAAAACATCTTGGTCAATGTTGGTGCCCGCTGGTTCAAAAATGACATTGGACTTATCGGTATCCCAAGTATCTTCTACTTTGTACGTAATCTTAGCAGCTGCTTTGCCGTCTAAAATTTTCCAAGTATTGACGTTGGGATGTTCCCATTCTAGCTTATTGCCCTCTTTATCATAAACTTTAAAATCATAAACAAAACGGCCAAAATTGTAGACGCTGTACGTACCGGGAACCATCGCAGGCATGTGAAAGGTCAGCTCCTTTTTTTTGAGCATAGGAACCATAAGTTCTACTACAATTTCATCGTTGTTGACTTGATTCAGGTCTACTTTATAAAGATACTCCTGCGCCAAAAGGGGAAAGCTTGCCAAAGCAAAGCATAAAAAAAGCAAATTTTTCATTCGTCGGTTTGTGTTTTAAGAATATATAGGGATTAGGTTAGTACAGTGTAACAAAAGTAAAGCGAATATTTTTACAGAGGATTTTTAGTGCGATTGGAGGCCGAGAGAGCTTG
>CAYUZF010000244.1:0-7587 GCA_964449615.1 uncultured Aureispira sp.
CGGTATAAAATGGCTTTTCATGAAACTATAAATTACTATTTCTCGTTGGAGTATTGTAAACGATTTTTTTTAAGAATTGTATAACAGATACTTCTAAAAAGAACCGTTGAAAGTCAGGAGAAAATAGTATATTTAGGGCAGTATTTCTAGTTATAGTAGAAAATCAATAGTTATATAAATTGCGCATAGAAAGTAGACCCTATTTTATTGTCTTGCGCCTCATTAAGATTAAAAGAAAGCTGTTGCTACAATGGCTTTTATGCAAAAACAAACACGATATGAAAAAGACGTTTTTTTACGGAGCTGCAATCTTGGCAACTTCTCTATTAATCGGATGCAGCAGCGACGAAACCCCTGTTGGTTACAAATCCAACAATGAATTGCGCGCAGACGCCATCGCACTACAAGGCCCTCAAAAGCTACAGCAACCTGGCAAAATCTACGTCAAGGACGACATGTTGTTGATCAACGAAATGGGTAAGGGGATACACGTTGTTTACAACGAAAATCCAGCAGCACCTAAGAAAGTAGCGTTTGTTAAAATTCCTGGTAACATTGACGTCGCTGTAAAAGGAGATATTATTTATGCGGACAACTACATGGATTTGGTAACGTTGAACACCAAAACAGGAAGCATCAAACGCGTAAAAGGTGTATTTAAGAACTTTGAAAGAGCACGCAAAGAGCAATTGCTAGCCATGGAAGGCGGCATGGACTTGGACGGCATGCGCAACACGCAATTCCAAGCCGTATCACACGGCGGCGCTGCTGGCGGTGGAAATCCTGTAGGAGCAGGCGGTTCAATGGCGCGGTTCACTATTGTAGACAACAGCCTTTATGTATTGGATGGAAATTCTATGATTGTTTACGATATTTCTGACCAAGATAATCCCAAGAAAGTGAACACCATCGCTATGGATTTCGAAGTAGAAACGGTATTTCCACACGAAGGCCAGTTGTTCATTGGCGGTACAGAAGGCATGTATATTTACGACAACTCTAATCCAAACGCACCCCGCTTCATCAGTAAGTTTGAGCATGCAGTAGCTTGCGACCCTGTTGTAGTAGACGGCAACTATGCTTACGTTACGTTGCGCAGCGGTGGCCCATGTGACCGTGCCATCAATAAATTGGATGTAGTTGATATTTCCAACATGCAACAACCCACCTTAGTACGTGATTTTGATATGCACAACCCACACGGTTTGAGTGTGCAGAACAATACGCTTTACTTGTGTGATGGTAATCAAGGTTTGAAGGTATTTGACGTAACCGACAAGCACCGCATTTTGGACAACATGAAATTTGCCGATAGAAACATCCGCAAAGCTTACGATGTAATTCCAAACAACGGCAACAATACTTTGATTGTGGTAGGTAAGAACGGAATCATACAGTACGATGCTATGGATCCTCTAAAATTAGAGCGCATCAGCGAGATTACCATCGACGCTTAGACTCCAAAGAAGAAATCTAAAAAATGAGCTTTCTGAAGCTCGTTGAAAAATAAATTCAATTCGAGGTACTTTTTTCTAAAGACTTGCGTTGGCGTTCTTTTAGAGAACAAAAAAACTTGTAAAAGCTTCACAATCAAAGATTGTGGGGCTTTTTTTTGTGCATTTTAGCATCAAAGTTGTCACAAAATTGTTAAAAAAATAGCTGAACTACTAATTTCTTAGTTAAAAAAATCTAAAGAGTTAGCACATTTTTTGCAGCACTCGTTTTCTTGTAAGTGGACTGGTAACTTGCTGCTATTTTAGGATTCATTAATGGATAACGATGATAAATAGGGCTAATAACTAGACTCTTAAAAATCCTTGCAATAAATATAATTTTGTAAAGAATTAATAACCCCAAATAGTTAGGTAATGGTTGTGTAAAAACACGGCGTAACTAGCTTGTTCTATCGTTTCACCATTTTGTAATTATTTAACTACTTAAACCAAATTTTATGAAGCATTTACCAAGTTTGCTTTTGGCTGTAACGACACTGTTGTTATTTAGCACGAGCTGTAGAGACAGTTGTGAACGCACTGTTACTTACATTAAATACATCCCTGTTTACAAAACAGCCGCAGAATTTAGAGTAGACCCTACGGTAGAAGGTCCAATGGATCTCAAAAACCCTGGAAAAATTTACTTATACGGAAACACCTTGCTGATCAATGAAGTCTCTGAAGGGGTACATGTGGTAGACAACAGCAATCCTTCCGCACCTGTACGTACGGCATTTATCCGTATTCCTGGAAACAAAGACATCGCTATGCGTGGCAATGTATTGTACGCAGATAACTATGTAGATTTGTTGGCCATCGACATTTCTGATTTGCAAAACATTCGACTAACAGAGCGCGTAGAAGATGCGTTTCCTTCTTATGGCAGTGATCCTTCGCACGGGCTTTTGGTAGATTATAGAGAAGAAGAAGTAACCGAAACAATTGACTGTAATGACTTTATAGATGTCTCTATGGATCCGCGTATGGCTGGTGGCGCCAATATGGACATGGGTCTAAATACTCCAATGGGCGGTGGCGCAACAGGTGCTGGCGGTGGCGCTGGTCGTCAAGCTGTTGGTATTGGAGGTTCTATGGCGCGCTTTGCGATCAATGGGCAAGTTTTGTACATCGTGGATGAAACCAACATGCATGTGTACAATATTTCTAATCCTGAAATGCCTACTTATGCGACAGAGGTAAACATCGGAATGGGCATTGAAACTATTTTTCCTTACCGTGATCGTTTGTTTATTGGCAGCACACAGGGCATGTTCATTTACAGCAACACCAATCCATTAAATCCTACTTACATCAGTGAATTCCAACATGCTACGGCTTGTGATCCTGTATTTGTACAAGATGATTTTGCTTATGTTACGTTGAGAGGTGGAACACCTTGCGGCTCTTTTAACAACCAATTGGACATTATTGATATTTCCGATATTCAGAATCCAACCTTAGTGAGCACTACTGCTATGACCCACCCACACGGATTGAGCGTTGATAACGATGAGTTGTATTTGTGTGAGGGCAACGATGGTTTGAAAGTGTTCGACATTAGCAACAAAACTAATGTAAGAGAACTTTTCCACGAGCCCAGTGCTGCGGCTTACGATGCCATTACTTTGCCCAATAGTGATGTTGTGATGGTAGTTGGTAAAGATGGTTTTTATCAGTACAGCACCAGTAATCCAGAGAACTTACAATTGTTGAGCCATATGGAAGTGGCCGAATAAAGTCCAGGAATACCGTTTAGTACATAGGGAAAGAGCGAAGTTTCGCCGTTATAAGCCGCTTCGCTCTTTCTTTTTTATCCCAATTGATCCAAAGAGTTAGGATTAGAAGCTCTTCAAAATCTATTCTGCTAATGGTCGTAGAGTCCTTGACTGTTAGTGTTCAAAAAAATGCACTACACATGTTTATCAACAAATGCTTATCCACCCTATTTATATTTGTTATTAGTTGCCTTTTAGGCGCTGCTGCATGGGCGCAAACCACCTTAGAAGACGTTGTTTACCTCAAAAATGGTTCGATCTTGCGCGGGCAAGTCTTGCAACACGACCCCAATACCAATATTAAAGTTAAAATCAAAGGTGGGAGTATCTTAGTCTATGAATCCAGCGAAGTATTAAAAATAGAAAAAGAGGAAATTACCACAGAACCTACAGACATCAAAGTAATTCCGCTGGAGCCTACTGTCGACACTGCTGAAGGCGCAGGGGAAGACATCATCATAGAAACATGGGAACAACACGTACCTGAGCCTGGCTTCTATGGTATGGTAGCGGTGGGCAATGTTTTTCCTGGCCCCAACACCAACTTAGTTCCTTTTCCTGGATTTTATATAGATGGTATGGTCGGTTATCGCATACACCATTTGTTTGCCATTGGTGTAGGGGCAGGTTCGTTGTTGGATTTCTCTCAGTCGTTTTTGTATGGCTACGGAAACATACACGGCGATATTCTTAACAAAACGTTTAGTCCTTATTACAACATTGGCGTAGGTTATGGACAGCCGTTGTCTAGAAACAGCATTGGATTCGCTAATTCTGGGGTGCAGGAAGTTACAGAAATGCGCGGTGGCATCTATTTCCGACCTAGTATTGGAATGCGCTTTGCTTCACGCAATCGCATACATACCTTTGTAGACATTGGTTTGTATTATCAAAAAGTTTCCTATGCTGGCCGCACTTGGAATAACTTTTCCTATGTCGAAGAATATACGTACTTGCGCCCTTCTATACGCGTAGGAATGCAGTTTTAAGAAATTGACCTGACCTTAGTAAATAACCAACCTTACAACCAACAACCTTATACCTAAGAGAAACGGGAACGACGACTTTATACGTTCCTGTTTCTCTTTTTTCTTAAACCACTAGATTGCCACCAACCATTATTTGTTACTATGAAGCTTATAAATAGGCTGTGGCTCGTGTTTGTATTGGGAATAAGTTTGTCGTTTCCTTTTGCAGCAGTCGCACAACAGGCCACTTATGATGTCGTCTATCTCAGGGACGGCTCTGTTTTGCGCGGGAACATCCTTCGTTTTGATCCCAATAAGGAGATTGAAATTCAGTTGATGAATGGAACCGTTTTGGTCTATCCAGGCCGAAAGGTGGAAGAGATTGCCCAAGTGCCTTACCTTTCTGAAGAACAACCAACGGCAGATTCTTCTGCTGTGGATACTGTGGTTAAAATTACTGCCAAAACCAATGCATCGGTTCCGCCGAGTGTGATAAACAACGTCAAACATTTACCTTCTATAGCTTTAGAAGAAGGTCTGTGGTTAATGGTTTCAGCGGGGCATTTTACGCCTAACAATCCCGATTTTGGGGTGTTTGTAGATGGGCTAGTGGGGTATCGGCCGCATCCCTGTGTTATGATGGGCGTAAACGTGGGGGTTGCGCTGCGCGGCGATTTTGACAATTTTCATTTTGGACCTATTGTTAGAGCCAATCTTATGAAAAAGCCCTTTACGCCCTATGTAGAATTTGCGGTGGGCTACGGTTATGTGCGTTACAATGGCTATCGTTATCCTGAACATACGGAGAACGGCGGTTTGTTTCTTCGGCCTAGTGTAGGCGTACAGCTTTCTTCGCGCCGCAAAACGCACTTTTTTATAGCTTTGGATTGGTATCAGCAACAAACTAGTATTTCTGGAATCAGGCCTACCTTTGGCTACTTTTTAGAAAAGCAAACCCTTTCAACGGCTGGCATACGGCTGGGAGCTATTTTTTAGAGCCTCCCAACTTCCCATTTTAAAAGTAATTAATGCACTAACAAAAAATAATCATGAAGATCAATAATTCATTAAAATTGATAGAATTAACCACTCTGTTCTTATTGATTAATACGCTTTCTCTCAAAGCACAAGAATACAACTTTGTAGATACGTTGCTCCTTATGGATTCCACTCTGATAACAGGACAGGTATTGAGTTACCAACCTAGAATGCGGGTGATTTTTAGAACAGCAACGGGCGATACCATCGTTCATCAAGCCAAAGAAGTTGATAATCTTAGCTACAGAGGTTCGTGGATTGATGTATCTAATTACCCCAAACAGGTAGTCATTAAAAAAGGGTTTTACGGACATGCTGGTATAGGACAAACGATTGCGCCTCAAATTGGCTTTCTTTTTGTAGGAATTTTTGTAGACGCTGGATTGGGTTACCGCTTTAATAAATGGCTAGGAGTAGGTGTCGCAGGAGCACTTTCGGCAGATTTTGAATATTCTCTTGTCAATATACGTGGCACTGTGAGGGTGGATTTTAAGTCGCCCATGTATGCGGAAGTAGGGGTAGGTGCTGGAAGGGTGTTGGATTTGAATGGGATTTTGTCGCCTTATGTATTAGACGAGGCTAAATGGGGCTTACACTTGCGGTCCTGTATGGGTTGGCGAATCCCCTCTAAAAACAGCAGCTATTGTTTTGTGGACGTAGGGTTTGAGCTGTGGGATCTAGACTTCCGAAGAGAGAATACAGACGATTTTCCTAATGTTAGTTTTGAGGACATAAAAACTACCTATTTCCGCCCTTCTATTCGTTTTGGGTTTATGTTTTAACCAAGTGGTTACCCCCATACATAGAGTAATTCTAACTGTAGTCGATAAAAATATTCAACTGCTTGAAGCTTGATAGACAATTGCTTGTAAAAAATGGAGTTAAAAAAAAGCATCTTTTATTGAAAAAAGCTTGTGTAAACTAGAAAAGTGCCTTATATTTGTACTCGGAGTTGGAGGCGCATAGCAAGCTCCCGTTAAATCCCCCAGGTGTGAAAGCAAGCAAGGGTAGGCGGTTGTAGCAGCTGGTGGGTCTCTGCTCTTTTTTTATTTGATACAATAGGACATAACTTCCATAAATTAAAGCATGCGTTCTGGTCATTGATCAGGACGCATTTTTGTTTTAATGGCAACCTAGTTCCGTTGTTTGCTGTTGTTTTTGGAAAATCATACAACTTCATTAAAAAACTACACGAACAATGCAACACCTACGAGGATTTTTAGGGCATTTGATTTGTTTGCTGGCTCCTTTGGGTCTGCTGGCACAGGACGATCAACTGCGCTGCTTGGATGTTATGCTCAACAATTACGACTATCCCTACCCGGTAGAATACCTGACGATCAATAGCCAAGAACAAGCGTTGAGAATGGCGTACATGTATGTAAAGGCCGAGCAGCCCAACGGTAAAACGGTGCTGTTGTTCCACGGCAAAAATTTCAACGGCGCTTATTGGGAAACCACCATGCAGCAGCTTTTAAAAGAAGGGTATACGGTAGTGGTGCCCGATCAAATTGGCTTTGGAAAGTCCAGCAAACCCCACCATTTTCACTACACTTTCCATGCGCTAGCCAAACATACCAAGCAATTGCTAGACGAACTGGGCGTCAAAAAAACAGCTGTACTGGGTCATTCTATGGGTGGAATGTTGGCCACGCGCTTTACGCTGATGTATCCCGATGTAGCAGAGCGCTTGATTCTGGCAAATCCTATTGGCCTTGAAGATTGGAAACTTAAAGTACCTTATCGACCTGTAGAATGGTGGTACCAGCAGGAGTTGAAAAAGAGTTACAAGGGCATAAAGGCTTACCAGCTTAAGAATTATTACGATGGAAAATGGAAGCCTGCTTACGACGAGTGGGTAAATATCTTGGCGGGGTGGACGCTCAACTCGGATTATGAGCGTATTGCTTGGAATGCGGCGCTGACGTACGACATGATTTTCACGCAACCAGTGCTGTACGAATTTAAAAACATCAGTTGTCCGACTTTACTGATTATTGGTACGCGGGACCGCACGGCCTTGGGCAAACCTTTGGTCTCGAAAGAAGTGCGCCGTACCATGGGCTTGTATGAGCAGTTGGGCAAGCAGACCCAGCAGGTTATTCCAGATGCGCGGTTGTTAGAGATCCCCAACGTTGGGCATTTGCCGCATATAGAAAGTTTTCAGGCATTTATAACACCTTTGTTGGCGTTCTTAGAAGCCTAAAAAAGGGCTGTAACCTGTAAGGACGCAAGACGCTCTTATGGGTTACAGCCACTATAGTTCGTTTGTTACAACTTGGTTACTTAACGATAATTAATTTTTTGATC
>CAYUZF010000245.1:0-3595 GCA_964449615.1 uncultured Aureispira sp.
TTTGTGCTTCTAGCAATGCCAAAGGGTTCGCATGTTGGCGCAAAATAAGCTCAAATTGTCCTTGCCAGACTTCTAATTGGTGGTACTGTTTGGCGCGAAAGTCAAACACAGCGCGGCAGCTGTCCTTTAAAAAAAAAGAATACCCAGCACTCGATAAGTAAAAAGGAATAGGGGCGTAGGTACTTACAGGAGTGCCGCCCGCAATTTTTACATTGGCAATGGCTGTAATGGGCTGGTCGCCTGCTCCAATCCCTTGTTCTTCTACCCAAATTGGTACTTTTTTACCGTTTAAATTGCTGTGGGTATATTGCTCTCCCAGTCCAAAAATAGCTTCTTCAACAGGCGCATCATAACGAAAGTACAGACGGTTGTACTGCGCGGCGTCGGTTTGTACGCGCACGCTAATGCTGTGCGGGTCGACTATTTTTATAACAATAGAAAAAGGAATCTCGCACAAGTCTCCTTCGATTACCACCTGCTGTTGATCGCTCTTGATCGTGTCTATGCTGCTTTGCTGGCAGCGCTTGTCAAACCGCTCTTTGAATTTAAAAAAGCCGTAAGTTTCTCGTACGCGGGGGGTAGAAGTAGCAGCGCGGAGCAATTGGCGGTTCAGCGGCAAGGTGAGTAAAGGCGGCTGTGTGCTGTCGCCCAAATGAAAATACAAGTTGTCTTTGGTAACCTTGCAGTGGTACGGAGTCGTGGGCTGGAATTGAGCCGAAAGGGCAGTTGTTGAGAGGAGTAAGAAGAGTAGAAAACGCATGATTTATGGTTTGAGCTGGAAACGCGTAGTTTATTGTTTAACTAGAGAATAGGGGGCATCCTACTGCGCTGTGGCTTTATCTTTTCTTAGTTTTCTATTGTAAAAAGCAATCCAAACCCCTCCAAAAATACCTGGAGCAAACCAGTTCCACATCGGTACCAATAGAATATTATTAACCACAAAAAAAGCAGTAACCGAAGCAAGATAGGCACCTGTCATTTTGCCCAGATGTTGTTGCAGCCACTCTGCCTGTAGCACCTTAGGACGACGATAGAGGCGCAAATCACTCAATCCAAAATACAAACAAGCCACCCCAAATCCCGCTGTAATATAATTGGTTTTTTGATAGAGTATGATGGGAAAGCTGATTAAGACAAGCCCTATTAAACCCAATGTCAATGCCAGTAGTTTGTCGCGGCTTAGGTCGGGATTTTTTTGGCGAAAGCCTAAAGCGCGGTAACCTGCGATGAGTAAATAAAGTGTCAATAGGCCGATGCAGAAAAGAAAAATATTTTGATGCTTAGGCAAAACGGCGATTATACAAGCGACCAGGGAAGCGATCAATAAGCTGTAATAAAAGATCTTTCCTAGTTGTTTGTGGCGGCGATCGCCTTTTGCTAAGAGCAAAACAAGACTGCCTGTTGCCAGTGCCAAGCCTCCTAGCGCGATGTGCAAGCCAAGTAATAAGGTGAAGATGGTGTCCATTAGTTGTTGGTTGTGTTGGCGAGGTGTTGTTGATTTTTTATAAAATCAATCAACGCATTGTAGCGCTTGTCCAAGCGCATCAGCTCTTCGTTGCCCAATAGGATAAGGTGTTTGCGGGCGCGGGTCAGAGCCACATTGAGTTTGCGATCTACCACTTCATCATCCGAGAGCGAAATAATACTTTCCAATTGGTAAATGTCGTTGAGGCAGAGCGAAATAATAATAATATCGCGTGCGCCGCCTTGGTAGCGTTCTACGGTATCTATGGTGCAATTTTCATAGCCTTTTTTGTAGCGGGCAAGCTCGCTGCGGACTTGTGCAATTTGAGCGCGGAAAGGCGTAATAACTCCTACATCTTTGATCTCCAAATGCTCGCCATTGGCTTCGTAGAGGGCTTCAAAACCTTGGATAAGTTTGCCAATCCACTGAGCCTCGTCTAAGTTGGTTTTGAGATTGCTGACCCGGTTGATGCTGCTGCCAAAGTAGAGCATTCGGTGCTGTGCCAATTGGCGTTCCAAAGCGCTGGCATTGCTGGGAGGCTGGTAGTGTAGGGGGGCTTGTTGCCAAGCGGCAATGGGTAATTCTTTGGGGAGCAATTGCAATTTATTATCGTAGAAATGTGCACTTGGAAAGGCGCAAATATCGCGGTGCATGCGGCCCTGGTGCGACAAACGATCAAAAGCCCAATCCCAACCCTGTGCCTCGGCGCGGCGGTAGAGCCGTTCAAACAGGGAATTGCGGCGGTTGTACAATCCGATTTGAAACAACGCTTGATCGCGCACTTTGGAACGCTCCTTATCTTGCAAAACTACGGCAGGCAGCTGTTTGTGATCGCCAATGAGTACAAAGCGTTTAAAATTAGGCAACAGCCCCACCAACAACGGCTCTAAAATTTGCGAAGCTTCATCAATAATAACCGTATCAAACTGTTTAAGCTGAAACAAACTGCCCGCCTTGCTCGCAATGGAGGCCACTGTAGAGACAAAAATTCGATGTTGTGCAATGATTTCCACCAATTCTTTTCGTTTGGTGGCGTCTTTGGTGCGCTCGGAAAACAGGCGGTGGTGAAAGTGCGGACTGGTAGAATGCGGGTTGCCAATGCGCAGGTAATCGTTCTCCGCAAAAGCGTGAATAGCCTCACAAATTTCATCAACAGCGCGGTTGGTGTAGGCGAGTAGCAAAACCTGTTCTTGAGTGTTTTTTAATAAATAACGCACCATTTCGGCCAACATAAACTTTGTTTTACCTGTGCCTGGAGGGCCGACCAATAGAAAGTAATCCTTAGCCGCCAGGGCTTTGTACAACACCTTGCGCTGCTCGGTACTCAGATTGGGATTGCTCAAATGCAGTGGACGAATCTTGGGTGCTACTGGTGCTTCGAGCGTCATCAACAAACGGCGCTGTCGGGTATTGGTTTGCAAAAAGCTAAACAAGGCGCGGTATTGCACTTTAAAACTACTGTCCATCATATCAGGCTCAATGTTCCATTGCAAATTGGATTCAAAAAGCGATTCGTTGAATTGGCGGTAACGCAATTGCACCTGCACCCGTTCGGCATCTATAAAGGTAACAGACCCTTTAAATACCTGATCGTTTAAAACATTGTCGTCTTTTTCTCGAACGGGATAGAGAACAATAATATCTCCCTGTCGGAAATTAGCCAGTTCGTTGGTTGCGGCAGTGCGCTTGAAATCCAATAGCGGTTCTTCTTCGCCAGAGCGGTTTTTCAAAACCGTTAAATAACCCAAAATATCAAAAGCTTCGTTTTTTTGTTGATAACTGTGCAGCCACACCCCCGCCAAGCCGTTGCGGTTGTCGCGCCCTGCTTCGCCTGTTTTGGCCAACTGGTGTTCGCGGGCGGTAAAACTCACAAAATTGAGAAAATACAAGCGCTCCAAAGGCGTCGCCTGCTGCACAACCGCCGCAAATTCTTGTAAATCGCGTGCTATAAATCCCTGTGCTTTTTCCAAACGCTGCGGACTTAGGACGTCCAGCATGGTGGTTTGGGTGCTCAACGCTTGGTTGTCCATTTCGGCCAAGCCGCGTTCGATGGCGATGATGTCGTTGCGCAGTTTGAGGGCGTCGTATTGTTGACTGCGGTTGGGGGGCGCGGGTTTGAGTTGGTCCAAG
>CAYUZF010000245.1:3605-7501 GCA_964449615.1 uncultured Aureispira sp.
TCGATGCCCGAATAAAGCATATACGTGTTGGAACGCAAATCGCTGCCAAAGGCCGAGCGCACCAGCAAGTCGTAAAGGTTGGTTTGTTGGTAGTGGTTTTGGTTTAGGCCCAAATAGTTGGGTTTGAACGGGCGGCCACTTTTCAGCTCTATAATGGCAATTTTATTTTGCTCGTTGTCTTTGTACAACACATCCAAACGCCCTTGAATGCCATAAATATTAGAATAAAAAGAAGGCTCCAAAAAACACTGCTGCGGCTCAATATCGTTCTCTTCTAACCGCACTTTGACGGTCGTTTTGAGATTGGTAAAATGCTTTTGGCTCTTCTGATAAATTTCTAGTACTTCTTTATCGCTAAAAGTGGCAAAACTCAACGGGTTGAGGGAAAACGCTTTGGGAAAGGTTTCCTGAAACACTGCATCTTCGTTGGTCATTAACTCGTCCAAAAAAAAGTTGGCTACGTTTCCCAACATCAACGGCACGGAGGAGGTGAACGGCGTGAACTTTTTCAACAAATACAAAGCTGCCGACGCCCCAAAACTTTGAAAACACTCCGAAATGCTGCTCACATCAATCATGTAATCGGGTTCAATCACAAAAGCTCTAGGAATGTATTCGCCTTCCTCGGTTATACTGACATCCAATAAGTTAACCGTTGCGAAGCCTCTAAAATAGCGTTTGAGGTCGCGAATGTTGTTGTTAAAGCTTTCGTTATAACCCGTCTCGTTGTAGCGCACCACGATTTGTTCTTCGGGCGCATCAAAGGGCTGACAAAGCAGTTGATTTTTTTTGTCGTTTACGGCCAGTACTACCACCCGCAACACGGCAAAGCGGGTTTTGCTGCTGATACGGCGCTGCTGCGGTTCTTCGCTGTCCTGAATGGTAGCAATGATCTCCTGAAGCGGCACAGAGACGGCCGTTTTACAAAACGCGGCAATGGTAAAACAGGCCGTTTTGAACGTACTTAGATAGTCTTGTTCGCTGATCACGTCGGGATGTACCTGCCGTTTTTTGCGAATTTGGTGGATGCGCCATTGCAGGGCGCGGCTAATTTGATGTTCCTGTGCCGCAAAGGCTACCCGCGAAAACATAGTAGTAAAAACGATGTTCTTACTGCGGGTTAAGTCTACAAAAAAGGCTGTCAAAAGATGATCCAATTGCCGTATTTTGTCGCTGGGAGCGGCTTGTAGGGCATGCACATGCTCAAATTGGCGGTAAAATAACTCGGCTAGTTCGGGGTTTTTCATAGAAAACGGCAAAAACAATCTTGTTCTAAACAACGGCTACATCTTTCACAAGATACAGCATTCTCCGACCAATACAAAAAATGATTTTTTGTGGCTTAGATGCTCATTTAAAGAAAACATTCCCTTGCTTTTTTGGTCACAATAGTGTATATTTCTTTTCTTTGCCACCTCATCAACTAGCATTATGCGTTTTTTATTCTTTCTGCTCTTCCCACTATCTTGGGATTTAACTGCCCAATCCAATTTAGAACAACCCTTGATTTCTTACGAATTGGTCGAAACTTATACCAAAGAAACTTTGGGCAACAAATGGAAACAAGCCAATATTCCCAAAGCTCTAGCGCCGATTCGTTACGAAGTAAATGTTTACGAAGTGGTCTATACCATGCGTTGGCACGACGGCACGCCCATTCAGGCATCAGGCTTGTATTTTGTACCCCAAGTGCCCGATGGTGAAACGGCTAAAGAGGCAGACCACCCCATGCTTTGTTACCACCACGGCACCCAAATTCGCAAAAACAGGCGGGTACGCTTGGGTGGGGAACAGGCGATTTGTGTAGGGTTTGCTACCGACGGCTATCTGGTCGCCCGTCCCGATTATTTGGGTTTGGGCAAAGGCGAGAAAAACCATCTGTATCACCACATCGAAACGCAGGCAGGCGCAACGATTTACCTACTGCGGGCCATTCGCCAGATCAACGAGGAGTTAAATTTGGTGCAAAATGAACAGTTGTTTGTAACGGGGTATTCGCAGGGCGGACACGCGGCGTTGAGCTTTAATAAAGTCGTTCAAGAACGCTACAACGAGGAATTTGTAGTGACCGCTTCTGCGCCTATGTCGGGCGCGTATGATTTGGGAGGCGTACAGGAGGGAACGATGTTTGAGCCGTACTCACATCCTGGTTATCTGCCATATTTGTTGTTTTCTTACAATGAAATTTACAACCTCTATCAACAGCCGATTGATTTGTTGTTGCCCCCTTACGACAGTATTTTGCCGCCCTTGTACAACGGCGAATATTCTATGAACTACATCAACCGCCAAATTCCCAGTGTCCCTAAAGATGTGTTGCAGCCTACGATGGTCAAGCAGTATTTGGAACAAGATGATTTTCCTTTTAAGAAAGCTTTAAAGGAGAACAGTGTACACAATTGGAAGCCCGAACAGCCTGTGCTGTTTTGCTATTGTGAGGCCGATGAGCAGGTAAACTATGAAAATTCTATAGTAGCTTACGAAACGATGAAAGAGCTAGGGGCAGAAAACTTACGGTTGAAACGAGTAAACAAGCATTTGAACCACAACAGTTGTGCGGCTTTTGCCGTAATGCACAGCAAATTGTTTTTTGATAGTTTTCGGAAGGGGAGTACAACAGGTAAAGCGGGGCCGTTGGGTAAGCGGTTTTTGTTGGGGTTGGGCAAGAGCCACGTGGCGGGCAAAGTGAAGCGGGCGCGCCGCCGTGGGCAACAGCAGTAGGGGGCAACAGCAGTTGCCCCCTACTGGGAAGTAAAATATATAAATGCCCTACGAAACAGGGACGTAAACCTTGTAAGTCTTTTTGTATTTATTGGTCAAACTTGTACTGCGCAGCCAGGGGTTGTATACCTTGAGCATGCGGTAAGTCGTGTTGTGCTGTGCTGCAAAATCGGCCCAACTGCCCACGCTGCCGTTTACGGTAATTACTTTGTGCGGAGGAAAAGGCGCGTAGAGGTCTTTTTCAGAAAGTGAGAACCCGTAGGTTTCAGGGTGTTGCATGATTTCTTTGAGCGCCATAATGCGCAGAAGGTAACGGCTCGTTTCGCTGTTGAGGTTAAGGTCAAAGTAGTTTTCTCCTTTCTGCTCGCGTAGGCGCTTTTTAAGCCCGCCTTTGCCCATGTTGTAAGAAGCGGCGGCCAGCATCCAGCTGCCCAAGTCGTTGTGCGCCTCGCGCAAGTAGGCACAGGCAGCGATGGTTGATTTTTCTAAGTGGTAGCGCTCGTCAATTTCGCTGTTGACCTCTAAGCCGCGTGCCTGGGCAGTCTTGGGCATGAATTGCCAGAATCCGCGTGCGCCCGCGGGCGATACAGCATTGTCCAGACCCGATTCGGCAACCGCCAAATATTTCAAGTCATCGGGCATACCTTGCGCCTTTAGAATGGGTTCAATAATAGGAAAATAGCGGTTGGCGCGTTTGATGTATACAAACGTCGCCGAGTGGCGAAAAGTATTGGCAATCAACTCGCGGTCAAAGCGCTCGATAGCGTCAAAATTATCCATTGGTAGGGCTTCGCCTGCAAAATCAACCGCATCGGGCATGGGCGGCGCAGAAACATCTTGTACTTCGGTTTGGTCGGGGGCATTCTCTTGGAGGGTAGTCGTTGATAAAGGCACTTCTAGACTATCGGGTTTAGCGTAAGCGGTAACCAATAAAACAGCCGAGAGCGTGACCATTCCAAGTACAAAAAAAAGCATGTTTTTCATAATATGAGCGGTTGTAGTGATGGATAAAAGTGAGGATCGGTTGGACAAAAAACGACCTTCTTAGAAGGTCGTTTTGTATAGTATGGCAGTAAAGAAAAAACTTTAATCGAGCTTAAGCACATCCAAGAACGCCTTTTGCGGAACTTGCACATTGCCTACCTCGCGCATCTTCTTCTTTCCTTTCTTTTGTT
>CAYUZF010000246.1:0-1577 GCA_964449615.1 uncultured Aureispira sp.
GCCAAACTGCTGGCCTTTGCGCCAATATGCCCACACATTGGGACTTTTGCTGGCGGGGTAGATGCCGTCGTAAGTAGCCGCTAACAAAGCCTTGCCCTGTAAATTATACAACCCGCGTTTGCCTTTGCTTTCCACCTCCAACAGATTGCTAGCGGTGGCACCGAGGTTGTAAATTTTGTCAAATTGCAGCGGAATGATTACTTGATTGTTGGCATCGACCAAGCCCATTTTATACGGTCGTGCTTGAGTCTTAGCTTGTTTGGCTTGTTGTTTACTCAACGACCAATCGCCGTTGGCCACCACAAAATAATAAGCGTCGTCGACGACCAAACTATAGGCCACTGCGTCGTAGTTGGAACCGTATTGCTCAATAAAAGCAGCTGTTGATTTTCGCAAGGTGTCGCGGTCGTCTACTTGGCGCAGCAGGGCAGTAGGAGGAGCGGCCTGTGGGGCCTGTTCGGCAATGGGAGGAGAAGGGATATTTTCGTTGGAAGTGACATCTGTATTGGGCGCATTGCAGGCACAAAAACTACCCAATAGAAGCAGCAACAAAATAGGAAGGTTCATAATAGCGATTGTTGGAATTAAAAACAAAAAGGCTTTTTTTGACCAATAGGTGTAGCCAGTAAGCGCTCTTGCAAAATAAACAATAAATAGCTAAAATTCCTTACCAGCACTACCGAGACCACGCTTTGTCAAAAAAAAAGCCTTGCTAAACTATTTTTTTCAAAATAGTTTTGAACTTTCCCCAAAAGTTTATACTTTCGAGACGTTGTTACTAAACAATGGACAATATACTACCCTGCTAACAAAAGCAAGCTTGTCCAGCGTTATGGAATATAATTGATTGATTTTTGGTGATTCATAGGTTTGTTAAAGCTCGCTTTGGCAAACCTTTTTTTTAGGTTCGTATGCTAACGCTTGTTCTTTTTGAGCTTGATCGCACTGCCCGCCTCACTGATAAAGTCGCCTTGCTTGATAAATTCCTGCTCGTTCATGTATTTGTATGCAGAATTGGGGGCAAAACTAGTTGTAATGACAAATTTATTGGCCTTGCTGTTCTCTATGGGAATCATCAACGTTTGATCGTCAAATTCTATGGTAATAGACGTGACATTTTTAATATTGGGATAGTTGTAAAAGCGCGGCAAATCGGTGTTTTTTAGGCTGTCGCGCAATTCCCGACTGCCCGAAGTGAGTTCGCGTTGGCGTTGAGCCAAAAATCGCATACCCGCTTCTCCATCAGGGGCAAACACGGCGGTTTCGTCCTCGTTAAAATAGATGGCTTTGATGTTAGAAGGGCTTTGGTTTTTGCCCGTGCTTTGAATGATTACCTGCAAGCCTTTTGCATTGGGCTGTTCGCTTTCCTCCAATTTATAAGCACTCAATTGGTACTCGCTGGTCAAAATAACGCGGCCACTGCCCAACGGACGCCAATTGCCCCGCGTTTCGCAGCTTGCCCAGCCTTTGTTATGTTTATAAATAAAAACGCCGTCGCGCCGCAAGTCCAAGTCAATGCTGGTACCGCTCGTTTTATTTTTATAAGAATAGGAACCTGTCTGCGCTTGTGCAAAGCT
>CAYUZF010000246.1:1604-3479 GCA_964449615.1 uncultured Aureispira sp.
CAGCAACAAAACAGGAAGAACAGGGAAGTAAAAAATTGCATAGTGGTTAGATTTTGATAGGTTGAACGTAGTAAGCGTTTGCCATTGCCTCTGTACTACTTAAACGCTAATTGACCCTAAAATGATACAACAAAATTAGGGTATGCTAAACTAACAGAGCAAAACTATGCCAAACCTTCCACATTTTTTTGGATGCTGCTATAATTGATGCCTACAAATAGAGCGCAAAGCGAGAAACCGACCAACCAGACCAACCAATGCGGGTAATAGCTCAAACTATAACCTTGTTCTGCCAAGCTGGCAGTAAGCGCATATTTGAGGGGGATTAAGACCCCAAATGCAGCCACTACCACCACCGCAAACCGTTTAAGCAGTCGGTTGGAAAGCGTAGCAGCGATGTCTTTGGCAGGGTAACCCAATTGCAGCAGGAGTCGAATATCGTGGCTCGATTGGGCAATGAGCACCTGAAAATTCAACACAAAAACCAGAAGCGCCAAGCTGACAATTGTAAGGCCAATGGCCACCAACAAAAAGATCAAAATATACAGCGAACTTTTAAGCTCGCCCCCAATCAAACCTCCTTTAGAGAGTTCATATCCTTTTTCCTCTAAAAATTGCTCTAAATTAACGTTGTAAGGGTTATCGGTGGCCGCAATTAACTGCGTAGGAGCCTTAGCTTCTCGTTCGTCGCCGTAGAGGCTGTTGGTATACGCCATAAAATTGGGCGGCACCATAATCGAATTCACATTGGGCGTAAAGCCCGCCACATAAGCCTCAAAACGCTCGCTGCTTCCTTTGCCCTGCACCGTTACCGTAAAATCCACCAAACTAATGGTCTTTGCCGAAAATTTGGGTAAGCCCTGACTGGGGGCAAATCCAAAATTGTACAAAGTCAAATAATCACTGGACAATACAATGGGCAATGGGTCGCCTTTTTCCCACTTGAACAGGGTCGTGTCCACATCCAGATAGGAAACGGGCAGAGACTGAAAGAACAACAGCGTTCTAAAGCCCATTTTCTGACTCGACAAAGAAACCTGGTACGTATTGGATTCAAAGGCATTTACGCGGTTGAAGAAGGGCTGTGCGCGCATCTCGGCGATGTCTTCAGGCGAAAACGCCAGCGCATTTTGGTAGTTTTTCTCAAAAGACTTGTTGAGAACTAGAAAATTATTGTCGCGGGCACCACTGGTTAATTTTTGCACATCTATGTACACCTGTAAGGCGAAGAGCAGTAGAAACAAACCGATAAAAATACCGATAGAAGCCCCCAGCATTTGCCAAGGACTGCGGTTTTTCCATAAGACTTGATGCAACATAATTTAGGGATTGAGGACGCGCAAAATTCTAGTTGATGCGTTGTTAAAGGCGTTTTGTTAGACGTAGCGACGGCGGACCAATTTGACAAAATCTTTGGCTACAGGGCGTTTGGTTTTGTTCATCCAATCGTTTTGAGCCACTAAATTCTGCTCCATATAACGGCGTGCGTAGTCAAAATCTTCTCCCTCGTTGAGGGTTTTTATGGCGTTTTGAAATTGTCCTACATCGCCCCCAAATAATTCGTTGATGTATAAAAATTTCTCGTTCAAGCCCAACGCCTTTTGCAAATCGTCCAATTTAGAAGCACTTAATTTTTGCGACAAATCGGTTGCTGCTTTGTAGCGGAACAACGGCTCGTATTCTTCTTTAAAACCATCGTCGTTGAGCGCTTGGTGTTGTTCTTTGACTAGTTGAAGCGGATCAACGGGTTCTGTGGTAGGAGAAACTGTTGGTTGTTTTTCTTCTTTGGGCGGTGTTTGCTGTTTGGCCGTAGGATTGTCGACAGGTGTTTGCTGCTCTTTTTTAGGTTCTTGTTTTGCAGCGGGTTGCTGTTCG